>CAADGB010000381.1 GCA_900696455.1 uncultured delta proteobacterium
AGGCGCCCGGCTGGCGAGGCGACGGCGAGGACCGGAGGGGAGCATCCTCGCCGGATGTGACCCGAGGACCGGAGCCGGCAACGAAGCCAGCAGGGATGGATCGGCCGCGAGAGCGATTGAGTTCCCCGTTCGCGGGCCCTATACACGGGGCGATGTCGACCTACGAGAAGCGCGCCTGGTGGACCCGCCACGGCATGACCCAGCGGCTGACCAGCGAGTCGTTCCGGGAGGCCGCGGTGACCTGCGGCTACCTGGTCGCCGCCGCCGACGGCAGCGTCAGCGAGACCGAGTACGACGCCCTGCTCGACCGGCTCGAGCTGCTCGGCGGCCTCGATCGCGACACGATCGATCAGCTCCTGACCGACGGCGGCCACACCCTCGACGAGGCCGGCTTCGAGCCCTTGATCGCGCGGGTCGCCGAGCTCATCGGCGATCCGTCCGAGGCCGAGGCCGCCCTCATGCTCGGCCTCGCCGTCGGCCTCGCCGACGACGACTTCTCCGAGCCCGAGCGCGAGATCGCCACCCAGCTCGCCACCGCCGGCGGCGTGTCCGCCGAGCGCGTCGAGGCGATGCTCGCCGACCTCCGCGACTGACGGCGACGGCCCGGCCACGATGGGCAAGCTCGACGAGGCACGGTTCGACGCGATCGTCCGCGGCGGCTGCGGCTGCGGCGGTCGCACGTTCGACATCTCCAGCTACATCGATCGCAGCGTCGTCGCCATGCTGGCCGATCCCAACGACGCCGGCCGCTGGGCCCACACCGGCGAGAACTTCGTCGACGGCACGTACCGCATCGCCTGCGTCGCCTGCGGCGCCCTGGCCTTCGACGACCGCGACTGCCCGCGCTGCCACGCCGCCGGCGGGCTGGCGCGCGCGCTCGGCGAGCCGTCGCGCCTCGCGCTGCCGCGGGCCTGCCCCGGCTGCGGCGAGTACGAGCTGCTGTGCCTGGCGCTGGTGCCGGCGGTCGCGCGCTGGGGCGGCGACGGCCCGCCGCGCCCGCGCCCGCTCGTCGAGCTCGGCGATCCCGGCGCCCACTGGGTCGCCTTCGCCTGCGACGCCTGCGACGCCGCCACCGTCAGCCAGCGCTGCCCGCTGTGCGACGCGCCCGGCCCGCTGCGCGCGCGGCCCTGAGCGCGGATCCGAGCCCCGAGCCCCCGAGCCCCGTCGACTCCGCCCCTTCGGGGCTCCGCTCAGGGTGTGCGGGGAGTGGTGAGGCCGGGTCCGAGTCCGGGCCCGGATCCGAACCCGGATCCGAACCCGAACCCGAACCCGGACCCGAACCCGAACCCGAACCCGAACCCGAACCCGAACCCGGATCCGGATCCGAACCCGGATCCGAACCCGAACCCGGATCCGGATCCGGACGCGGCCCCGTCGCGGCGTGACCCGATCCGCCGGGCGCCGCTCTCCCTCCGCCCATGACCACCGGCGAGCCCACCCGACCGCTCCGCTCCCACGACCGTCCGCGCGCCGTCGGCCCCGTCGCCGCCGCCATCGCCCTCGCCGCCGCCTTCGCCCTCGCGGCCACCGCCTGCGGCGGCGCTCGCGCGCCGAGCACCGACCCCGACGCGAACGGCGGCGGCGGCGGCGGCGGCCCGGCCGCGTGCGAGCCGGCGTGTCCGGACGGTCGGGTCTGCGTCGATGGCGCCTGCGCCGCCCGCATCACCGGCGTGCCCGGCATCGACGACGTCCTGCTCGGCGACGCCGACGCCTTCGACACCCGCGTGCTCGTCAGCCAGGACCCGGACCTGTCGTGGCGACCCTCGCGCATCTACCGCTGGCGCGACCTCGTGCAGGCGGCCGCGGCCATGCACCTCACCGGCGTCGGCGAGCGCCGGCTGTGGCTCGGCGACGCGACCGCCGACGACGACACCCGCACCCGCCAGGCCCTGGTCAACCTGGCGGCGTTCCTCGCCCAGAGCATGAAGGAGACGATCCGCTACGACGCCTGCGACGAGAACAACTGGGACAGCACCACCGGCTACGCCATGTCGAACGCGTGCGGCCAGCTCGGGCAGCGCTACGACGACTACGACTGCGAGCTGGCGTGCCCGCGCGCGCCGCAGATGCAGACCCACGCGCTCACCGGCGCGGCCTGGTACGGCGCGCCCGGCCCGCTGTTCTGCGCGCCCGACAGCGCGCTCGCTGCCGCCGGCCTCGGCAGCGGCGGCCGCACCGGCCGCTGGAACCACGGCCACGACTGCTGGCCGTACCCCGCCACCGCGCCCGGGTTCACGCCTCGCGCGGATCTGCCGCCCTACCTGCGCCCGACGTGCGAGGTCTACGCCGGCCAGAAGGGCGGCGCCTTCGTCTGGGACGGCTCCGGCGGCTCGGTCGAGGGCTGCTGCTGGTGGGGGCGCGGCGTCATCCAGACCACCGGCCGCTGCAACTTCGGCATGCTCAACCACCACCTCGGCCGCACCCACCTCGACCCATCGCGCTTCCCGCCGCCGGCCCAGGCGCTCTACCCCGACGTCGACTTCTGCCAGGATCCGGGCGCGATCTGCAGCTCCACCGCCCACCCCGAGCTCAAGTGGGTGGCCGGCCTCTTCTACTGGATGAGCTCGGTCCAGGACTACGACGTCGACGGCTGGAGCTACCGCGATCGGCTGCGCGCCTTCGTCGCCGGCGGCCTGACCGACGACGGCTTCATCGACGCCGTCTCCGGCATCGTCAACCGCGGCTGCCACGCCCCGCCGTGCGCCACCGGCCCCGTCGACGGCGCCGACGAGCGCCGCCAGAACTTCCTCCTGGTGCTGGAGGTCATGGGCCTGCGCTGAGCCAGGTCGCCAGGTCGCCGCCGAGCATCGCCAGCAGTCACGGCGGCCGCTGGCCCAGCGGCGCCGCGTTCGAGGCCGGGGCTTGTCGGCCTTCGACACGCCCTCGCTGGCGCTCGGGCGGCTCTGGCCGACCGGAGAGGTGGGGCTCGCCGTTCGTCTCCCGCGAGCTCCGACCGCGGTCGATGAGGGCTCAGAAGCGGCGCTTCGGGCGCCGCCGGCCGCCCCGGGGCGCCACCTCGCGCGGGCCGTCCTCGGACCAGCGGACGGCGACGGGCGGCGGTGGACGACGCGGTGGCGGACCGGGGCGCGGCGGCGACGCGCTGCCGCGAGGCGGGCGACCGTCGCGACCCGGCGGCGGGCGACCGTCGCGACCCGGCGGCGGGCGACCATCGCGACCCGGCGGCGGGCGACCGTCGCGACCTGGCGGCGGGCGACCGTGGGAGGTCGGCACTGGCGGGCGACCGTCGGAGGACGGCGCCGGCGGGTTGC
>CAADGB010000382.1 GCA_900696455.1 uncultured delta proteobacterium
GAAGGAGATGCGGGCCTGCAAGGACAAGATCGAGGGCAGCGGCGGCGGCGGCGGCGGCGGCGAGTGAGCTGAGCTGGGCTCGTCTCGGTACGGGCTGACGTACGGACCGCGCGAGCGGCCGCGAGGACGGGGAGCGGCGACGCGGCTCCCCGTCGCGCGTTTCGGGGCGGGCAGGGAGGCGGTCCGGCGGCTACCGGCGCGATGTGCCCGCGCGGTATGGTCCGGCGGTGAAGCCGCTCGCCCACCACCGCGCGCGCCCCTGGCGCCACGTCCTCCCGGCCCTGGTCCTCGCGGCGCTCGCGCTCGCGGCCTCGGCCTGCAAGCCCGCCGCGGGCGAGACGACGCCGGGCCCGCCGCCGGAAGATCCGGTGGCGTTCGCTGACCTCGCCCGCGACCGGCTGAAGGAGCTGCACATCGAGGCCTGCGCGTGTCGCGACCGGGCGTGCGTCGAGCCGGTGCTGGCTGCGCAGCGGACGTGGTTGCTCGACAGCGCGCCGCGCCTGGCCCACCTCGACGCCAGCGTGAGGACCGAGCTGGCCGCCGCGCCGAGCTGCGACGCCGGCGCGGTGGCGGAGGTGCTGGACCAGCTACGCTCGACCAAGGACGAGATCTGCGCGTGCACGGACGCGGCGTGCGTCGAGGACGTCGAGGGCGGGTTCATGACGTGGATGATGGCCAACATCGAGCGGTTCAGGGACGTGAAGCCGAGCCGCGCGCAGGAGGAGGAGGCCGACCGGATCGAGAAAGAGATGCGGGCCTGCAAGGAGAGGCTCGAGGGCGCGCCGTGACCGGCGCGGATCGCTGCGCTATCATCGGACGCTCACCCGCCACCTCACAAGGAGCCTCGATGCGTCCCTGGCGTAGCTCGTCCCATCCCGTCGCGCCTCGCGTGGCCGCCCTCGTCCTCGCCCTCGGCCTGCTCGCGCCCGGCGCGGCCTGTAACCGCGACAAGACGGACCCGCTGGTGCGCGAGACCCTGGGCAAGCTCAAGGAGTTCCGGGATCGCGGCTGCAAGTGCGAGGACTCCGCGTGCGTCGACGAGGTGCTCAACGAGCAGGGGCGGTGGATGCTCCAGAACGCCAAGCGGCTGTCGGAGCTCGACAAGAAGGCCACGCCGGCGCAGAACGAGCAGGGCCAGAAGATCTCGGCCGAGCTCAACGAGTGCGCGAAGAAGCTGGCGAACCAGAAGCCGCCCGGGTGACGACGGGCGCCGGAGCGCGGGCCGCGCGGTCCCGGGGGCGTGGATGGAGCGCGTCGGTGATCCGTGCGGTCGCCGCGGCCGCGGTCTCGGTCGGGCTCGGCGTCGGCGGGCTCGGCGGCCTCGGGCTCGCGGCCTGCGGGCCGCGCGCCGCGACGGTGACGCCGACCGGAGGCCGCGCCATCGACGCGGGCGACGCCGGCCTGCCCGGGGACGTGCCCGGGGACGGTCCGGACGCGGCGCCCCCGGATCCGGCGATGGCCGAGGTGCTGGCCGCGCTCCGCGACCAGCGCGACCGCATGTGCGGGTGCGCCGCGCGCGCCTGCGCCGAGGACGCCGAGGTGGCCGCCTTCGAGTGGGGCTTCGCCCACAAGGCGCTGGTCGACGGCGCGCGTCCCACGCCGGCCCAGGCCGACGCGGCGCGCGTGCTCATCGAGGCGACCGAGCGCTGCGCCGAGCGCTGGCGCGACGACCCGCACGACCACGACCACGACGATCCCGACGACCACGACGACCACCGCCGCGCGCCGTGAGCTCGCGCCCGAGCCGGCGCCACCTGGTCGCGGCGCGCGCGGCCCGCGGGAGGGCGACCACTCGCCCGCCCGATCAGATCACGTCGCAGAACTCGATGCGGCGCGGGACCTTGTACGGGGCCAGGTTGCGCGCGCAGTGGTCGATGATCTCCTCGGCCCCGCAGCGATCCTTGGCCACCACCCGCGCCACCACCATGGCGCCGGCGAGCGGGTCGGTCACGACCAGGACCTGCGCCTGCTTGACCTTGGGGAACGACTCCAGGCAGCCCTCGACCTCGCCGAGGGCGACCCGCTTGCCCTCGACCTTGACCACGTCGTCCTCGCGCCCGGCCAGGTAGACGCGACCGCTCTTGTCGAGGCGACCGCGGTCGCCGGTGCGGAACCATCCCTGCTTGTCGACCGAGCCGATCGACGCCGTGCGCGGCGCGGCCTTGGCCTTGCCGTTGCCCTTGCCGCGGGTCTCGGCGTCGTAGGGGCCGCGCGACACCGGCGACAGCGCCTTGCTGCGCACCCACAGGATGCCGTCCTTGGTCCCCGCCGGCTTGCCGTCGGCGCCGGTGATGCGGACGTCGACGCCGGCGAGCGGCTTGCCCACCGAGCCCGGGCTCTTGCCGGTGAGATCGATGGCCACCGTGGCGGCCTCGGTCGAGTGGTAGCAGGACAGGAGCCGGATGCCGTACTTGTCGAGGAACTCGGCGGCGACCGCGTCGTCGAGGCGCGAGCCGGCGGCCAGGTAGCGCGCGTTCGCGACCTCGAGCTTCTTGGCGGTGGGCAGCCGCGACAGCTCGGCGTACATCTGCGGCGTGCCGGGGAGGACGTCGACGTCGTGCTCGCGGATGAGCTTGCCGACCCGGCGCGCCGACAGCTCCTCCTCGAGGAACAGCGTCGCGCCCAGCTTGAGCGTGGGCAGGAGCCCCAGGTCCCAGCCGTAGGCGTGGAAGAGCGGGACCGCCACCAGGATGCGGCTCTCGCTGGTGAGGCTCAGGGCGGCGACGGCGTGGTCGACCGCGGCGGTCGAGTTCTTGTCGCTGCGCAGGACCGCCTTGGGATCGCCCAGCGAGTCGGCGGTGAACAGGATCGCGACCGGGTCGACCTCGACGTCGGGGACGTCGCGCTTGAAGACGCTGCAGGTGAGGAGCGTGCCCTGCAGGCGGCGGCGGACCTCGGCGCCGGCGTCGACCGGCGAGGCGCCCGGGGGGCCGGCCTGGGCCGCGGCGCCGATCGCGCCGCCGGCGGCCGAGGGCGGCACGGTGGTGCGGTTGCTGCGCGGCCGCGGCGCGGTGGTCGTGGGCGGCGGCGTGGTCTGCCCGCTGGCCGTGATCGAGCCCTCGGAGCCGCGGGGGCGGGTGACCAGCGCCCGCAGCGGCGCCGCGGTGAGCATCAGCTCCAGCTCGCGGGCGCCGGTGGTGGGATCGATGGGGACCACCGCGGCGTCGAGCTTGGACAGGGCCAGGGCGAGGATCACGAAGTCAGGGACGTTGCCCAGCATCAGGCCGACCCAGGCGCCCTCGCGGATGCCCATCGCCTTGAACTCCTGGGCGCGGCGATCGACGCGGTGGAGCAGGCCGCGCCAGGACAGGTAGTTGTCCCGGTAGACCAGGGCCTTGTTGTTGCCCTGGACCCGCGCGGCGCGTTGCAGCCACTGATAGAGGAGCGTCATCGGGGCGGCGCACGGAGCGCGCCGCGGGCACTGTAGCAGCGGGTCGTGGCCGGCTCAAGGCGCCTGGCGGCCTTCGCGGGGCTTGCTGGCGCCCCGGCCCGCTGGTATCGGGGAGCATGTCCGACCTGCCGGCAGCCCAGCTCGGTCCGCAGGACCCCGGGGCCGACGACCCGCCCGAGGGCCGCGCCGAGATCCGGACCGACATCCGGACCGACATCCGGACCGAC
>CAADGB010000383.1 GCA_900696455.1 uncultured delta proteobacterium
CGCCGCGCCGGTCGCCGCGCCCGCCGCGCCGCCGCCGCCGCCCGCCGCGGTCGCCGCGCCCGCGGCATCGGTCGACGAGCAGGCGGCCGCACCCGCCGAGGAGAGCGATGCCAGCGAGTCGCAGCGCTTCATCGACGCCGCCCTGGCCGAGGAGCGCTCGCACGACGAGAGCAAGGAGCTCGTCATCACCGGCCTCGGGGGCCTCGGGGGCGGCGGCGGGCCCGGCGGCGTCGTCGACGAGCCGGCGCGGGGCGCGATCTCGCGCGCCGTGGCCAAGGCCGCGCCGGCGGCGGTCGCCGGCACCGGGCTGCGGGTGGCCGCCGGCAGCCGGCCGCCCCAGCCGCTGTCCGAGTTCGCGACCTCGCGCCTGGTCCGCCCCGAGGACGGCGATCACCCCTTCGAGATCAGCGCCGGCGGCGTGCTCATCGTCCGGGTCACGGACAAGATGTTCACCCGCACCGAGGGCGTCGACGTCACCGGCGGCAAGCTGGCCTACGAGCCGGCGATGCGGCGGGCGCGCGGCCAGAGCCGGGCCGAGCCGTTCGAGACCGACGGCCGGCCGATGTTCACGGTCACCGGCCAGGGCCACCTGATCGCGGCGCCGGCGGGCGGGCAGTTCACCGCGGTCAGCCTCGACGACGACATCTTCTACCTGCGCGAGGATCTGGTCTTCGCCTTCGAGCCCGGCCTGCGCTGGGAGAACGGCCACGTCCCCGGCTCGCGCAACCGCGTCCCCATCGTCCAGTTCCGCGGCCACGGCGCGGTCGCCTTCCGCACCGAGCGGCCGCTGCTCGCCGTCAAGCTGGCCCAGGAGCGCGTGCTCTACGTCGACGCCAGCGCCCTGGCGGGCTGGATCGGCCGGGTCGTGCCGCGGGCGGTGACGCCGGCCGATCGCGGGCCGGCCTCGGAGCTGTTCGTCGAGTGCACGGGCGAGGGCGTGGTGCTGGTGCAGGAGGAGCAGGCGCCGCCTCCGCCGCCGCCCGGGTCCTGATGTCGGCGCGGGGCGACCGCGAGCCGGGCCCGACGATCGCGCTGTCGCCGCTGGCGGCCGCCGCGCGCCTGGCCGGCCGCCGCGGCCGCGTGCTCCTCGACAGCGGGCGCGACGACGACGGCTGCGGGGCGTGGTCGTTCCTGGCCGCCGACCCGGTGGCCACCCTCGAGCTCCGCGGCGGGCGCGCGATCGAGCGCGGGCCGGGCGGGGCGCTCCGCCGCGACGGCCCGGCCGAGCCGGTGGCCGCGATCGATCGCTTCGCCCGCGCCCACGGCGCCGGCCTCGGCGAGGGGGCGGAGGTCCGGACGTCGGACGATCCGCGGCCGCGGCCGCGGGTGATGGGCTTCCTCTCCTACGATCTGGGGCGCAGCGTCGAGCGCCTCGGCCCCGGCCCGGCCCGCGGCGACGACACCCCCGACGCCTGGCTCGCCGCCTACGACGCGGTGGTGCGGTGGCCGGCCGCGGGCGGCGCGACCGCCGGCGCGCCGGCGTCGGGCACGATCGTCGCCGTCGACGACGCGGCGGCCGCGCGCCTGGCCGCCGCCCTGGCCGCCGGCCCGGTCGCCCCGGGCCCGCCGCCGCGCCTGGGGCCGCTGGCCGCCGACGATCCGGGCCACGCGCACTGCGCCCGGGTCGAGCGCATCCGCGCCTACCTGGCCGCCGGCGACTGCTACCAGGTCAACCTGGCCCGCCGCCTGATCGCGCCCATCCTCGACGACGGCGACGCCCTGGCCCTGTACGCCGCGCTCGGGGCGGTGGCGCCCGCGCCCTACGGCGGGTTGATCGAGGCCGATGGGGTGCGCGTGGTGTCGGGCTCGCCCGAGCGCTTCCTCGCCCGCGCCGGCGCCGGTCACCGCCTCGACACCCGTCCGATCAAGGGCACCCGCCGCCGCACCGGCGACCCGGCGCGCGACCGGGCGCTGGCCGCCGACCTCGCCCGCCACCCCAAGGACGACGCCGAGCACCTGATGATCGTCGACCTCGAGCGCAACGATCTGGGGCGGGTCGCCGAGGTCGGCTCGGTCGCGGTCGACGAGCTCGGCTACGTCGTCGAGCTGCCCGGCCTCTACCACAAGGTGTCGACGGTGAGCTGCCGCCTGCGCGCCGACGTCGGCTGGGCCGAGCTCCTGCGCGCGACCTTCCCCGGCGGCTCGATCACGGGCGCGCCCAAGATCCGCGCGATGCAGATCATCGACGAGCTGGAGCCGGCGCGGCGCGGGCCGTACTGCGGCGCGCTGGGCTGGCTGGGCGAGGGCGGCGCCTTCGCCCTGGCGATCGCGATCCGGATCGTGACCCTGGCCGGCGGCGAGCTGCGCCTCCACGTCGGCGGCGGCATCGTCGCCGACTCCGACCCGGCGGCCGAGCTGGCGGAGACCGAGGACAAGGCGCAGGGCTGGCGGGAGGCGCTGGCGCGGCTGTGAGCAGGCGCGACCGGGTCGCGCCCGGCCGGGAGTCCGGCCGGAGCCGGGAGGGAGGCTCGGCGGGCTTCGCCCGACGCGGGAGGGCGGCACGCCCTCCCCTGGATCGTCTGACGCGTGTCGCCCCGGAGGGCGACACGCGTCAGCGCTCGACCGGCAGGCCGGCGGCGTTCCACGCCAGCATGCCGCCGGCGAGGTTGTAGAGGCGGGTGAAGCCGGCGCCGGCGAGCGCCTGCGCCGCCCGCCCCGAGCGGTTGCCGGAGCGGCACACCAGCACCAGCTCCTCGTCGCGCGGCCAGGCGCGGGCGGCGTCGAGCAGGGTGGCCAGCGGCACCAGCTTGCTGCCGGCGACGTGGCCGAGCTCGCCGGTGAACTCGTGGGGCTCGCGCACGTCGATCATCGCGATCGTGCCCGCCAGCTCGGCCAGGGTCGGCGGGTCGAGATCGCGGTAGCCGAGCGTGGGCACGGTGCCGCAGGCGCGGTTGGCCTCGACCGCGAGCGCCAGCTTGCGCGGCGGCGGCAGGCCGAGGGCGTCCATGATCGCGACGAACTCGTCCTCGCGCTTGCCGGCGAGCCGCGGGTTGTGGCGGCGCTCCTCGCCGATCGTCGACGAGGTGCGGCCGGTGTAGTCGTGCCCGGGCCAGACCACGGTGGCGTCGGGCAGCGTGAACAGGCGGCCGGTGATCGAGCGGTAGAGCGCGCGCGGATCGCCGTTCTGGAAGTCGGCGCGGCCGCAGCCGCGGACGAGCAGGGTGTCGCCGGTGAAGAGCTGGTCGCCCGCCCGGAAGCACAGGCTGTCGTCGGTGTGGCCGGGGGTGGCGATCACCTCGAGCTCCACCGCGCCCACGCGGAGGCGGGCGCCGTCCTCGAGCGGCACGTCGACGCACGGGGCGCCGCGCGCCGAGGCCGCGGTGCGGGCGCCGGTGCGCGGGCGCAGGGCACCGGCGGCGGTCACGTGGTCGGCGTGGACGTGGGTGTCGAGGACCAGGGCCAGCGTCAGGTCCAGCTCCTCGATCAGCGCCAGATCGCGCTCCTGTTGCTCGGCGACCGGATCGATCAGCGCGGCCTGGCCGCTGGCCGGGTCGGCGACCAGGTAGGTGTACGTCGAGCTCTCGTGATCGTAGAGCTGGCGGAGCAGCACCGTCGCACGGTAGCACGACGGCGGGCGCCGCTCGGAGCGGGTGAAGGGACCACACGCCCTGGTCGATCGGTCGGTCCCGCCGGCGAGGCCGGCGCCGACCCGAGTCGGCGCGCTAGGCCTGGCTGACCAGCACCACCGCCGCGGTCGCCAGCACGAACAGGGCGAAGCCGGTGCGCAGGCGCGCGGCGGGGACCCGCCCGGCCAGGGCCACCCCGCCCAGGCTGCCGCCGATCATGGCGCCGGTCACCGCCAGGGTCACGGTCCAGTCGAGCTCGGCCTGGCCGAGGTGACCGAGCAGGCCGGCGACGGCGTTCAGGGTGATGATGAACAGCGAGGTGCCGACCGCGGCATGCATGGGCTGGCGCGCGAGCAAGACCAGCGCCGGCACGATGATGAAGCCGCCGCCGGTGCCGATGAGCCCGGTGAGCGCGCCGACCACCGCGCCCTGGAGCGCGAGCACGGCCAGGGCCCGGGGCCTCGGCTCCTCGCCGTCGGTGGCGGCGGCGACGCCGGCCACGCCCGGCTTCGCCCCGTCCCCGCGCCGGAGCATCGCGATCGCGGCCACCACCATGATCGCGCCGAACAGGATCATCAGCGCGCGCTCGGGCACGTGGGCCGACAGCCGGCCGCCGCCGTACGCGCCGCCCATGCCGGCCAGCCCGAAGGCGAGGCCGATGCGCCAGCGGACCCGGCCGGCGCGGGCGTGGCCGATCACGGCGACGGCGGCGGTGACCGCGACCGCGAACAGCGAGCTGGAGATGGCCGCGCGTGGGGGCTGGTCGGCGACGAAGGTGAGCAGCGGCACCGTCAGGATCGAGCCGCCGGCGCCGAGCAGGCCGAGGGTCACCCCGATCGCCAGCGCGCAGGCGACGGTCGCGACCAGCGCGGTCACGGAGCGGCGAGCCCGACCCGCACGAACGTGATCGCGTCGGTCACCACCGGCACCGTGAACCGCGCCACCCGCAGATCGGGCGCGACGCCGTCGAGCGTGGCGGTGCCGGCCGGGACGTCGACGAGGAGCGCCACGCCGGCGGCGCCGGTGCCGCCCTGCTGGGTCCAGGCCAGCGCCGCGCCGTCGTCGTAGAAGGGCGCCACCGACGATCCGGCGGCGGTGGCGAAGGTCACCCCGGCGACCGGCGCGCCGCCGTCCTCGACGTAGACCGCGACCATGCCGCCGCCGTCGGGGACGACCACGCCGAGCGTGTCCTCGACCGCGGTCCACGCGGCGCGGGTCATGACCGGCGCGTTGACCAGCGCGGCGGTCACCGCCACCGGCACGGTCGCGCGCTGGAGCGTGATCGAGCCGGGGGCCACGTCGAGCACCAGGGTGTCGCCGGCGGCGGGGAGCGCGAAGCGACCGTCGGCGCCCGAGGTCGTGACCTCGGCGGTGCCGCGCACGCCGACGGTCACGCCCGCCTGCTCGGTGACGTTGGGGCAGGCGTCGGGCACGCGCAGGTCGGTCACGATGCACACCCGGCCGCGCAGGAGGCCGCCGGCGTCGCCGTCGGCGTCGGTGACCGCGGCGTCGCCGCCCTGGCTGGAGCCGCCGCCGCCGTGCCCGCCCGGCGGCCGGAACGGACCGTGGTCCTCCTCGGCGCAGCCGGCGACGAGGAGCCCGCCCACCGCGGCGGCCAGCGCCACCGCGGCCGCGGGACCCAGGCGGCCGCGAGGCCGGGAGCGGGGCCATGACGTCGTTCGCCTCACCGGCCCGAAGGTACCCCGATCAGGCGGCGGGCGACGACTTCTTGGCGGCGGCGCCCGCCTTGTCGGCCTTGTCGGCCTTGTCGGCCTTGTCGGCCTTGGCCTTGCGCTCCTTGCCGTCGTCGCCCGAGGCGAACAGCATGATCACCACGCCCACCACCAGCGCCACGTCGGCGACGTTGAACACCGGCCACTCGTGGGCGTACCGGTACATGCTCTTCGCCTCCTTGGCCGGCGTGTGCCACAGGACGAAGTCGGTGACGACCCCGAAGTAGATCCGGTCGATGAGGTTGCCGACCGCGCCGCCGGCGACCAGCCCCAGCGCCCACAGGAGCCACTTCTGGTCGTCGCGGGCGCGCTTGACCATCCACACCATCACGCCCAGCGCCAGCACGCCGACGATCGACAGGAAGACGCGGGCGCCGGTCTGGCCGTGGAACAGGCCGAAGGCCGAGCCCTGGTTGAACGACAGCCGCCAGTCCCAGTAGCCGTCGATCACCGGATCGTTGAGGCCGATGCAGGTCCCGGCCACCACCGCGTCCGGAATCTCGCAGCCCGCCGGGTGGACCGGCAGGGCGTCGCGCGCCCACAGCTTCGTCGCCTGGTCGGCGATCATCGTGAACATCGCGACCAGGAGGAAGAGCGTCCAGCGACGGGGCATGAGGATCAGCCGTTTAGCGCGGTCAGGGCGTCGGCGCAACGCTCGCAGACGTCGTCCGGCGCCGCGGCCAGGACCTCGAACCACTTCCAGCAGCGGCCGCAGCGGTGACCGCCGTGCTCGGCGACCTCGATCGTCACCTCGCCCGGCTGCTCGACGACGTCGACCGCCGACACGATGAACAGATCGGCCAGCTCCTCGGCGTGCTCGAGCAGCGCGTGCAGCTCGCCGCTCGACCCGGCGATCGTGACCCGGGCGTCGAGCGAGCGGTGCTTGGCGGCGCGGAAGGGCTCGAGCTCCCGGGTCACGCGCTCGCGCCAGCCGAGCACGGTCGCGAACGAGGTCAGGCGCGGATCGTCCTCGGCCAGGCGCTCGCCCTCGGGGTAGAGCGCGAGGTGGACCGAGTCCGGATCGCCCTCGCGGCGGGGCAGGTGGCTCCAGACGTCCTCGGCGGTGAAGCACAGGACCGGCGCCATCAGGAGCGTGACCGCGCGCAGCGCCTCGTAGAGCACGACCTGCGCCGCCCGCCGCGTCGGGGCGTCGGCGCGATCGAGGTAGAGGCGGTCCTTGGCGACGTCGGCGTAGAGCGCCGACAGCTCGACGGTGACGAAGTCGACCAGCGCCCGGTGCACGGCGTGCAGCTCGTAGGCCTCGTAGTGGTCGCGGCCGCGCGCCGCCAGATCGTCGACCTTGGCGAGGAGGTAGCGGTCGACGCCGAGGCCGTGGCGCCGGACGTGGGCGCGATCCTCGTGCGGCCCCGCCGAGGCGAAGCCCTTGAGGCAGCCCAGCGCCCAGCGCACCGTGTTGCGCAGCTTGCGGTACCACTCGCCGAGCCCCTCGACGTGCTGCTGCGAGTAGTGGATGTCGGAGCGGAAGTCGGTCGAGCCCACCCACATCCGCAACATCTCGGTGCCGAGCTTCTTGATGAGCTCCTCGGGCGGCACGTAGCTGGTCTGCTTGCCCTCGGCCCGGGCGCGCTCGATCGCGGTCTTCGACAGCGGGAAGCCGTTCTCGTCGAGGACGAAGCCGTGGGTGAGGACCGCGGCGTAGGGCGCGCGCCCGGCCACGCCGATGCCGGCGAGCAGCGAGCTGTGGAACCAGCCCCGGTGCTGGTCGGAGCCCTCGAGGTAGAGGTCGATGCGCTCGTGGCCGGGGGCGTGCTCGGCGATCGCCAGCCACGACACCCCCGACTCGAACCAGACGTCGACGATGTTGTGCTCCTTCTCCCAGCGCTCGGGGCCGGCGCCGCAGCCGCGGCAGGCGGCGCCGGCGGGCACCAGCTCGGCGGCGGTGCGCGTCCACCACGCGTCGGCGCCCTCGGCGCCGAAGACGCCGGCGATGTGCTCCATGGTGTCGGCCTCGGCGTGGGGCGTGCCGCAGGCGCCGCAGTAGAACGCGGGGATGGGGGTGCCCCACAGCCGCTGCCGCGACAGCACCCAGTCGGGGCGGTTCTCGATCATGGCGTGGATGCGGTTCTCGCCCCACGGCGGGATCCACCGCACCTGCTCGCGGATCGCGGTGAGCGCGCGCTCGCGCAGCCGGGCGTGGTCGATCGACACGAACCACTGGCTGGTGGCGCGGAACAGGATCGGCCCCTTGCACCGCCAGCAGTGGGGGTAGCTGTGCTGGACCCGCTCGCCGGCCCGGTTGAGGAGGTGGCCCGACGCCACCAGGTGGTCGACGACCAGCGCGTTGGCCTCGTCGGTGGTCTTGCCCACCAGCCACGGCGGCGCCTCGTCGGTGTAGCGGCCGGCGTCGTCGAGGGGCGCGAACGGCGGCAGGCCGTGCTTCTGGCCGGTGCGGTAGTCGTCGACGCCGTGGCCGGGCGCGGTGTGGACCAGGCCGGTGCCCTGCTCGGTGGTGACGTAGTCGGCGAACCACACCCGGAACGACGCCTCGTCGGCGGCGGCCACGAACGGGTGGGTGTAGCGCCGGCCCTCGAGCGCGCGCAGGCGATCGGGGGCGATCGCGACCGCCCGCGCCGCCAGCTCGGGGTGGCCCACGGCCTGGGCGAAGCGCTCGGCCAGCTCGCGGGCGCACACCAGCCACTCGCCGGCGACCGGCGAGGGCAGGGCGACGTACGCCAGCTCGGGGTGGAGCACGATCGCCAGGTTGGCGGGGAGGGTCCACGGCGTCGTGGTCCAGATCGGCAGGGCCACGGTGCCGCCGGCCAGCTCGTCGGCGAGGACGCCGGCGTCGGTGTCGTCGAGGGCGAAGCGGACGTAGATCGAGGGCGAGTGCTTGTCGGCGTACTCGATCTCGGCCTCGGCCAGGGCGGTGCCGTCGCGCGGGCACCAGTAGACCGGCTTCTTGCCGCGGTACAGGAAGCCGCCGCGCGCGAACGCGGCCAGCGCCTTGACGATCGCCTGCTCGTAGACAGGATCGAGGGTGAGGTAGGGGCGGCTCCAGTCGCCGAGCACGCCCAGGCGCTGGAACTCCTCGCGCTGGATGTCGACGTAGCGCAGCGCGTACGCCTTGCACGCCGCGCGGATCTCGGCCTGCGACATCGTCGCGCGGCGCTCGCCCAGCTCGCGCTCGACCGCGAGCTCGATGGGCAGGCCGTGGGTGTCCCAGCCCGGGACGTAGGGGGCGCACAGGCCGGTCATCGTCTTGTGCTTGACGACGATGTCCTTGAGCACCTTGTTGAGGATGTGGCCGTAGTGGATGTGGCCGTTGGAGTAGGGCGGGCCGTCGTGGAGGACGAAGCTCGGCTCGTCGGCGCGCGCCGCCTGGATCCGGCCGTAGAGGTCGGTCGCCTGCCAGCGCGCGATGAGCTCGGGCTCGCGGCGCGCGAGGTCGCCGCGCTGCGGGAACGCGGTGTCCGGAAGGAGGACGGTGTCCTTGTACTTGCCCTGCTCTTTCGCCGACATGGACGGCGCACGCTAGCACGGCGGCGGCCGGGCGTGGCCCGCCGGAGGGCGCGGCGCGGGGCCCCGGCGCGCCAGGACCGTCGGAGGGCCGCGCTAGCCTGCCGGGCATGAGCGAAGTCGTGCGGCCGCGCGCGTCGTGGGACGAGTACTTCATGAGCATCGCCCAGGTGGTGGCGACGCGCTCGACCTGCCCCCGCAAGTACGTGGGCTCGGTCATCGTCCGCAACCGGACGATCCTGTCCACCGGCTACAACGGCTCGATCCGGGGCATGCCCCACTGCTCGGACGTCGGTCACATGATGGTCGACGGCCACTGCGTGGCCACCATCCACGCCGAGGCCAACGCCATCATCCAGGCGGCGCGCAACGGCGTCATGATCGAGGGCGGGACGATCTACGTCACCGCCTCGCCGTGCTGGAACTGCTTCAAGCAGATCGCCAACGCCGGGCTGGTCCGCATCTGCTACGGCGAGTTCTACCGCGACGAGCGCATCTTCGACGTGGCCCGGCAGATCGGCATCGAGCTGGACGGGCCCATGCAGGGCGGCGTGAATCTTTCTTGATCCCGGCGCCGGGCTCGCCTAGCCTGGCCCTCCTTCGTGATGCTGCGACGGCTCCTCCTCGTCTCCGCCCTCGCCTTCGGGGTGACCGCCGTGGCGCCGGCCGCCCTCGAGGTGCCGGCGGCCGAGGCCGGGCCGTCGGCCAAGCCCAGGCCGGCGGCCAAGGCCCCGGCGGCCAAGGCCAAGGCCAAGGCCAAGGCCAAGGTGACGTCCGGCAAGGCGGCGGCGAAGCGGACGGCGGGAGGCGGCAAGAAGAAGAAGTCAGCCAAGGTCAAGCTCTGCTCGACCAAGGGGACCGGCAAGAAGGCGCGGCGGAGCTGCTCCTTCGTCAAGGAGTTCCAGGGCCACGGCGTGGCCCGGGCCAAGCTGCGCACCGAGCCGCTGCCCCGGCCGTCGGGCGCGATCTGGCTCCAGACCCCGAACTTCCGCGAGGAGGTCCAGGTCAACATCTACCGCGAGGACGGCAGCTTCGACGACGAGGCCCTGGCCGCGCTCGACGAGCTGTTCCGCTGCAAGCGCACGGGCGAGACCCGCGCCGTCGATCCCCGCCTGTACGAGCAGCTCTCGCGGATCTCCGATCACTTCGGCGGCAAGCAGATCGAGCTGGTCAGCGGCTTCCGCTTCGCCGAGCGCGACTCCAGCCGCCACTTCCACGCCTCGGCGATGGACATCCGGATCAAGGGCGTCTCGATCCGCGAGATGTACGACTTCGCCGAGAGCCTGGACGGCGGGGGCATGGGCATCGGCATCTACCCGCGCTCGGGCTTCATCCACGTCGACTACCGCGCGCCGGGTGACCCCAGCTACCGGTGGACCGACTACTCGGGCCCGGGCTCGGGGTCGGGCAAGAAGCGCGGCAAGAAGCCGGGGCGCACCGCGCCCGCCAAGCGGCCGACGAGCTGACGCGCGGGCGGGCGCGGCGCCTCAGCTCCCCGCGCCAGCTCCGGGCGGCGCGAGGGCCCCGCCGCTGGCCTGGGCGCGGGTGAGCGGCGCCACGCCCTTCTGCACCAGGCCGCCCGCGACCACGAGGCCGCCGACGGCGAGGAAGCCGGAGAACCCGAGCGAGACGTCGCGCGACATCTCGCCCAGCACGCGCATCGCGAACATGGTCGTCGCGAACGCGGTCACGCCGAGGACGACGCTCACGACCTTGAGCGGGATGCGCACCGGTCGGCCGGCGAAGACCAGGCCACCGACCGCGGCGACGAGCCCGGCCGAGCCGAGCCCGCTCACCAGGCCGAGCCAGCCGAAGACGCCGATGTCCTTGGGGGCGCGCTTCAGCTCGTCCCACGAGGCGGTCTGGCAGCGTCCGCCGCGGCAGACCTCGACGCCGGTGAGGCCGACGCCGCCGTCGCCGCGGTCGGGGGTGAACCAGCTCCGGGTGAAGACGCCGACGAGGATGAGGAGGGCGGTGATCCAGAGGGCGATGGCGAGGTGCTTGGGCTGCATGGGAAACTCTCCTGAGAAGACGGGAACGGAAACGGACTCGGGGACGGGTTCGGGCTCGGGCTCGGGCTCGGATTCGGGCTCGGGTTCGGATTCGGGCTCGGGCTCGGGCTCGGGCTCGGATTCGGATTCGGGCTCGGACTCGGATTCGGGCTCGGGCTCGGATTCGGGCTCGGGCTCGGATTCGGGCTCGGGTTCGGATTCGGGCTCGGGCTCGGATTCGGGCCCGGGCTCGGGCTCGGATTCGGGCTCGGGATCGGATTCGGGCTCGGGCTCGGATTCGGGCTCGGGCTCGGATTCGGATTCGGGTTCGGATTCGGGCTCGGGTTCGGGCTCGGGCTCGGGCTCGGATTCGGATTCGGGCTCGGGTTCGGGCTCGGGCTCGGGCTCGGATTCGGATTCGGGCTCGGGCTCGGGCTCGGATTCGGATTCGGGCTCGGGTTCGGGCTCGGGCTCGGGCTCGGATTCGGATTCGGGCTCGGGCTCGGATTCGGGCTCGGGCTCGGGCTCGGGCTCGGATTCGGATTCGGGCTCGGACTCGGATTCGGGCTCGGGCTCGGGCTCGGGCTCGGACTCGGGCTCGGGCTCGGACTCGGGCTCGGGCTCGGACTCGGGCTCGGACTCGGGTTCGGGCTCGGGTTCGGACTCGGGTTCGGACTCGGGCTCGACCTCATCGCGAACGGCGAGCCCATCTCCCCGGTCGGCCTGAGCCGCCCGAGCGCCAGCGAGGGCGTGTCGAAGGCCGACAAGCCGCGGCCGCCGCGCGAGTGATGTCGGGTGTTGGCGGGCGCCGTTCGCCCCCGAGCCGACGTGGACGCGCTCAGACGCCGAAGCGCTTGCGGACGGCCGCGAGGTGGCGGGCGGCCCGGGCGGCGCGGGTGCGGGCCAGCTCCTTCTCCAGGCGGGCGCCGGCGGCGGTCACCGCCTTCGCGCCGCAGGCGCGGGCGCCGGCGGCGGCGACCTGATCGCCGACGTTGACCACGCGGTCGCCGCGGATGCGGTAGACGTCGTGGTTCTTGCCCCAGGTCGGGTCGTGCCGGGACAGGTACCGGTACATGCAGCCGCTGTAGCGGTCGTCGACCTTCTTGTAGGCGGCGATGGCCCTGGCGTCCTCGGGGCCGGCCTTGTCGATGGCGCTCGACAGCGAGCTCACCTCCGGCAGCGTCGGCTGCGCGGGCAGGACGATCCGGGCGGGCCGCTCGAGGGCGAGCAGGCGGGTGTCGACCTGGACGTGGCTGCCGTCGAAGCGGATGGCGCTGGTGCGATCGCGGCTGGACCAGCTCACCAGCAGCGGCTCGCCGGCGGGGAGCTGGGTCCGGCCGTCGGCGACGGGCGCCCGGGTGTAGACGAACAGGCGATCGGGCGCGGTGGTCCACAGCGCGGTCCACGCGGTGAGGGCGCCGCCGGTGAAGTACGGGTAGTGGTGCTTGACCGCGCGGTCGGCCAGGGTCAGCTCCTCGGGGATCGGGGCCAGGCTGGTCATGGGGGCGATGGCCAGCCCCTCGCGCAGGACCAGGAGGTGGTAGTCGCTGCCGGCGGCCGCGGTCTCGCCGCCGATCCACACCGCGTAGGTGCCCTCGAGCAGGTCGAAGGTGTGCTCGCTGCGCTGGCCGTCCTGGCAGCGCGGCAGGCTGTTGGTCCCCAGCTCCTCGAGCGGTCCCATCACGTGCAGCCGCTGGGGCGCGCGCGACCACAGGAGCGACAGCGACGCCTTCTGCAGGGGCCGATCGGAGCGCAGGTAGAGGTCGGGGGCGCGGGCGGCGCCGCCGCAGGCGCCGCGGCGAGCGTACCAGCGCTCGGCCGGGCGGACCTGACCGCGGATGACCAGCGGCGCGTCGAGGGCGCCGACCTCGCGCGTGGGCGCGGCCGGGAAGCGGAGCAGCCCGTCTCGATCGTCGATCTCGAGCGGGTAGGTGGCGAGGCCGCCGTCGTGCGGCACCACGGTCCAGAGCTGGTGGCTGCCCGCGGGCAGGAGCGGGGCCTGGGCCGGATCGAGGCAGCGCTGGTCGGCGGTCAGGACGAACAGCGACGCGCGCTCGCTGGCCAGGTACCAGCGCGCGGCGCGCGACACCTCGAGCCGGGCCAGCGGCATCACCCGCTGTCGGCCCTTGCCGCAGGTGGGTCCGGCGGCGTCGACGGCGACCGCCACCGTCGGCGCCAGCGCCTGGTGGCGCGGGTTGGGGACGTCGTCGCCGCCGAGCGCGACCACCGGCAGCGCGGCCAGCGCGGCGTCGAGGTCGGCGCGGGCGCGCGTCGGATCCTCGAAGCGCACCGTCGCCGCCACGCCGATCGACCGGCCGTAGAGGTAGAGGGCGTAGCGGCCGCGCGGCCAGCTCTTCATGAAGAACTGGCTGCCCTGCTGCTCGCAGACGTAGCTGCCGTCGGGCAGCACGATCACGCCGCCGACGTGCGCCGACTCGCCGACGTCGTTCTCGAGGCGGATCCGCAGCGCCATCGGCGCGGTCACCTCCCAGGGCAGGAGCGGCTCGCGGGTCGTGAACGCGCCGCCGCCGGGATCGCACTGGCGCCAGCCGCGATCGTGGACGCGGGTGTCGTCGACGCGCGCGGCGAGCTTGTAGGACAGGCGCGGGTGCGGGGTGAAGCCGGGCGCGAGCCGGAGCGGGCCCGCGCCGGCGTGGGGGTCGGCGTGGGCGTCCTCGGCCAGGCACAGCGCGAGGGCGGTGACCGCGCCGAGCACGACGGGGACGGCGAAGGGGAGGGCGGTGAGCGGAGGAGGCGGCGAGGCGCGCATGGGGGTCGGCCAGAGCAGCCGACGTGCCAGGCGCGTCGGGCGCGCAAGCCCGCGAGACCTCGGGGCGGCGGCGCGGGCCGGGCGGGCGGTGCACCGGTGCACCCCACGTGCACCTCGAGGTGCGGTGCAGCGCGGGCGGCGTGCGGCGCGCGGCGCGCGGCGCGGACGGTGCGGGGCGGGGCGTGCGGCGCGGGCGGGCGGCCCGGGCGGCGCGGACGGGCGGCGCTCGTCGCGGCTGGCGTCGCGCCGCGCCGAGGTCAGCGATAGCGCGCGGGATCGAGGCCGAGGGCCTTGAGCCAGCGCTGGACCTGCTGGCGGACGCGGCCGAGGTCGGCGGCGACCCGGGTGACGTTGCCGCGGTGGAGCTCGAGCAGGCGCACCAGCTCGGCGCGCCGGGCGTCGCCGGCGGCGTCGTCACCGGCCGCGGGCGCGGCGAAGCGGGCCTGCGCGATCTCCGCCGGCAGGTGCGCGGGCTTGAGCTCGCCGCCGGCGGCGAGGGCGACCGCGCGCTCGAGGACGCGAGCCAGCTCGCGCACGTTGCGCGGCCAGGGGTACGCGAACAGGGCGCGGGCGGTGGCGGCGGCCAGCACCGCGTCCGGCGGCAGGAGGGCGCCGGCGAGCAGGCCGAGGTCGACGCGGCGGGCCGCCAGCGGCGGCAGCTCGAGGGTGAAGCCGGCCAGGCGGGCCAGCAGATCCTCGCGGAAGCCGCCGGTCGCGATCATCGCCTCCAGATCGCGGTGGGTAGCGGCGACCACGCGCAGGTCGACCTCGACGGCGGCGGTGGCGCCGACCGCGCGCACCTCTCGCTCCTCGAGCGCGCGCAGGAGCGCGGCCTGCGCCGCCGGTGGCAGGTCGCCGATCTCGTCGAGGAACAGGGTGCCGCCGGACGACGCCGCGATCAGGCCGGGGTGGGCGGCGACCGCGCCCGAGAACGCGCCCTTGCGGTGGCCGAACAGCTCGCTCTCCACCAGGCCGGCGGGCAGGGCGCCGCAGTTGACCGCGACCAGCGGGCCGCGGCGGCCGGAGGCGGCGTGGACGGCGCGGGCGATGCGCTCCTTGCCGGCGCCGGTGGGGCCGCCGACCAGGATGGGGACCCGGGCGCGGGCGGCGCGCTCGAGCTCGTCGAGCTCGTGGCCGAGCTCGGGATCGAGGGTGAGCGGGCGGCCGTCGTCGGCCGGCTGCGCGAGGTCGAGGTCGGCGACGCCGGCGCGCTCGCCGCCGCGCAGCAGGAAGAAGGTACGCCCGGCCTCGATCACGTCGCGATCGCGGACCGCGGTGCGGGTCTGGCGCGCGCCGTCGATCAGGATGCCGTTGCGCGAGCCGGCGTCGACCGCCAGCCAGTGGCCCCGCGCGCGCTCGAAGCGGAGGTGCACCGACGACATCCAGGGGTCGGGACAGTCGACGCGCAGCGCGCGCCCGGCGCGGCGGACGGCGCGGGCCGCGGGCTCGGCGCCGCGCCCGATCTCGACGGTGTCGATGCCCGCGAGGTCCCAGCGCGCGCCGCCCGGGGCGCCGGCGCCGAGCGCGAGGTAGAGGTGGTCGGTGGCGCGCGGCGCGCCGGCCGCGACCTCGTCGTCGGGGAGGGTGAGGGTCTTCGTCATCGCGGCGTCCCCACCGGCTTGCCGTCGAGGCCGAGGGTCGGCGTGGAGGGCTCGCGCAGGTCCCAGCTCACCGCGGCCAGCCAGGTCTCGAGCCGGCGGCGGAGCGCGGCGTCGCCCTCGCGGCCGGCGCGACGCAGCACGGGGCGCGCGCGGTCGAGCTGGCCGCGGGCGTGGAAGTGGACGCCCCAGCTCAGATCGAGGTCGGCGACCTCGAGCCGGCTGGCGCCGCCCCACGCCACCATCCGCGTGCTGCCGAACGCCCGGTCGGCGGCCGCGAGCTCGCCGGCGGCGAGGTGGCAGAGCGCGCGCCCCCAGTGGGCGCGGCCGAGCCACAGGTAGACGCGGGTGCGCGCCGGGTTGTCGGGCAGGGTCGAGGGCGGGTCGCCAAGCGCGGCCGCGTAGTGGGCGAGGGCGGCGGCGCAGTCGCCGCGGCGACGGGCGATCACCCCGAGCATGGTGCGGGCGACGAGCAGCTCGAGGTTGCCGCGCTCGCCGGCGGCGACCCGGCGATCGACCTCGTCCTGGAAGGAGCGGGCGGAGCCGTCCAGATCGGCGTCGAGGCTGCTCAGCGTGAAGCCGTGGTAGCCGCTGTCGCGGATCGCGGCGCGGGCGGCGTCGCGTCCCGCGCCGGTCAGGCGCGTGGCCGGCGCCGCCGCCGCCTCGCCCGCCGCCACCTCCGCGCCGCGCGCGGCGCCCGCGTCGTCCGGCGCCGCCGCGCGGCGCGTCGTGGCCACGGGGTGGCCCGCGCCCTGACCGGGGGGCGTCGACGTCCGTGAGCCGGACACGCGCGCGGCCGCCGAGGCGGCGGTCGAGCCCGGGCCCGATCCCGAGCCCGTGATCGGATCGGCACCCGCGCCCCTTCGACTCCGCGCCTCCGGCGCTTCGCTCAGGGCGAACGGGGATTCGGCCGATCCCGATCCCGATCCCGAACCCGATCCCGACCCCGAACCCGATCCCGATCCCGAACCCGATCCCGATCCCGATCCCGAACCCGAACCCGATCCCGATCCCGATCCCGATCCCGATCCCGAACCCGAACCCGATCCCGATCCCGAACCCGATCCCGATCCCGATCCCGAACCCGATCCCGAACCCGAACCCGAACCCGATCCCGATCCCGAAGCGGCTCCGGCTGCGCCCTCCTCTCCGTTCGCCCTGAGCGGAGCCCCGAAGGGGCGGAGTCGAAGGGCGCCGCCGTCGCCGTCCTCCTCCCCCGCGATCCCCGCCGCCACCCTGCCGGCGCCGCCATCCCCACCGCCCGCCCCCGCCCCCGCCGCGATCGTCGCCCCGCCAGCGACCACCGCCGTCACCAGCGCCGCCGCCATCGCCCGGCGGCGCCCCCTCCCGGGCTCGAGCGCGGCGAGGAGCGCCACCATCGACGGGAAGCGCGCGTCGGGATCGAAGGCGAGGCCGCGCCGGAGCACCGCGGTGATCGCCCGCGGCGGCGCGGCGCCGCGCAGGGCGTCGCGCAGCGCCACGCAGAACGCGTACTGGTCGGCGCGGGCGTCCACCGCGTCGCCGCGCTGCTGCTCGGGCGCCATGAACCCGGGCGTGCCCAGCACCATGCCGGTGTGGGTGAGCGCGGCGTCGAGCGCGGGGTGGCTGGTGGCGGCCAGCGCTCGCACCAGGCCGAGATCCGAGACGTGGGCGCGGCCGTCGCGATCGATCAGGACGTTGTCGGGCTTGACGTCGCGGTGGACCAGGCCGGCGGCGTGGATGGCCGCCAGGCCGAGGCCGGCCTGTCGGAAGACCGCCAGGATCTCGCGCCACGGCCGCGGCGTCGTCAGCCACGCCGTCAGGGTCTCGCCGTCGATGAGCGCCATCGCGATGTACAGGCTCGGGCCGTGATCGCCGACCTCGTGGACGCGGACGACATGCGGGTGATCGATCCGCGCCATGGCCTGGGCCTCGCGCAGGAGCCGCGCGCGCAGGGTCGGGCGATCGTCGCCGGCGCGCACCAGCTTGACGGCCACCCGCCGGCCGAGGTCGGGATCGTCGGCGGCGAGGACCACGCCCATGCCGCCGCCGCCGAGGCGGCCGCGCACCACGAACCGGCCGATCATCGTGCCGGGCGCGGGCTCGCCCGCCGCCGGCGCCGCGACGCGGTCGTCCTCGGGTAGCTCGCGGGTGCCGCGCGCGTCGACGGTGGGGCCGGCGGCCATGGTCCCGCCGAGTCTAACCTCTCGATCCGCGCTCCGCCCGGCGCGCCCCGCCCGGTGCGCGTCGCCCGGTGCGGCGCGCCCCGCCCGGTGCGCCTCGCCCGGTGCGGCGCGCCCCGCCCGGTGCGCCTCGCCCGGTGCGGTGCGCCCCGCTCGGTGCTCGCCCGGTGTCCCGCCGCCCGGCGCGCCCCCGCCCGGTGACCCGCTCGGTGCGCTCCCCCGCCCGGCCTCGGCCCGCACCGCACGCCGTGCGTCGGGGCTTGACACAACCGTAAATGGCATTTATTTTGTACTCGTGATTCACGAACAGGTCCGGAGCCCGCGCGCGCGGCGCCACGACGCCAACCTCGGGCGCATCCTCGACGCGGCGACCCAGGTCGTGGCCGAGGGCGGGCTCGAGGCCCTGTCGATGAGCAAGCTCGCGGCCGCCGTCGACTACACGCCGGGCGCGCTCTACCGGTACGTCGAGTCCAAGGACGCGCTCCTGGCCCGGCTGGTCGAGCGCATCCTGGCCGACGTCCGCGCCGATCTGGTCGCGGCGCAGGCGGCCTTGCCGGCGCGCACCGGCGCCCTGGCCCGGGTCGGCGCGCTGGTGCGGACCTACCGCGACTTCGCGCGGCGCGAGCCCCACCGCTTCGGGCTGCTGGCCGTGACCATGGCCGACCCGCGGGTGCTGCTCGCCGATCCGGCGCACGCCGGCACCGCCGCCGCCGCGGTGATCGCGGCGCTCGAGCCGCTGGCTGCGGTGCTCACCGCCGCCGCCGCCGCCGGCCAGCTCGCCCCCGGCGACGCCGTCGAGCGCACGCTGTGCCTGTTCACGATGCTGCACGGCGTGCTCCAGCTCCCCAAGCTGGCCCGCAACGCCCCCCAGCACCTCGACATCGATCGCCTCGCCCTGGCCGGCACCCGCGCGCTGCTGGTGGGCTGGGGCGCCAGCCCACGTCACGTCGCGCGCGCCCTGGAGGAGCTCCCATGATCGCCGGACTCGTCGCCGCCGCCCTGCTCGGCGTCCTCACCTGGACCCTGCTCGAGTACGTCATCCACCGCTGGCTCGGGCACCACCCGGCGCTGCGCCGCAACCCGTTCGGCCGCGAGCACGTCCGTCACCACTCCGAAGGCGACTACTTCGCGCCCACCTCCAAGAAGGTGGTGGTCGTGGGCGCGGCGCTGGTGGTGATGGGGGCGCCGGCGGTCGCCGTCGCCGGCAGCCACGGCGCGGCCTGGGCGCTGGGGCTGGTCGGCTTCTACGTCGCCTACGAGATCCTGCACCGCCGCGAGCACACCCACGCCGGCATCGGCGCCTACGGCCGCTGGGCCCGCCGCCACCACTTCCACCACCACTTCGTCGATCCGCGCACCAACCACGGCGTGACCTCGCCGCTGTGGGATCTGGTCTTCCGCACCTACCGCCGCCCCGGCGTCATCGCCGTCCCCGAGCGCCTGTGCATGGCCTGGCTCCGCGACGCCACCACCGGCGACATCCGCGCCGAGCACCGCGCCCGCTACGTGCTGCGCGCGGCCCGCGCCTGAGCCGCGGGCGGCGGGCGGCCGGCGGCGGCCGTCACCGTCGCGCCGCCCGGCGCGCGGCGGTCAGGGCGCCGTCACCGGCGTCGCGGTGAGCGACCCCGGCGCGCAGGTCACGCGCCAGCCCGCCAGCTCGACGGCGGCGACCCGGGCGCAGGCGTCGTCGAAGCCATCGCCGGGCAAGGTCAGGCGCGGCGGCGGTCCGCCGCGGCCGGCTACACCACCGAGCACGAACTGCGGCGACGACAGGAGCGCGCCGCAGAAGCGGCGGGCGGCGGCCTCGGTCAGCGCCGCGGCCGGCGCGTCGAGGGGCTGGCCGACGAGGGCGGCGATCGCGGCCGGCTCGCCGTGGTCGGGATCGACCGGCTCGCCGACCAGGCGATCCTTGAGCAGCGCGACGACGTCGCCGACGGTGGCGTCGGGCACGGCGGCGGCCGCGGCCAGCGCGCGGTCGACGAGATCGGGTCCGGTCACGCGCGCCGGCGGGGCGCAGGTCCCGAAGCGGTCCTCCCACGCCAGCCGGGCCTGGAAGTCGAGGCCGCGGAAGCCGCGCTCGCCGTTCTTGAGGAAGACGCCGATGGCGCGCTGGAACGGCAGCTCGTCGGGCTCGTTGCTCGGCGGCCGGCCCTGGCAGGTCACGGCGTAGGTCTCGCAGCAGAACCCGAACTGGCAGGCCTGGCCCAGCTCGCTGCACGAGAGCTGGTCGCAGCCGTCCTCCGCGCTGGGGAACTGCTCGCCCGGCGGCGGGCGCCACTCCAGGCCGGCGTAGGCGGCCGACAGGAGCGTGCGCGGCGACAGCGCGGTCACCGCGTCGCCCGGGCCGTTGCCTCGGCGCGATGCGTCCTCGTCGTCGATCACCCACGGATCGAAGATCGCCGGGTAGGTGTAGGGGTGCGCGCCGCAGGCGGCCTCGGGCGGCAGGCGGCTGAAGTAGTCGCTGGTGACGATGTCGACCAGCAGCGCGTCGAGCGAGAAGCCGCTGGCGACGAAGCGGTCGGTCAGGGTCTGGAGGACGTCGCGCTGGGCCTGGTTGCGCGGGAAGTAGTTGGCGATCGTCAGCGGCGTGCCGACGACCTCGCGCCACACGCTCTCGACCGCGCTCGCCGCCACCATGTAGGCGAAGGCGGCGTCGGGATCGGCGACGGTGCCGTCGGCGGCCACGGTCAGGCCGACGCCGCGGATGGCGGCGAAGCCGCGGGCCAGGGCGGCGTCGAGGTCGAACGCGGTCAGGCGGCGGCCGGTGAGGCTGCCGAAGTGGCCGTCGATCTCGGCCAGGTCGTCGCCGACCGCGGCCGGCGCGGTGAAGCGGCCGCAGGCGGTGGCCATGCCCCACGGCGTGCGCCCGCTGCGGTCGAGCAGGAAGCCGTCGACGCGGAACGGGGCGTGGGCGCGGGCCGGATCGATGCCGGTGGAGTCGCCGTAGAGGGCGCGGTCGACGTGGCCGGCCAGCGGCCAGTGGCGATCGAGCTCGGGCTCGTCGCGGTCGGTGATCGCGGCCTGGCTGTTGTGGCAGCCCAGGCAGACGATGTCGCGGTTGAGGTAGGTGGCGTCGAAGACCGCGCCGAAGTCGGCGCGCCGCGCCAGCTCGGCCTCGACGTCGGGGACGTTGGCGGCGACGATCGGGCGGCTGACCAGCGCGAACAGGTGGCCGCGGTAGATCGGCGTGACGTCGTCGAGCGCGACCGCGCTGCGCACCACGTCGAGCATCGTGAACGGCTCGCCGGTGCCGGTCGCGGTCGCCGGGTGGTCCCGCAGGTAGCCGGCGATGACGCCGTCGACGGTGGCGCGGCGGGCGTCGCCGTAGCAGCTGTCCTGGGCCTGATCCTCGATGCGGGCCACGCGCAGGGCGTCCATCCAGTGCACGGTCCAGCGCTCGAGCTTCTCGGGGCGGGCGAGGAGCGCGCGCGCCACCACCGCCCGCGGCAGCTCGGTGGTGGTGCCGGCCGCGCGCGCGGCCTCGACCTGCTCGTAGAGCGCGACCAGGGCGTCGACCTCGTGCTGCGACGCCGGGCGGCGGCCGAGCAGGGCCAGGGTCGCCTCGCGCACGTAGGCCGGCGCCGCGCTGGCGCACTGCTCGAACGTCGGCGCCGGCTCGTCGCTGCCGTCGCCGTCGCAGCCGCCGCAGCCGGGCGCGAGCGCGAGGCCGAGCGCCGCCAGCGCCAGCGCCGCCATCCCCGACGACGCCGCCGCCGCCGCGGCGCGCGGGGTCGGGGGCGCGCCCACGGTCGCGGGCGCCGCGGCCTTCGTCCCCACGCGCGCCCCCTCGCGCGCGATCACGGCGTCACCCCCAGCACCCGGGCGGTGGCGCGGGCCGCGGCGTCCTCCTCGGAGGCGGCGCCCGGGACGTCGGACACCGCGAAGGCCTCGGGGGAGAAGGGCCAGATGCCGAGCGCGAGCAGGGCGGCGATCCGGTTCTCGGCCGGGGTCACCGCCGAGGCCACGGCGCGGCCGTCGCGGCCGATCGCGCCGTGGACGCCGCGCTCGGCGCTGGTGATCGTGCCGCCGAGGAACGCGGTCACGTAGCCGTAGGGGTGGTGGTTGCGGCCGTCGCTGTTGCCCTGGGCCCACGGCGTGCGCCCGAACTCGGTGTTGAGGATGACGAGGGTGTCGTCGAGCGAGAGCTTGGTCGGGTCGGCCTCGCCGGGGGCGTTGATGATCGCGAGCAGCGAGCGCAGGACGTTGTCGAGGTTGCGCGCGGTGTCGGCGGCGTTGTCGTCGTGGGTGTCGTAGGCGCCGCCGCCCGCGGCCTCGTACAGGCCGATGTCGCTCACGCACACGTAGCGCGCCGGCTGGGTGGGGTGGGTGAGCAGGTGGCGGGCCGCCTCCAGGCTCATCGCCGGGATGTCGCGGCCGCGCGACTGACCGCAGGCGGCGCCGGCGCGGTCGTCGAAGAGCCGCGGCTCGAGGACGTCGGCGATGGCCTCCGACCGCGCGACGGTGCCGGCGGCGATCGCGAGGTCGGCGAAGCGACGCGACCGCACCGGCGTGCCTTGCCACGACAGGCGGCGGCCGTGGGCATCGACGTAGGTGCGCATCAGCGCGTCGTAGGGCTCGAGCGGGCCGGCGGCGCGCAGCTCCTCGCGGTCGAGGAGGCGGGCGAAGCGCTCGGCGTTGTCGATCTTGATGAGCAGCGGGCGGGCGGCGCCGGGGTGGGCGCCGGTGGCGGCGGCCGCCGACACGTTGTCGCCGGCGACGCCGCCGGTGGCGAAGACGTACGACCACGGCGCCGCGCGATCGCCGGGCTCGCGCTCGACGTGGTAGCGCTGGATGTGGGCGCCGAGGCCGGCGGCGGCGGGCTGCCCGACCGGCCGGCCGGTGAGCGCCTGCGGCACCGCCGCCTCGTGCGGCTCGAGGGCGTGGCGCTGCACCACCAGGCGCATGCGGGCGGTGACGTCGGGGCGCTGCCACAGGCGGTGGGCGAACGGGCCGAGCTCGACGGCGGCGCCGAGCTCGTCGCGGGCGAAGGCCTGGCCGAGCTCGCCGCCGGGGAAGCCGCAGGCGGTCAGCGCGCGCCGGTTGCCGCCCGGCCCGTCGTGGTCGAAGGTGTAGTACTGGGTGCGGGGGTGATCGGGATCGTCGGGGCGACCGTAGTCGCGCACCAGGTACAGCGACTCCCACTGCGACACGCCGCCGTAGAGGAAGCCCTCGAGCACGCGGCGGGCCTGGCGCGCCGGCGGCAGCATCACCGAGCGGGCGCGCTCGGGCACGGCGCCGAACGGCTCGGCCCAGCTCGGGCCGGTGAACCAGCGCCCGACCGCGACCGCGGCGGCCGCGCCGCCGGTGGCGCGCAGGAAGGTACGGCGCTTCATCGGCGGCGAGCGTCGCGCGCGGGCGTGGCCCCTGGCCAGGGGCCGACCGCCAACAGCCCCTGCCAGGCGCTCGCCGGGCGATGCCCGGCCGCGGCGGTGAGCGCGCGCGGTCACGCGCCTGTGCTCGCGGTTCGCGCCGCCGTCGCCGTGGTGGGGGCCGATACCGAACGCGGCGGAGGTGAAGATCGCGTGAGCCGCGCGACCGGGCGGTGGGCGCGGGCGTAGGCTCGCCGCCATGGGGAGCCGTGCGTGTGGACCGACGTCGCGGACGCCGACGGCACCGCGCCCGCCCGCCGCGCCCGCCGCGCTCGCCGGGCTGCTCGGCTGCGTCCTGGGCGCCACCGCCTGCGGCGGCGACGGGCCGCCGCCGCGGGCCCCGGCCGAGCGCGCCGCCGACAGCGCGCCAGCGGTGGACGCGCTGGTCGCCGGCCGCTTCGAGGAGGCGGCGACCGCCGCGTCGTCGGCGCTGGCCCGCGATCCGCGCAACGCGACGGCGGCGGCGGTGCGGGCGATCGCGCGCTACCAGGGCGCCGGCGCGGCGCTCTTGGCCGGGCTCGAGCGCGTGCTCGAGGAGGCCGACGATCTGCGCGCGCTCGATCACGAGGCCGGGCGCCTGGCCTGGCAGCGGTTCGTCGAGCGCCTCGACGCCATCGACGCCGACCTGGCGGTCGCCGCCGCCGATCCCGGCCTCGCCCTCGAGCTGTGCCCGGCGTGCTGGGAGCACGACTGGAACCGCTCGGGCGAGGTCGACGACCGCGATCGCCGGCTGTTCGAGATCGAGGTCGACCGCGCTGGCGACGAGCTGCCGCAGGGCGATCCGCGGCGCCGGCCGACCTTCCGCCTCGACGTCGGCGACGCCCACTGGGCGCGGGCGATGGTGGCCTTCCAGCGCGCGGCGGTCGAGCTCATCCTCGCCTACCGCTGGACCGAGCTCGATCGCCTCGGCCGCGAGCGGCGGCCGCGTCTGGTCATCCGCCTGGCCGAGCCGGCGCGGGTGCGGCGCGCCCGCGCGCTGATCCTGGCCGGGGTCGACCACGCCGACCGCTGCCGGGCCGCGTACCTGGCCGAGCCCGACGACGATCGCGAGTGGGTGCCGAGCCCGCGCCAGCGCAGCTACGCGGTGCCGCTGCCGGTCGACGCCGCGCTCTACGAGACCTGGGCCGCGATCACCGGCGACGTCCGCCGCCTGATCCGCGGCGACGAGGGGCTGTCCCTGCGCGAGCTGGCGGCGCTCGTCGACGACGAGCTCGCGGCGCGGGTCCCCGACGCCTACGTCGACGTCGGGCGGCTGCTGGGCGCGCCGGCCGATCTGGTCCTCGACCTCGGCGGCCGCGGCGACGATCGGAACCAGGTCGAGCGCGTCCTGCGCGGCCTCCTCGGCAAGGCCTACGCCGCGCGCATGAAGCGGTCGCCGCTGCCGGGCCGGCTGCGGGCGATGAAGGCCGAGCTCGAGCGCGGCGAGGACACCGCCGGCCGCAAGCTGCGCTACCTGCTCTGGCTCAATTGACGGCGGCGGCCCGGACGCGGCGGCCGGCGCGCGGCGCGGCGGCCGCGGGCGGCGAACCGGGCGCC
>CAADGB010000384.1 GCA_900696455.1 uncultured delta proteobacterium
AGGCGCCCGGCTGGCGAGGCGACGGCGAGGACCGGAGGGGAGCATCCTCGCCGGATGTGACCCGAGGACCGGAGCCGGCAACGAAGCCAGCAGGGATGGATCGGCCGCGAGAGCGATTGAGTTCCCCATTCGCGGGCCCTAGGTTCGGCGTCCTCATGCGCGTCGCCCTCTTCGACAGCCACGGCTACGACCGCGAGTCGTTCGCCGCGGTCACCGCCGGCTTCGGCCACACCCTCACCTTCCTCGAGCCGCGCCTCACCGCGGTCACCGCGCCCCTCGCCGCCGGCCACGACGCGGTGTGCTCGTTCGTCAACGATCAGGTCGACGCCGACGCCCTCGAGCGCCTGCACGCCGCCGGGGTCCGGATCGTCGCCCTGCGCTCGGCCGGCTACAACCACGTCGACCTGGCCGCCGCCGCCCGCCTCGGCCTGCCGGTCGTGCGCGTCCCCGAGTACTCGCCGCACGCGGTCGCCGAGCACGCGGTGGCGCTGGTGCTGGCCCTCAACCGCAAGATCCACCGCGCCGCCGCCCGCGTCCGCGAGCTCAACTTCTCGCTGGAGGGGCTGGTCGGCTTCGACCTCCACGGCAAGATCGTGGGCCTGGTCGGCACCGGCAAGATCGGCCGGGTGGCGGCGCGCATCTTCGCCGGCTTCGGCTGCCAGGTGCTGGTCCACGACCGCGCCCCGGTCGACGCCCTCGTCGCCGAGCTCGGCGTGCGACCGGTCGACCTCGCCACCCTCTACCGCGAGGCCGACATCATCTCGCTCCACGTGCCGCTGACGCCGGCCACCCATCACATGATCGATCACGCCGCGCTGGCGGCGATGAAGCCCGGGGTCATGCTGATCAACACCGGCCGCGGCGCGCTCATCGACAGCCGCGCCCTCATCGCCGCCCTCAAGTCCGGCCACGTCGCCGCCGCCGGCCTCGACGTCTACGAGGAGGAGGAGGGCGTGTTCTTCCACGACCTGTCGGCGCAGGTGCTGCAAGACGACGTGCTCGCCCGCCTGCTCACCTTCCCCAACGTGGTCGTGACCTCGCACCAGGCCTTCCTCACCCGCGAGGCCCTGGCCAACATCGCCACCACCACCCTGGCCAGCCTGGCCGCGTTCGAGCGCGGTCAGCCGCTGGCCCACGAGGTCCACGCCCGCGACGTGCTCGCGGCCCGCGCCTGACCGACCGCGGGGCCTGCGACGTGCTCGCGGCCCGCGCCTGACCGACCGCGGGGCCGCGCCGCCGGCGCCGCACGCGGTGAGCCGCGATCAGGCCTGGGGCATCTGCCCCTGCTCGCGCAGGGCCTCGAGCTGGAGGTGGAGCTTCATCTCCTCGAGGTGCTGGCGCAGGCCGGGGCGCGCGTCGACGTACGCGGTCCAGGCGGCATGCATGAACGCGTCGAGGTCGACCTCGGCCGCACCGGCGGCCTGCGCCAGGATGTCCTGGAACGAGGCCGTGCGGTCGGTGTCGGGGGCGGGCTTCATGCCCCACAAGGGAATCATCGCCGGGGCCGTCGTCAATCCCCGGACGGGGAGGTGCGGCGCGTGCGGTCGCCTGCCCGATCGGCCGGGCTCCCGCCGCCGCGGGCCCGCCGCCGCCCGGGCCTGCCCCGCCCCGCCGCGGGGCGGATGTGGGAATGATCGAGCATGGCCACCCCCACCCGCGCCACCGCCGCCGGCACCGCGCGCTTCTTCCTCCGCCACGCCGGCGCGGTCGTCGCCGATCACGTCCGCCGCCTCGGCGACCTGTCGCTGTCGTCGGTGGGGCTGGGCTCGTACCTGGCGCCGCCCGACGACGCCACCGACCTTCGCTACGAGGCCGCGGTCGCGCGCTCGCTGGCGCTGGGCGCCAACGTCGTCGACGCCGCCATCGTCTACCGCCACCAGCGCAGCGAGCGCGCGATCGGCCGCGCCCTGCGCGCGGCGGCCGCCGCCGGCGTCGGCCGCGACGAGGTGGTGGTGGCGACCAAGGCCGGCTTCCTCGGCTTCGACGGCGCGCCGCCGCCCGACGCCCGCGCCTACTTCCAGCGCGTCATCGTCGACGCCGGCCTCGCCGGCTGGGACGAGATCGCGGCCGGCGGTCACTGCCTGGCCCCGCGCTTCCTCGCCGACCAGCTCGCCCGCAGCCGCGCCAACCTGGGGCTGGCCACGATCGACGTCTTCTACCTCCACAACCCCGAGACCCAGCTCGACGAGCTCGATCGCGCCACCTTCCGTCGCCGCATGCGGGCCGCGTTCGAGGTCCTCGAGGAGGCCCGCGCCGCCGGGGCGATCGCGCGCTACGGCCTCGCCACCTGGTTCGGCCTGCGCGAGCCGCCCTCTGCCCGCGTCCACCTCGACCTGGTCGAGCTGGTCGAGCTGGCGCGCGAGGTCGGCGGCGCCGGGCACGGGCTCGAGGTCGTGCAGGCCCCCCTCAACCCCACCCTGCGCGAGGCGGCCCTGGCCCCGACCCAGCGCGGCCGCCCGCTCCTCGCCGTGGCCGCCGACCTCGGCCTCTACGTGATGTCGTCGGCGTCGATCATGCAGGGCAAGCTGGCGCCCGACGCCGCCGCGGCCCGCGCCGCCCTCGACTGGACCCGCACCCGCCCCGGCCTCGGTACCGCGCTGGTCGGCACCAGCCGCGCCGAGCACGTCGAGGCCAACGCCGGCGTGTTCCGCCTGGTAGGGTCGGGGGCATGACGGCCACGGTCTCCGCGTCCGATCCGCTGGTGCTCTACGGCGAGTCCACCTGGGTGAGCCCGTGGGTGTTCCACGCCATGACCGCGCTCGAGGAGAAGGGGCTGCCCTACACCCTCGAGCTGGTGCCGCTGCCCATCGACGCCGAGCGCCGGGCCCGGCTCACCGAGCGCGCGCTCCTCGGCAAGGTGCCGGTGCTCGTCCACGGCGAGCTGTGGCTGAGCGAGTCGCTGGCGATCTCGGAGTACCTGGCCGAGACCTTCCCGTTCCCGGCCCACCCCCGGCTGTTCCCCGCCGAGCTCGCGGAGCGCGCGCGCGCCCGCCAGGTCATGTCGTACCTGCGCACCGATCTGATGGCCCTGCGCGAGGCGCGGCCCACCAGCTCGGTCTTCGGCGCGCCGGTGGTGACGCCGCTGTCGGCGCGGGCCCAGGCCCAGGCCGACGAGCTGATCCGCCTCACCCGGCGCCTGCTCGTCCCCGGCCGCACCTCGCTGTTCACGACCTGGTCGATCGCCGACGCCGATCTGGCGCTGGCGCTCATGCGCCTGGTCAAGAACCGCGACCCGGTGCCCGACGACGTGCGCGCCTACGCCCTCGCCCAGTGGGCGCGGCCGTCGCTGCGCGCCTACCTCGATCGCGCCGAGCTCACCTGAGCGAACGCGAGCCGAGCGCTGCTGGAGGCCGTCAGCGCGCCTGCTCGATGCGGCCGTCGACGTGGCGGGCGAAGCGCCCGGCGTCGCGGGTGTGGACCGGGCCGTCCACCGGCCACGGCCAGCCGCCGAACTGGGTGCGGCGGTAGTCGTGGAAGGCCTGCTGGATCTCGGCCGGGCTGTTCATCACGAACGGCCCGTGCTGCACCACCGGCTCGCCGATGGGGCGGCCCTGGAGCAGGAGCAGCTCGGCGCCGCCGGGTCCGGCCGCCAGCGGCGCCGCCTGATCGGGGTGGAGCAGCACGACGGTGCCGAGCGGGATCGCGCGCTCGCCCACGGTGATGCCGCCGCCGCGGAAGACGTAGAGGGTGCGGTGGCTGCCGGCCCGGGCCGCCGGCAGGGTCCAGCGACCGTCGGCGTCGAGGACGATCGACCAGATCGCGACGTCGCTGTCGGGGCGCGCCGCCCACGATCGCGGCGGCGGCGGTGGCGGCACGGCGTCGCCGAGCGCGCCCGCCACCACGGTCACGGTGGCGCCGCCGTCGCGTACCACCGGGATCGTGTCGGCCCACATCATCGTGAAGTGGGGCGCGGCCAGCTTGTCGGCGCGCGGCAGGTTGAGCCAGATCTGGAACAGCTCGACCGGGTTGGGGCCGGCCGGATCGAGCAGGGGGAACATCTCGCTGTGGACGATGCCCTGGCCGGCGGTCAGCCACTGGGCGTCGCCCGTGCCGAAGCGCGCGGTCGCCCCCAGCGAGTCGGAGTGATCGATGAAGCCGCGGCGGGCCAGGGTCACGGTCTCGAAGCCGCGGTGCGGGTGCTGGGGGAAGCCGGGCACCACGTCGCCGTGGTACATGCGCCAGCCGTCCTTGCCGGCGAAGTCCATGCCGAGGTCGCGGCCGGCGAGCGACGCCGCCGGGCCGAGCTGCTCGTTGCCGGCCGGGTAGGCGTCGTCGTGGTGGACGCAGAACAGGAACGGGTCGAGGGTGGGCCACGGGGGCGCGCCCAGCGGCGCGGTGTCGAGGACGGGGTCGGTCGCCATCCCCGCAGCGTCGGTCGGCGCTCCCGGCGCCGCAAGGGCCGGCGGGCGGGACAGAGTGTTGCGGCGCGGCCGGCGGCCGCGGCGGCGCGACGCCGTCAGCGCGAGACGAAGCGCAGGCGGCTGACGGCGCCGGCCTCGACCTCGGCGCGGTCGAACCGGACCGCGGGCTGCCGGTTGTCGCGCCACAGCGCGGCCTCGTCGGCGTGGTGCGGCGAGTCGGGATCCTCGCGCTGGCCGCCGGGCAGCGCGTTGAACGCGCGCGGTCCGGCCGGCGTCATCTCCACCACCAGCCGCTGCGAGGCGCCGCTGCCGAAGGTGAAGCTGGTGGTGTCGTAGATGCCGTAGTTGCCGGGATCGACGGCGCCCAGATCACCGTGGCGGGGGAAGCCGTCGGGGTAGGTGGGATCGTCGTCGGGCGGCACCGACACCTGGCCGTTGCCGTCGAGGGCCGGCACCACCTGCTCGAAGCGCACGGCGTGCAGCCGCCCCCACCGCCACTGGTCGCGGTCCGCGCCCAGGCGCTGGGTGAGGAAGGCGTAGCCGGCGACCACCGCGCGCACCACGCGCTCGTCGCGCGACTCCAGCACCGCCGGGGTCGCCAGGTCATCCCACAGGACGGTGTCGTTCCAGCTCGGGTCGCCGCCGTAGCTGGCGCGGAAGGTGGCCATCGACGCCGGCGCGGTCAGCGCCCACTCCAGGGCGCGCGCGGTCTGCAGGGTGCCGGGGCGGCGGCCGACCGCGGCGTTCTCGTCGCCGAACGCCAGCGGCGCCAGGCGGGTGAGGATGGCGTTGAAGACCGTGGTGCCGACGCTGTCGGCGATCACCGCGGCGTCGGTGGCGCCGACGCCGTGCGGGGTCGCGAACGACCACGCCATCAGCCGGGCGCGGGCGTCGGTCAGGGTGGCGCGGCCGCTGGCGCCGAGCTCGGTCATGGCCGCGGCCAGGGCCGGGTCGTCGCTGGGGTCGCCGAGCGCGTGATCGATGGACGCGATCAGGGCGGCGCGCATGCCCTCGCCCAGGCTCGACCGGGTCTCGGCCTGCAGCGCGATCATGTCGTCGGTGGTGATCGCGTCGCCGGCGACCAGGGCGTCGAGGCGCTGGCGGATGCGGGCCTGGCGGTAGCCGACGTCGAAGTCGCCGCCCAGGTAGTAGGGATCGTTGCACGGGTTGCCGTCGGCGGTGACCCCGACGTTGTCCTGGTTGGCGGTCGCGATGTAGCCGCGCGCCGGGTTGACCTCGTGCGGGATGTAGCGATCGTCGAGCTCGCTCACCCACTCGTGATCACCGCTGGCGCCGTCGAGCACGAACAGCGGCGAGGTGCCGGTGGGCACGCCGTCGGCGTCGTAGGCGAACGTGCACGCGCGCGGATCGCGCTGGGGGATGCGGGCCTCGGTCGACCACCGGATGCCCTCGGCCGCCGACGCGAACGAGAAGTTCTGGGCGCCGACGCGGAAGTGGTCCTGCGCGCCCTCGACCTGGGCGAAGGTCGAGGCGTCGAGCAGGCCCTGGAAGAAGGCCAGCTCGTCGCTCGGCTCGTGGCCGGTGTAGCGGACGCTGAGGGCGCGGCCCAGGGTCTCGCTGCCGCTGGCCGGCGGCGTCAGGGTGCCGGGGATGATGGGGCCGTGATGCGGCACGACGTGGATGCGGTAGACCTCGGGCGTGGCCTGACCCTGGACGCGGATGGTCTCGTCGATGACCGCGAGCGGCACGTCGGCGCCGCGGAACCGGGCCGCCACCGGCACCCACACCGGCGCGGCGACCGAGCCGTCGTTGCGGAAGACGATCTGCTCGTCGTAGACGTCGGTGACGTCGTAGCCGGTGGTGGTCGCGCTCCACGCCAGGTCGCGGTTGAAGCCGAGCACGACGCCGGGCAGGCCGGCGAAGGCCACGCCGAGCGCGTCGACCATGCGCTCGCCGCCGGCCTGGGCGGTGGTGAGGTGGACGTACCACCACACCGGCGGCGCGATCAGCGAGAGGTGCGGGTCGTTGGACAGGATGGGGTAGCCGCTGGCGGTGTGATCGCCCGCCACCACCCAGCTATTGGAGCCGACGTGGGGATCGCGGCGCAGGAGCAGGTTGTCCTCGAGGCCGTCGAAGAACGCCTGGGCCCCGGCCAGGGCCTGGGCCCGCAGCGGGTCGGCGAGGGTGGCCGGCGCCGGCTCGGCGGCGCGCGCCGCGCCCGGTCGCCGGTCGCCGCCGGCGCGGGCCCGGCTGCCGGTGTCGGTGGTGAGGTTGGGGAAGCCGTCGCTGGTGAAGACCGCGCGCGCCGGCCGGTCGGTGAAGAAGTCGGCGTGGAGGCCGACCCGGGCGAGCAGCCGGCCGTCGGTCGCGGTGGGGGAGAACGCCGCGGCCACCGCGGCGCGAGTGGCGGTGCGCGAGACGTCGGCGCCGGCGTCGTACGACAGGTTCCAGGCCTGGAAGCGGGCGAGGGCGAAGATGTCGGCCGGCTGCCAGTGATCGAGGTAGGGGCTGCCGAGGATGAGGGCCAGCGCCTCGTTGCCGCGGGTGGTGGTGTAGCCGGGCGCCTTCAGGACGGTGTCGATGTACTGGTTGATGCCGTCGACGAAGGCCTCGGCGGTGCGCCGGCTCGGGGCGTCGGTGGGAAGGCCCTCGTAGATCTCCCGGCCGGTGCGGGCGAAGCCGAAGAAGCGCTGCTCGCGGTCGTCGGCGATCAGCCCCGGCGACAGCGCCCCGGCGACCTCGGCCAGACGGCCGGTGACGCTGCGGCGGATGAACTCCATCTGCGCGAAGCGGTCGCGGGCCATCAGGTAGCCCTGGACCACCAGCAGGTCGTGGACGGTGGTGGCGTAGATGTGGGGGATGCCGCGATCGTCGACGATCACCTCGACCGCGCCGTCGAGGCCGGTCAGCGTCAGCTCCTCGACCGTGGGGCCGTCGGGGGTGCCGCCGTCGTCATCACCGCAGGCGGCGACGGTCAGGGCGAGGGCGGCGCAGAGGACGGCCGCGGCGGCGCGGCGAACGATCATGCTCATGGCGGACTCCTGCCGCGACTCTAGCAGGCCGGCGGCGCCGGTTCGTGGGCCCCGGACGGTGACCCGGATGGTGATCCGGACGACCGGGCGCGGCTAGATGTCGAGCCGCGGCTCGTCGGGATCGGGGCGGTAGAGCAGGACCGTGCGGCCGAGCACCTGGGCGACCTGGCTGCCGGTGCGGGCGGCGAGCTGCGCGGCGGCGTCGTGGCGATCGAGGTCGAAGGCCTCGAGCAGCTTGACCTTGATCAGCTCGTGGTCGGCGAGGGCCTGGTCGACGGCGGCGACCAGCTCGTCGGACAGCCCGCCCTTGCCGAGCTGGACCACGGGGGCCAGCGCGTGGCCGAGGGCGCGCAGCGCGCGCCGTTGCTTGCCGGTGAGGGCGGTGCCGGGGCCAGGAGCGGAGACCATCGCCGGTGCGTACCGCATGCCGGCCGGCGAGGGAAGGGGCTCGCCTCGGCGCGCGGCTCAGGCCCGGCGGCGGCGGCGGACGCCGACCAGCGCCAGCAGCGCCAGCGCCCCGGGGCCGGCCGCGCCCCCGGCGGCGGCGCAGCCGCCGGTGATGATGTCGCCCCTGCCGTCGCCGTCGCGATCCGGGTTGCTCGGGTCCTGGGGATCCTGGGGATCCTGCGGCTGGGGCGCGCCGGCCTGGACCGTGACCGCGACCGTCGCGTCGGTCGTGTTCTTGCTGTCGTAGGCGCGGGCCACCAGGGTGCGGCCGCCGGTGGCCAGCCCGCTGACCTCGAACGTGAAGGGGGCGGCGGTGCTGGTACCGACCAGCGCGCCGTCGACGTAGAGCTCGACCTTCTGCACGCCGAGGTTGTCGCTGGCGTCGGCGCGGACGGTGAACGAGGCCGGCACCGTGGCGCCGTTCGCCGGCGAGGTGATCGCGACGCTGGGGGCGATGGCGTCGCCGACGCCGATCCGGGCGTTGAGCATCGCCACCGAGTTCTGGCGCTGCGAGCACACCACGCCGGTGTCGGGGAGGCCGCAGGTGCGCGGCGCGTACTCGCCGCACTGGGCGTCGACGTTCTGGAAGCGCTTGAGGCCGTTGTAGTTGAGGTAGGTCATCGGGTCCGACGCCAGGTACTCGTGGTCGAGCCCGAACGAGTGCGCGATCTCCTGGGCGGCGATCTCGCACAGCTCCTCGGCCAGCGCCGGGCCGCTGCCGTAGGCGTCCCGCGTCGACTGGGTGAAGGTGAAGACGATCGAGTTGGGGATGACGCTGCAGTTGGCGGTGAAGGGCGAGACGCCGAGCACGCCCTGCGGCATGCCGGCCTGCTGGGCGCGACCGCCCATCAGCGACTCCATGTGCGGCACGTTGCCGGGGTCCTGGTCGGTGATGACCACGTCGAACGGCGAGAAGATCTCGCGCACGCACGACATGATCTGGTTCCACTCGGTGGCGCTGCCCTCGAACGGGGGGATGGTGGAGGTCTGGCCGACCACGGTGGAGCGGTTGGTGCGCGAGTCGTTGTTGCCCGGCACCAGGGTCGCCCCGCTCCGGTTCATGTAGATGATCGTGGTCGTGCCGTTGTAGGCGACGTCGGCGCCAGGGACCGGCGGGATGACCTGCATCACCGTGCCGGGACGGCTGGCGGTCGCCGCGCCCATCCACCCCAGCGTCGGGGGCGGCGCGTCCTCCGGCGACGGCGCCGCCTGCTGGGCCGTGGCGACCGTGGGGAGCAGGAGGAAGGAGGCGGCCAGCCACGAGGTGCGCATGAGCTGACCTACATCACGACCCGTGCCATCCCCGGCCAGGCCGTGGTCGCGATCCCCCGACGCCGCGGGGGCCTGCGATCTCGTCGACTTGCGATCGGCAAACCTCGGTTCACCTCACCGGAGTTGCGGCCGGACCGGGTCGGGGTGTGGGAGCCGGGCAGCGAGTGCGGGGAGTCCGCCCCCGGTGTCCGCGGCGTCGGCGAGGGCCGATCAGGCGGGGGCGGGGGCGCTCGCCCCCAGCGCGTCCGCCACCGGCTGGCGATGACGCTCCTCGTAGAGGCGGAGGCCGAGGGCCCCGGCGGCGGTGGCGCGGTAGCCGTCGACCACCTGGCGGAACGCTGGCGGCAGCAGCTCGTCGGCGGGCAGGTAGGCGGCGTAGGCGGGCGGCAGCAGGATCGGCGCGGCGAGGGCGGCGAAGGTGAGGTCGGCGGCGGTGAAGCGGTCGCCGCACAGGTAGCGCCGGCCGTCGGCGAGGCGGCCGCCGAGGTCGGCGAAGGTGCGGTCGATGACCTGGCGCGAGCGCTCGGCGCCGGCGGCGTCGATGCGCAGCCCGCGGCGCATCAGCGCGACCGCCAGCGGCCGGCCGGCCTTGCCCAGCGCGCGCTCCCAGCGCGGCCCGTGCTTGCCCAGGACGTCGCGGAGGGCGGCGCGATCGGCGAGCAGGTAGAAGTAGCCCAGGCGCCGGGTCGCCGGGCCGAGGTGGCGGTCGAGGTCGTCCTCGAGCGCGGCCACCTCGGCGGCGAGGGCCGGATCGTCGGTCGGGAACAGCGGCGGCGCCGCGCCGTGGGTGTCGCACCAGCGCAGGATGTCGGTGGAGTCGGTGAGCACGGTGTCGCGGTCGATGACCAGGGCGGGCGCGGTGCGGCCGGCGCCGGCGCGGCGCAGGGGCAGGTACGAGAAGATCGGCAGGTGGGCGTCCTCGACGTGGGCGAGGCCGGCGCGCTCGAGGCCCCACCGCGCCTTCTCGCAGTAGTGGGAGAAGGCGATCGTGACCAGGCGGGGCGGGGCGGAGCGGGCGCCGCGGTCGCGCGGCTCAGGCGCCACAGATCGCCTCGAGGTCGGCGACGCGCTTGGGGCAGGCGGCGGTGAGGTTCTCGTGGCCGCCGGCGGTGACCAGGACGTCGTCCTCGATCCGCACGCCGAGGCCGCGCAGGCGCTCGGGCACCCCGGGGGCGTCGACGGCGACGTACAGGCCGGGCTCGACGGTGATCACCATGCCGGGCTCGAGCGGCCGCGGCTTGCCGCCGCGGGTGTAGGCGCCGACGTCGTGCACGTCCATGCCCAGCCAGTGCGAGGTGCCGTGCATGTAGAACTTCTTGTAGCCCAGGTCCTCGATGCGGGCGTCGACCGGGCCCTCGAGCAGGCCGAGCGCGACCATGCCCTCGGTCAGGCGGCGGATCACCTGCTGGTGGAGATCGTCGAGGGTGACCCCCGGCCGCACCGCCGCCACCGCCGCCTCCTGGGCCTCGAGCACGAGGTCGTAGAGCTCGCGCTGCGCCGGCGTGAAGCGGCCCGACGCCGGCCAGGTCCGCGTGACGTCGGCGGTGTAGTGGTGGTACTCGCAGCCGGCGTCGATGAGGACCAGGTCGCCGGCGGCCAGCGCGCAGCGGTTCTCGACGTAGTGGAGGATCGTCGCGTTCTCGCCGGCGCCGACGATGGTCGTGTAGCCGGGGCCGGCGCCGCCGTGCTTGCGGAAGGTGAAGTCGACCAGCGCCTCCAGCTCGTACTCGAAGGTGCCGGGGCGGCCGGCGCGCATGGCCGCGACGTGGGCCTCGCTGGTGATGGCCGCGGCCTTGCGCAGGATCGCGACCTCCTCCACCGACTTGTGCAGGCGCAGCTCGTGGAGCGCCGCCCGGGGGTCGACGACCGCCCGCGGCGGCCGCTTGCCCCGCTTCTCGCTCTTGCGCAGGCGGGCGAGGGCGGCGGCGACGCGCAGGTCCATGTCAGGGTCGAGGCCGAGCGCGTAGTGCAGCTCCTCGCAGTTGGCGATGAGGTCGCCCAGGCGCTGGTCGAGCTCGGCGGCGGGGTAGGCGGCGTCGGCGCCGTAGCGCTCGCGCGCGCCCTCGATCCCGGCGCGCCGGCCGTCCCAGGTCTCCAGCTCGGGGTCGCGCGGCCGCACGAACATCACCACGCGCTCGCCGTCGGCGCCCGGTCGCAGCACCACCGTGGTCTCGGGCTCGGGGAAGCCGGTGAGGTAGGCGACGTCCGAGTGCTGGCGGAACAGGTAGTGCGAGTCGCCGTTGCGGACGCGCTCGGGGAGCGAGCGCACGATCGCGACCGCGCCCGGGCCGAGCGCCTCCATGTACGCCTGGCGGCGGGCCGCGAAGACCGAGGGATCGAGCATCGCTCGATCTCTAGCACGCGGTCGGGGCGGGCACGCGCGCGCGGAGCGAGGGGCGGGGGCAGGCCGTCAGGCCGTCAGGCCATCAGGCCGTCAGGCCATCAGGCCGTCAGGCGGTCCCGTCAGGCCGTCAGGCCGTCAGGCCGTC
>CAADGB010000385.1 GCA_900696455.1 uncultured delta proteobacterium
CCGGGCGGCGCGCGGGGGCAGCGGGGGAGGCGCGGCCTTCCGCGGCGACGGCGCGACGGGCGACGGCGCGCTCGCGACCTCGGCGGCGGCGCGAGCCCGCGCGATCGCCGCCTCCCACGCCGCGTCGTCGTCGTCCGGGTCGGCGGTGGCGCTCACGGTGTCGGCGCCTCGTGCGGTCGCTGGCCGGACCAGCGCGGCGGGCGCGGCGAGGTGCGGCGGGCTGGCGACCGTGGTCGCCATGGCCAGGGCAGGTACCTGGGGCGCGGTCTCGAGCGGCAGGCTGGCCTGGAACACCCCGGTGGGATCGTGACCGTCGAGCCACCCCACGACGCGCGCGCTGGATCCCTCTTCGGGGACGCGCGGTTGCAGCGAGAGGATCCGGCCCTGCGGCGTCATCGCCAGGCCGTAGCGCGACAGCTTCACGTAGCCGGCCCGAGCGAGCAGTTCATCCAGGATCCCCATGCCGACCGCAGGTAGCACGCGGCGGGCCAGCGTCGGCCGCCGGCGCGCCGGCACAAGTCCACGTACCTCCGAGCTCGTGCGACCCGGCGCGGTCCCTGGGGTCGACCGTCCCGATGCCGCCGCTCCCCATCCCAACTCCCACCTACATCGGCCCCGGTGCGGCCGCCTCGAACCACCGGCCAGCGAGCTCAGCGCCCCGTGTACCGAGGTGGCCGCTTCTCGGCGAACGCGCGCAGCCCCTCGTCCCGGTCCTCGCTGAACAGGGTCACGTCGTAGCACTGGCGCTCGATGCGCAGGCCCTCGTCGATGCCGACGTCGATCCCGCGATCGATCGCGGCCTTGGCCATCTGGAGCGACCGGGGCGCGCAGCCGGCGAGCTCGGCCACGAGGCCCTCGACGGTCGCCCGCAGGTCGGCCGCCGGCACCACCTCGACGACCAGCCCGAGCGCCAACGCGCGCGCCGCCGAGATCCGCCGCCCCAGGAGGATGAGCTCCTTGGCCGCGGCGACGCCCACCAGCCGGGGCAGGCGCTGGGTGCCGCCAGCGCCGGGCATGATCCCGAGCCGGACCTCGGTGAGCCCGAGCTCGGCGCCCTCCACGCACACGCGCAGGTCGCAGGCCAGCGCCAGCTCGAGGCCGCCGCCGTAGGCCGAGCCGTTCAGCGCGCACACGGTCGGCCTCGGCAGCCGCGCCCAGGCGTCGATCGCGCCGCTGATGGCGTCGATGTACGGCTTCGAGCCGGCGGCGGGCACGCCCTTGCGCTCCTTGAGATCGGCGCCGGCGCAGAACGCCTGATCGCCGGCGCCGGTGAGCACCACGATCCGGACCTCGGGATCGTCGCCGAGCTCGCGGGCGAGGCGAAGGAGCTCGCGGTTGACCGCGAGCGACAGGGCGTTGCGGGCGGCGGGGCGATCGAGGGTCACCCAGGCGACGCCGTCACGCTTCTCGAGGACGGGCAGCTCCGACATGGGCCGTCGTTACCACGGCCCGCCCGCCGGGCGCGAGTCAGGCGCCGCGCTCGGCCTGGCGCCGCGCCCGCGCCTGCTTGCCGAGGTGGGCCTTCAGGTACTTCGACGGCAGATCGTGGCCGACGAAGGCGGCGGCGAGGCGCGACGCCTCGACCAGCTTGTCGAGATCGACGCCGGTCGCGATGTCCATCGCGTGCAGCATCGCGACCAGATCGTCGGTGGCCAGGTTGCCGGCGGCCCCCGGCGCGTAGGGGCAGCCGCCGAGGCCGCCGACCGCGGCGTCGATCGTCGTGACGCCGAGCTGGAGCGCGGCCAGGCAGTTGGCCAGGGCGGTGCCCTGGGTGTCGTGGAAGTGGACCGCGACGTCGTCGACCGGCACCTCCGCCAGCACCAGCTCGAGCACGCGCTCGACCTGGCGCGGGTTGGCGACGCCGATCGTGTCGCCGAGCGAGACCTGGTAGACGCCCATCGCCCGCAGCTCGCGGGACAGCCACACCGCGCGCGCCGGATCGACGTCGCCCTCGTAGGGGCAGCCGAACACCGTCGAGACGTAGGCCCGCACCCGCACCCCGGCGGCCTGCGCCGGCGCGACCACCTCGCCGAACGCGGCCAGGGTCTCGGCGATCGTCTTGTTGATGTTCTTCTTGTTGTGGGTCTCCGACGCCGACAGGCAGACCGCGATCTCCTTCATGCCGGCGGCCAGCGCCGCGTCGAGGCCGCGCCGGTTGGGCACCAGCGCCGACAGGGTCAGGCCCTCGCGCCGCCGCACGCCGCGCGCCACCTCCGCGCTGTCGGCGAGCTGCGGGATCCACCGCGGGCTGACGAAGCTGGTGATCTCGATGTGGCGCAGCCCGGCCTCGGCCAGGGCGTGGATGAAGGCGATCTTGTCCGCGGTGGGGACGTTGCGCGCCTCGTTCTGCAGCCCGTCGCGCGGACCGACCTCGTACACCGTGACGCGCTCGGGAAGCTTCATCGCTCGGATCCTGGAGCCGCCACCTTACCGAGCCCCGGCCGCCTCCGCCACCGCCCGCGCCAGCTCCGGCGTCAGCTCGTCGAGGGTGTCGATCACGTGGTGCGCCGCCGACTGATCGTGGCCGGCGAAGTTGCCGGCGCGCACCGCCACCACGGCGCAGCCGGCGGCGCGGCCGGCGGCGACGCCGGCGGCCGAGTCCTCGACCACCAGCGTCCGCGCCGGCTCGACGCCGAGGGCCTGGCAGGCCTGGCGGTAGCCGTCGGGGGCGGGCTTGCTGCGCGGCACGTCCTCGGCGCACAGCCGCACCGCGAACGCGCCGGCCAGGCCGAGCAGCTCCAGCATGTGCCCGGCCTCGGCCCGCGAGCTGCCGGTGACCAGGCCGCGCCGACGGTCGGCGAAGCGCGCCACCGCCGCCCGCGCCCCCGGCAGCTCCCACACGCCCTCGCGGGCGAACAGCTCCCGGCTGGCGGCGGCGGTGGCGGCGATGACCTGGTCTCGATCCCACGCCAGCGCCGGGTAGCGCGCGGCCAGGTGCGCGTGGATGGCGACCCACGACCGGCCGACGCAGAAGTCGCGATCGTCCTGGGTGATCTCGATGCCCTGCCCGGCGCGCAGGGCGCGGGCCAGGGCCTCGGAGTACTGGCGCTCGCTGTCGACCAGGGTGCCATCGAGGTCGAACAGCACGGCGTGGACCATGGCGCGATCTAGCACGTAACCCGGAGGCCCGGGCTCGCCACTGACCCGGCTGCACCCGCCCATCGGGCCCACGCCCGCGCGGCGCTGGTAGCGCCCCACCTCGATCGTGCCCTGCTCGCTCCGGCTCGCAACGGCGGGCCGGCCGTTGCATCCTTCATCCGGAGGAACCATGTCCGCCCCGCGCTCGCCAAGGTCGTCCGCCCGCGCCCGCGCCGCCGCCGCGCTCGCCACCGCCGCCCTCGCCGCCCTGACCGCCGCCTGCGGCCCGCCGGCGGGCGTCAAGCGCGCCCAGTCCCTGCTCGACCGCGGCGACTTCCGCGGCGCCGCCACCGCCGCCGACGAGGAGCTCGGCAAGACCCCGGGTGACGGCCAGCTCGTCCGCATCCGCATCCGCGCCGCCCTCGGCCTGGGCGACGCCCGCGACGCCGTGACCCGCTACCGCGCCTGGCGCGAGGCCCGCGGCGGGCAGGACGATCTCGCGGCCCTGCGCACGATGGCGATGACCACCCTGTGGCAGGGCCTGACCTCGCCGTCGGCGCAGGTCCAGGTCCAGGCCATCCGCGCCATCGAGCGCCTCGAGATCGAGGCCTTCGCCCGCGACGTCGGCGAGCGCATGGGCGACGACGACGACGTGGTGGCGGCGGCGGCGGCGGTGGCGGTCCTGCGCGCCTTCCCGCAGGCGCCCGACGTCGCGACCGAGATGCTCGCGAGCCCCGACCCCGCCGCGCGCGCGATCGCCGTCGAGGGCATCGGCCGCAAGGTCGGCAAGCATGCGGCCGAGGATCTGCGCCTGGCCGCGGTCGATCGCGACCCGCGGGTGCGCGCCGCCGCCATCGCCGCGCTGGCCGGGCTCGCCGACCCCGCCGACACCGGGCGCCTGACCGAGGCCGCGAGCGACGCCTCGGCCGAGGTCCGCGCCGCCGCCCTGCGTGGCCTCGCCCGCGGCAAGCGTGGCGATCTCGGCGCGGTGGCCGAGGCCGCCCTCGCCGACCCCACGCTCGGCGTCCGCCTGGCCGCGGTCGAGCTGCTGGTCGCGTCGCGCGGCAAGGACGCGGCCCGCCCGCTGCTCGTCCACGCCGACGCCATGGTCGCGGCCTACGCCGCCCGCGCGCTGCGCGACGGCGCCGCCGGCGCCGCCGCCATCGACCGCGCCCTCGCCGACGACGACTGGACGGTCCGCGCCGGCGCGATCAACCTCGCCGAGGTCGCCCTCGGCAAGGACGCGGCGCGGGTGCGCGCCGAGCGCGCCGCCGCCGATCCGGTGGTCGGGGTCCGCGTCGCCGCCGCCCGCCTCCTCGCCTACCTGGGCGATCGCCCGCGCGCGATCGCGCTGTACGCGGCCGCGCTCGCCGCCGAGGCGCCCACCGATCGCGTCGGCGCCGCCGCCGAGCTGGCCGCGCTCGGCGACCCCCGCGGCCCGACCGCGCTCGCCGAGCTGGCCGCCACCGACGATCCCGGGGTGCGCCGCCACGTCATCACCGCCCACCGCGCCGCCCGCGTGATCACGCCCGGGCTGTGGAGCGCGCTGGCCGACGACGACGCCGGCAACCGGATCGACGCGGCCGCCGCCCTCTACGAGCTGGGCGCCCGCTGACCGGCCGTCCCCTGGGGAGCCGCCACGCCGGCGCGGCGACCGCGGTCCCCGGCAGCGCGCCGCGGCGGCGAGGCCCGCCGGCGCGCGCCGCGCGCGGCTTCGTCCACTGATTCCGTGAGTTCGCGCCGCCGGAGCCCGCGTAACATCCGTGTGATTTCGATGGCAAGCGAGTTGCTCCTCGGGAGGCCATGCGCCGCACCGACGTCTCGTCCGCCCTCGCCCTCGCCCTCGGGCTCGCCCTCGCGCTCACGGCCGGTTGCCAGATCGGCGATCCGGACGGGCCCGGCGGCGACGACGATCCCGGGCCCGACGCCGCCACGGGCGGCGACGTCGACGCGCCGCCCGCGGGCGCGTGCGCCCTGCCGGCGACCATGGCCGACGTCGGCGCGCTCGCGGCGGTGGCGCAGGTCCGCAACCAGTCGGGCACGATGGGCGCCCGCAAGTGGTACCTGGCGAACGCCACCCTGCCGGGCACCGACGAGCAGGTCCAGGTCGAGCTGTGGGACGGGATGGGCGCGTTCAGCGGCGGCGCGGTCGCGGTCGGCACCTACCCGCTGACCGGCGCCGAGCTGTCGTACGAGACCTGCGGGGTGTGCGTGATCGGCGGCGGCATGGCGGGCACGGTCGCCCAGACCTACTTCGCCACCGGCGGTAGCGTCGAGGTGGTGGCGGTGGGGCCGGTCGGCCAGCCGCTCACCGTGCGGCTGACCGGCGTGACCTTCGCCCAGGTCGATCCGGCGGACGCCAGCCCGATCGCCGGCGGCTGCACCGCGTCGCTGTCCGCCGGGCAGCTCTCGGGCGCGCTCGTCAACGTCGACGGCGGCGGCGGCGGCGGCGGCGGCGGCGGCGGTGGCGGCGGCGGTGGCGGCGGCGGCTGAACGCGGCGATGATCGGGCCCATGCGCGCCGCGCTCGCCGCCGTGGTCACGCTGGTCGCCGTCCCGGCGGCGCGGGCCGACGTCCCCCCGGGCGGCCGCGACGACGCCGACGAGGTCGCCGACGCCGACGATGGCCGGGGCGGCGCCGGCGACGGCCCCGCGCCGACCGCCGGCGTCGACACCACGCGGCTGACCGACGCCGAGCTCCTGCGCCTGGCCGAGGAGAGCGGCGAGCAGATCGAGATCTGGGACGAGCGGCCCGACAAGCCCTACGACCGCGACACCCAGGTCCGCCTGACCGGCGACGAGCTGGCGGCGCGCGGCGCCACCGACCTCGCCACCGCGCTCGCGCTCCTGCCCGACGTCAACGTCCGCGACGCCGGCCGCGGCGGCTTCATCATCGACATCCGCGGCGCGCGCAAGGGCGCGGTGCGGGTGCTGATCGACGGCGTCAGCGTCAGCGATCCGTACTACGGCACCTTCGACGTCTCGACCATCCCCATCACCGACATCGTCGAGATCCGGGTCTCGACCTCGGCGCAGTCGCCGCTCGACGGCCCGGGCGGCCCCGGCGGCGTGATCGAGGTCCACACCCGCGACGCCATCGGCGCCCGCCTCGTCGTCACCCGCCTGGTGAGCGACACCCTGCCGACCTTCGGCGCCTCGGCCACCGGCCGCACCGCGCTGCGCCCGCACCTCGCGATCCGGCTGTCGACCGCCGCGTCGTGGGGGCTCCGCGAGTTCGAGCTGCCGGCGATGGCGACCCTCGGCGAGCGCAAGCGCGCCACCACCGGCGCCCTGCGCCTCGAGTACCGGCGCGGTCAGCGCCGGATCGCCGCCGACGGCTTCGTCGACGATCGCCGCTACGTGCCGCCGCCCAACGAGCAATCGGCGACCGCCACCATCCTCTACATCGATCGCGAGACCTCGGCCCGCGCCCAGGTCGCCGGCGACGAGCGGCGGGGCGCGCCCCAGCTCCACGGCCGGGCCTGGGCCCACGGCCTCACCCGGCGCAGCCGCTACTTCCGCGACGCCGCGCTCACCGAGGTCGTCACCGCCGAGGACCTGCGCGCCCTGCGGATCGGCGGCACCGCGCTCGCCACCCGGCCCGTGGCCCGGGTCGCCCGCTGGATCGCCGCCGTCACCGTCGATCACGAGCGCGCCACCGTCGACGCCACCACCGCCACCAGCGCGCTGGAGAGCCGGGGCGACACCACCGTCATCGCGGCCGCCGCCGGCGCCCAGTACGAGGACGGGCCGGTGCGCGTCGACGGCGCCGGCGGGCTCGCCATTCCCCTCGGCCTCGACGCCGCGCCCTGGCCCGAGGCCAAGGTCACCGGCCGCTGGCGCCCCCTCCAGCCCGTCGAGCTGCAGGCGACGGTCGCGCGCAAGGGGCGCACGCCGACCCTGCGCGAGCGCTACGACGCGCTCTCGGGCAACCCCGAGCTCGCCCCCGAGCTCGCCACGCTGGGCGAGGTGCGGCTGGTGGCGACGCCGCGCGACGGCGTCGCCCTCGAGCTGTCGCCGTACTGGCGGCGCTCGACCGGCACCGTCGTCGCCGGCGCCGACGGCCGCCTCACCAACCTCGGCACCACCGACGTGCGCGGCGTCGACGCCAGCGCCCGCGCGCGGGTGCCGGGCACCGGCGACGCCCTCGAGCTGGGCGGCTCGTACCAGCTCACCGCCGCCCGCGCCCGCAACGCCCCGGGCGACCCGTGGCGCGACGATCCGCTCGACTTCCTGCCCCGCCATCGCGGCGACGCCTGGGCCCGGGTCGCCCCCCACGCCGCGCTCGCGCTGGTGGCACGCGTCCGCCACGGCGGCGCGTCGATCGATCGGATGCAGCCCGTCCCCGCCAGCACCCTCGTCGACCTGTCGGCCTCGGCCACCCTGGGCGGCGACTGGCTCGCGGTCGTGCGCTGCGACGACCTCCTCGACGAGCGCCCGGAGGTCCGCAGCAACGTCCGCGGCCCCGGGCGCGTGCTGTCGCTGATCGTCCAGGGCACCTGGGACTGACGCCGCCGTCGCTCCCGGTCGCCGCCGGCACCGGGTATGATCGCCGCGATGGGGGCGCCCGACGTCGACGCGACCGACGATGCCGTCCTGCTCGCCGCCTGGCGCGGCGGCGACCGCGCGGCCGGCCAGGCCCTGGTCGGCCGCCACCTCGCGTCCCTCTACGACTTCTTCCGCAACAAGGTCGACGACGGCGTCGACGACCTCATCCAGCAGACCTTCCTGGCGGTCGCGGCGTCGATCGATCAGTTCCGCGGCGACGGCAGCTTCCGCGCCTACCTGTTCGCGATCGCTCGCCACGAGCTGTACGCCCACTGGCGGCGGCGCCAGCGCCGCGACGCCGAGCTCGACGTCCTGGAGATCTCGGTCGCGGCGCTGTCGACCGCCGGACCCGCGCGCGTCGTCGCCCGCCACCACGAGCAGCGGCTCCTGCTCCAGGCGCTGCGCACCCTGCCCCTCGACCTCCAGATCGCGCTCGAGCTGGTGTACTGGGAGGAGCTGTCCGGCCCCGAGCTGGCGATCGCGCTCGGCATCCCCGAGGGCACCGTGCGCAGCCGCCTGCGTCGCGGCCGCGAGCTCCTGGCCCGCGCCCTCGAGGACCTGACCGGCGATCCGGCGGTCGCGACCGCGAGCGCGCGCGAGCGCGAGCAGCGGCTGGCCGCCGTCGCCTGACGCCATGGTCCGGCCGCTCCGCGATCCGATCGAGCTGGCGTGGGTCTCGGCCGAGGTCCACCGCCGGCTGTTCGGGGACGCCGCGCCGTTGCGGGTCGGGCGCTTCGAGCTCCGCGGCCGCCTCGGCCACGGCGCCATGGGCACGGTGTGGGCCGCGGTCGATCCCGAGCTGGCCCGCGAGGTCGCGATCAAGGTGCTGTTCGGCGACGACCGCGACGCGGCGCGGCTGCGGCGCGAGGCCCAGGCCATGGCCCGGCTCCGCCACCCCAACGTGGTCGCGGTCTACGAGGTCGGGACCTGGCGCGAGGTGCCGTTCGTGGCCATGGAGCGGGTCGACGGCCCCACCCTGCGCGGCTGGCTGTCCGAGCCCCGGACGGTCCAGGAGGTGCTGGCGGTGTTCGACGGCACCGGCCGCGGCCTGGCCGCCGCCCACGCCGCCGGCCTGGTCCACGGCGACTTCAAGCCGGACAACGTGCTGGTCGACGCCGCCGGCGTCGCCCGGGTCGCCGACTTCGGCCTGGCCCGGGCCGGCGGCGAGCCCGCGCCGCCGGCGACGGCCGGCCCGGCGACGGCGAACGGGCCGGCGGCGACGGCCACGCAGGCGACCGCGCTCGGCGGCACGCCGGCGTACATGGCCCCCGAGCTGTGGCGCGGCGAGCCGGCCAGCGCGCGCTCCGATCAGTTCGCGTTCGCGGTCGCGCTCCACGAGGCGCTGTGGGGCCGGCGCCCGTTCGACGCCGCCACCCCGGCCGCCCTCGACGCCGCGCTCCGCGCCGCACCGTCCCGTCCGGCGCGCG
>CAADGB010000386.1 GCA_900696455.1 uncultured delta proteobacterium
CCGCCCGACGCCGCCCGCGGCGGGGTCGCCGACGCGGCCGACCCCGCCCTCGTCGCCCCGCCCGACGCCGCGCCGGCGCCGGCGCTGGCCACGCTCGAGGTCGTGACCCGGCCGCCGGGTGCGCGGGTCGTGGTCGACGGCGCGCCGGCGGGCACCTCGCCGGTCGTGCTCCGCGACCGCCGCCCCGGCAAGGTCGCGCTCGTGGTCCAGAAGGACGGCCACGCCCCGCTCGCCCGCGCCGTCGACCTCGCCGCCGGCCAGCACCGCACCGTCGAGCTGGTGCTGGAGAAGAAGGGCGGCGCCACCGCGCCCCGCGGCGGCTTCCTCACCGCCCGCACCCAGCCCTACAGCGTCGTCTTCCTGGGCGGCCGCCGCCTGGGCGAGACCCCGTTCGCCGCCGTGCCGCTGCCGGCCGGCCGTCACGTCCTGGTCTTCAAGCACCCCGGCCGGCCGCCGGTCACCCGCACGGTCACGATCCGCGCCGGCGAGACCACCAAGCTCGCCTTCGAGCTGTAGCCGGGCGTCGGGCGCCGGCGGTGCCCCGCCGCCGTCAGCGGCCGCCGGCCGCGAAGTACGACGGCTTGGTGTCGAAGCGGTGGGTGGCGTCGATGAGGCGCACCGTGCCCGACTTGGAGCGCATCACGATCGACTGGGTGCGGGCGCCGCCGCCGGTGAAGCGCACGCCGTCGAGCAGGTAGCCGCGGGTGACGCCGGTGGCGGCGAACATGACGTGGCCCGAGGCCAGCTCCTCGGTGGTGTAGATGTGGTCCTCGGCCTTGACCCCCATCTTGACCGCGCGCGCCCGCTCCTCGTCGCTGCGGAAGCGCAGCCGCCCCTGCAGCTCGCCGCCCAGGCAGCGCATCGCGGCGGCGGCGATCACGCCCTCGGGTGCCCCGCCGATGCCGAACAGGACGTCGATGCCCGAGTCCTCGCGCGCGGTCATGACCGCGCCCGAGACGTCGCCGTCGCCGATGAGGCGGATGCGGGCGCCGGCCTGCCGGACCTCGGCGATGAGCGCCGAGTGGCGATCGCGGTCGAGGATGACCGCGGCCAGCTCGTCGACCTTCTTGCCCTTGGCGGCCGCGATGCGCTGAAGGTTCCAGGTCGGGCTCTCGCGCATGTCGATCACGCCCTTGGCCTCGGGCCCGACCGCGATCTTCTCCATGTAGGTGTCGGGCGCGTTGAGGAACTGCCCGTCGTCGGCGATCGCGATCACGGCGATCGCGTCGGGGGCGCCGGTGGCGCACAGGTTCGTGCCCTCCAGCGGATCGACCGCGATGTCGACCCGCGGCGAGTCCTCGTCGTTGTCGCTCCAGCCGTGGCCGACGCGCTCGCCGATGTAGAGCATCGGCGCCTCGTCGCGCTCGCCCTCGCCGATGACGACGGTGCCGCGGATGTCGATCGTGTCGAAGGCCCGCCGCATGGCCTCGACCGCGACGTGATCGGCCAGCTTGCGGTCGCCGCGGCCCATGAGCCGGGCCGACGCCAGCGCCGCGGCCTCGGTGATGCGGACCACTTCGAGTGCGAGGTTGCGATCGTCCATGGCGCCGCGACTAGACCACGGCCCCGGCCGCCGGATCAACGCGGGGGAGCGTCGGTCAGCGGCCGCACCGGGAGCAGCGCCCGCAGCTCGGCGGGCAGGGCCCGCGGCCGCCCGCCCGGGCCGATCACCGCGTGGCGGGTCCAGCCGTCGGCCAGCACGACCTCGCCGCGCCGCACGACGTAGCCGAAGCGCAGGGAGGCGCCCCGCAGCTCGGTGACCTCGACCTCGATCGCGAGCAGGTCCTCGTAGGCGGCGGGCGCGCGGTAGCGGCAATGGGCCTCGACCACCGGCAGCGCCACCTGCGCCGCCTCGAGGTCCTTGTAGCTCCGGCCCTGGGCCCGCCAGTAGGCGGCGCGCGCGGCCTCGAAGTAGCGCAGGTAGTTGGCGTAGTACACGACCCCCATCTGGTCGGTGTCGCCGAAGATCACCCGCTGCTCGCAGATCACGACCGGCTCACGCGGCGATGCGGATGAGGCGCGGCCGGGCCGCGGCCAGGGGCAGGGCCGCGATCCGGGCCAGCGCCGCCTGCACGTCGCCCTCGCGCGCCTCGTGGGTGACCACGAACACGGTGGCGCCGCTGTCGCGCCCCGGATCGCGCTCGCTGTCCTGGATGACCTGGGCGATCGAGACCTCGTGCGCGCCGAGGATGGTCGTGAGCTGCCCGAGCACGCCCGGCCGGTCGGCCACGGCGAAGCGCAGGAAGTACCGCGACCGCACGTCGGCCATGGGCAGGAGCGGCCGGGCGACCAGGCCGCGGTGGCGCCGGGTCGGCCGCGCGCCCGCGGCCTTGGCCATGTGGTTGCGCGCGACCTCGATGAGGTCGGACACCACCGCCATCGCCGTCGGCATCATGCCGGCGCCGGCGCCGTAGTACATCGAGCCGCCGAGCGCGTAGCTGGTGACGTAGAGGGCGTTCTTGGCCCCGGCGACGTCGGCCAGGAGCCAGTTGGCCGGGACCATCGTCGGGTGGACGCGGGCCTCGACCGCGCGCCCGTGATCGCGGCCGATCACCAGCGGCTTGACCACGTAGCCGAACTTCTCGGCGTAGGCGAAGTCGCGGGGATCGAGGGTGTCGATGCCCTCCTTGTGGATGGCGTCGGCGTCGAGGGTGGCGCCGAAGCACAGCATGCAGAGGACGGCCAGCTTGTGGGCGGCGTCGCCGCCGCCGACGTCGAGGGTCGGGTCGGCCTCGGCGTAGCCCAGGCGCTGGGCCTCGGCCAGGACCTCGGCGAAGGGCCGCCCGTGCTCGCTCATCGCGGTGAGGATGAAGTTCGACGTGCCGTTGACGATGCCGTGGATCTGCTCGATGCGATCCGAGGCCAGGCCCTCGCGCAGGACCCGGATCACCGGCACGCCGCCGCACACCGCCGCCTCGTAGTAGACGTCGACCCCCTGGTCCTCGGCCGCCGCGAAGATCGCGGTGCCGTGGCGGGCCAGCAGCAGCTTGTTGGCGGTGACCACGTGCTTGCCGGCCGCGATCGCGGCCTCGACCGCGCTCCGGGCCTCGGCCTCGCCGCCGATCAGCTCGCACACGATGTCGACGTCGGGGCGGCGCAGGGTGGCGGCGATGTCGGTGGTCAGCAGCGCGCGGTCGACCTCGACCAGCCGCTTCTTCTTGTCCGGAGCCCGGACGGCGATCGCGCGCACGACCAGCCGCGCGCCCAGCCGGGCCCGGATCGCGGCGGCGTTGTCCTCGAGCAGCTTGACCACGCCGGCGCCGACGTTGCCCAGCCCGAGCAACGCCACCCCGATCTCGCGCTCGCCCCCGGCCGCCACGTCACGGCACCGGCGGATAGGAGTAGTGCTCGCTCACGATCTCCCAGCGCTCGCCCGAGGCCGAGCGGGCGAAGGTGAGCGTGAGGAAGCCCTCGTCGGTGACGGTCACCGCACCGTCGGAGATCTCGCGCACCAGGCGGGCCGAGAAGTGGGCGCCGCCGGGGCCGAGCGCGGTCACCTGGCCGTTCTCGATCGTGAGGTGGACGGCGCGGGCGCCGTCCACCGCCTGTCGCAGGTAGATCTGGGCCTGGGGCCAGCCGACGTGGGCCCGGCCCTGGTGGACGACCACGGTGTTGCCGTCCTGGCGGTAGAGCGGCGCCAGGGCGTCGAGGCTGCGCACCTCCCAGCCCTGCCGCCACTGCTCGACCGCCCGGAAGACCGCGCTGAACGCGTCGGCCGCGGCCGGATCGACGGGCCGGGTCGCGCCCGCGCCCCCGCCTCCGCAGGCGACCAGGCCGCACAGGACGACGGCGGCGAGGTGACGGCGTCGCATGACCGACGCCTTGTAGCACGGCTCGCGGCCGGCGCAGGCCGACCCGCGCCCAGGTTCGTCGGCCGGGGCCCCGGTCCGCGCCGGTCCGCCCCGGTCCGGTGGCCGGCCGCCCTGAACCCGGATCGGCGGCGCCGCCGGCTCGCGGCGACCGCGGCTCCGGAGGTAGGGTCCCGGCCATGACCGAGATCATCTGGATCCACGCCCGCGAGGTCCTCGACTCCCGGGGCAACCCGACGATCGAGGCCGAGGTCGGCCTCGACAGCGGCGCCCACGGCCGCGCCATCGTGCCCTCGGGCGCGTCCACCGGCGAGCACGAGGCGCTCGAGCTGCGCGACGGCGACGCCGGGCGCTACCTCGGCAAGGGCGTGACCCGCGCGGTGCAGAACGTGACCGACACGATCGCGCCGGCGCTGGTCGGCATGGACGCCAGCGATCAGGCCGCGGTCGACGCCGCGCTGATCGAGCTCGACGGCACCGCCACCAAGAGCGGCCTGGGCGCCAACGCCATCCTCGCGGTGTCGATGGCGACCGCGCGCGCCGCCGCCGAGGCCCACGAGCTGCCGCTCTACCGCTACCTGGGCGGGGTCGGCGCCCTCACCCTGCCGGTGCCGATGATGAACATCATCAACGGCGGCGCCCACGCCGACAACGCGCTCGACATCCAGGAGTTCATGGTCGTCCCCGCCGGCTTCGACCGGTTCGAGGACGCGCTGCGGGCCGGGGTCGAGACCTTCCACCACCTCAAGAAGCTCCTGTCGGCCAAGGGCAAGGCCACCAACGTCGGCGACGAGGGCGGCTTCGCCCCGGCGATCGAGACCGCCGACGAGGCCCTGAGCACGATCCTCGAGGCCATCGGCAAGGCCGGCTACAAGGCGGGCGAGCAGATCTTCCTCGCCCTCGACGTGGCGGCGTCGGAGTTCTTCGACAAGGACGCCCGGACCTACCGCTACGAGGGCAAGGTCCGCAGCTCGGCCGAGCTGGTCGAGCTCTACGCCGGCTGGGTCGACCGCTACCCGCTGGTCTCGATCGAGGACGGCCTGGCCGAGAACGACTGGGACGGCTGGAAGTCGCTCACCGACCGCCTGGGCGCGCGCATCCAGCTCGTCGGCGACGACCTGTTCGTCACCCAGACCGCCCGCCTCCGCCAGGGCATCGAGCGCGGCATCGCCAACTCGATCCTGGTCAAGGTCAACCAGATCGGCACGCTGTCGGAGACCCTCGACGCCGTCCGCACCGCCCAGCACAACCGGTACACCGCGGTCATCTCGCACCGCTCGGGCGAGAGCGAGGACGCCTTCATCGCCGACCTGGCGGTCGCCACCAATGCCGGGCAGATCAAGACCGGCTCGGCGTCGCGCTCCGACCGGGTCGCCAAGTACAACCAGCTCCTGCGCATCGCCGACGCCCTGGGCGACGACGCCCGCTTCCCGGGCCCCGGCCTGTACCGGAGGGCGTGATGGGTGGGCGCGGCCGCGCCGGCGTCGGCGCCCTGCGGGTCGCCGCGGCGGCCGCCGCGCTGGCGACCGTCGGCTGCGGCGACAAGCTCGACCCCAGGGCGCGGGCCACCTGCGAGCAGGCGGCCACCCGCTACGAGGCCTGCATCAAGGAGCTGCTCGGCCCCGAGCTGGCCGCCCAGGCCAGCGCCAAGCGCGACATCGGCGCCTGCGCCCGCGACGCCCGCACCGTCGCGATGTACGAGACGTGCCTGCCGGCGAAGAGCTGCGACGAGCTCATGGCCTGCATGATGGGCGAGGCCGAGAAGGGCCCGTGAGCCGCGCGGGCCGCGTGCCTAGCCGAGCACGCCGGTCGTGTAGTTGAAATAGCCGTAGCCGTAGTTGCCGGCCGCGTCGCGGACCCGCACCTCGAACGTCCACTCCCCGGCGCCGGGGCCGACCGGCCAGCTGCCGCCGGACGAGCACGAGCCGTACCCTCCGGACGGGAAGCCGCGGGCGTAGGACCGGCACCCGGTCTGGTTGATGGCCTCGTTGACCGTCCACCGGAACACCGTGGTCGTCGTGTACACGGTCGTCGTCGGCCCCGACACCGACACCGTCGGCGCGGTCGCGTCGATCTGGAACTGGAAGCTCGCCGTCGCGCTCGTGTTGAAGGCCGCGTCCTGCACGTAGACCTCGAAGGTGTGCGAACCGTCGGCCAGGTTGGTCAGGGACTGGTGGGTGCTCGACGTGGTGCATGCCCCGAACGGCGCGTTGTCGAACCGGCAGCGGAAGATCGTGGGGTTGCCGCCCGGGAGGAAGTTGATCACCGGCCGCCGGACGTTGAAGAGCGACGCGTTCTGGCCCATCACCACCGTCGGGGCGGTCGCGTCCACGGTGAAGTCGTGGGTGACGGTCGCGCTCTGGTTGCCGGCCGGATCGCGGACGTAGACCGCGAACGTGTAGGTGCCGTCGGCCAGGTCGGCGATCGGGGTGTGGCTGGTGGGCGTGGTGCAGCTCGAGAACCCGCCGCCACCGCCGACCGGGGCGATGCGGCAGTAGAACTGGTTGGGGTTGTCCGTGGTGCTGAAGTACATGTACGGACGGCGGATGTTGACCAGCGTCGGGTTCTGCGGGCTCATCGTGACCGTCGGGACCGTGCCGTCGACCGAGAACGTGAAGCTGGCGGTGGCGCTGGTGTTGCCGGCGGCGTCCTGGACGTAGACCGAGAACACGTGGCCGCCGTCGGCCAGGTTGCTCGCCGGCTGGTAGGTCGTGGGCGACGTGCAGGCGGTGAACGGCCCGCTCGCCGTCGTGTTGATCCGGCAGAAGAACTGGGTCGGGTTGTCGGTGGTGACGAACTGCAGGACCGGCCGCCGCTGGTTGGTCAACTGCGGGTTCTGGCCGATCGAGACGGTCGGGGTCGTGCCGTCGATCGAGAACGGGTGGTCGACGGTCGGGCTCTGGTTGCCGGCGGCGTCCCGCACGTAGACCGACAGCACGTACGCGCCGTCGGCGAGGTTGCTCGCCGGCTGGTGGCTGGTCGCCGAGGTGCACGCCGTGAACGCCCCGCTCGCCGTCGTGTTGATCCGGCAGTAGTGCTCGGTCGGGTTGTCGGTGGTCGAGAACGCGAACGTCGGCCGCCGGTTGCTGGTCGCCGTCGGGTTCTGCGGGCTCAGCGTCACCGTCGGCGCCGTGGCGTCGATCGAGAAGCCGTGGCTGACCGTGGCGCTCTGGTTGCCCGCCGCGTCCAACACGTACACCGACAGCACGTACGCGCCGTCGGCCAGGTTGCTCGCCGGCTGGTAGGTCGTCGGCGACGTGCAGGCGGTGAACGGCCCGCTCGCCGTCGTGTTGATCCGGCAGAAGAACTGGGTCGGGTTGTCGGTGGTCGTGAACCCGAACGTCGGCCGCCGCTGGTTGAACAGGCTCGGGTTCGCCCCCAGCGTCACCGTCGGCGCCGTGGCGTCGATCGAGAAGCCGTGGTCGACCGTGGCGCTCTGGTTGCCCGCCGCGTCCTGCACGTA
>CAADGB010000387.1 GCA_900696455.1 uncultured delta proteobacterium
ACGGCGCGGGCGGCGTCGGCCCGGGGCGGCGGCGGGGACGCGGCGGCGCCAGGGGCGGCGACCGCCGCCGGCGCGGCCCGCGCGACGACATGGGCGGGTCGCGCGGGCACCGGCACGATCCGGGTGGGCGCGTCGTGGGCGTCGGGGGCGTCGAGCGCCAGCGGCGCCGGGGCGACCCGGGTCGGCGAGTCGTGGGTCACCGCGCCGGGCGACGGCGCGCGCGCGGCCGGTGGCGCGCTCGACGGGCGGCTGGCCCGAGGCGGCGCGGTGGGGCGGCGCGGGACCGCCCGGATGCGGGTCTTGCCGGCGTCCCCGTCGGCGTCGGCGTCGGCGTGGTCCTCGACCCGGCGGACCTGGGTCGACTCGTCGTCGGCGCGGGCGGTCGCGTCGTCCCCGTGGGGCGCGGGGCGCTCGTCGCCGCCGTCGTCCGGAGGCTGGGGCAGGCCGCCCGGTGGATCGGCGAGCCCGCGCCGTCGCCGCGCCTCCAGCATGCGCAGGAGGACCTCGCGGCTCTCGCGCGAGACCCGCTGCAGCTCGACGCCCATCCCCACCGGCGCGCGCGGGCGGGCGGGGTCGACCTCGCGGCTCCAGCGCACGATCCCCTGACCGACCAGCACCGCCTGGTCGGTGGCGAGGCGGATCTCGAACCGGATCTCCTCGCCGACCGGCTTGGGCTGCCGGGTGGGGATGAAGATGCCCGAGCGCGCGACGTTGGGGGCGAAGCGCTCGACGAAGGTGTCGAGGTCGGCGTGGCGCACCTTGATGCGCAAGGCCGTCGGCGGCCGCCTGGCGTCGTCGCTTGCCATCCCCGGGACGTCGATGTTCCGCCGCCTGGGGCCGAAACGCAATTCGGGGCGGCGCGAGCTGACCCGCCGCTACCCGGCGTGCTCGGCGACCCAGGCCCGGACCGCGGCCAGGGCCTCGGGGACGCGGGCCGGATCCTTGCCGCCACCCTGGGCGAGGTCGGGCTTGCCGCCGCCCTTGCCGCCCAGGAGGCTCGCGGCCACCCCCAGGAGCTTGCCGGCGTGGACGCGGTCGACCAGGTCCCGGGTGACCATCGACACCAGCGTGACCTTGTCGCCCGCCACCCCGGCCAGCACCACCACGCCCGACCCCAGCTTGTCGCGGAGCTGGTCGCCGGTCTCGCGCAGCACCCGCGCGTCGTCGACCTCGGTGGCCGCGGCCAGGACCTTGATCCCCGCCACCTCGACCACCTCGGCCAGCAGATCGCGCCCGCCCGCGCCCGAGGCCAGGCGCTGCTTGAGCTTGTCCAGCTCCTTCTCCAGCGCCCGCTGCGCGGCCAGGGTGCGCTCGACCTTCTCCGCGACCTCGAACATCGGCGCCTTGAGGCGCTCGCCGGCGCGGCCGAGCTCGTCCTCCACGCGGCGCAGGTAGTCGAGGGCGCCGGCGCCGGTCACGGCCTCGATCCGGCGCACCCCCTGGGCGACGCCGATCTCGCCGACGATCTTGAACAGGCCGATGTCGCCGGCCCGCCGCACGTGGGTGCCTCCGCAGAGCTCGAGCGACTCGCGGCCGATGCGGACCACCCGCACCCGCTCGCCGTACTTCTCGCCGAACATCGCCATCGCGCCCTTGTGGCGCGCCTCCTCGAGCGGCAGGACCTCGACCACCGAGTCGTCGTTGCGGCGGATCTCGGCGTTGACCAGATCCTCGACCTGGCGGCGCTCGGCCTCGGTCATGGGCGCGAAGTGGGCGAAGTCGAAGCGCAGGCGGTCGGGCGCCACCAGCGAGCCCTTCTGGGCGACGTGGTCGCCCAGGACCCGGCGCAGCGCCAGGTGGAGCAGGTGGGTGGCCGAGGGGTTGGCGCGCACGCGGTCGCGGCGCTCGTCGTCGACCGTCGCGGTCACGGGGTCGCCCACCGCGAGGGTGCCGGCGGTGATCTCGCCCCGGTGCACGAACAGGTCGCCGGCGGGCTTCTGGGTGTCGTCCACGCGCAGGCGCGCGCCGCTGCCGGCCAGGAGCACGCCGGCGTCGCCGATCTGGCCGCCGCTCTCGGCGTAGAACGGGGTCTGGTCGAGCACCAGCTCGACCCGCGCGCCCTCGCCGGCCCGCTCCACCCGGGCGCCGTCGACCACCAGGGCCAGGATCGTGCCGTGGCCGCTGGTGCCGCGGCCGTCGTGGCCGAGGAAGCGGGTGGCGCCCAGCTCGCCGGCGAGCTGCTTGTAGACGTCGCCCACCGCCTGCTCGCTCGAGACGAAGCGCGAGCGGGCGCGCGCGGCCTCCATCTCGGCGTCGTAGCCGGCCTTGTCGACGGCGAAGCCGCGCTCGCCGGCGATGATCGCCGTGAGGTCGTCGGGGAAGCCGTGGGTGTCGTAGAGCGTGAACGTGACCTTGCCGCTCACCGTCGAGCGGCCCGCCGCCTGCATGCGCGCGAACTCCTCCTCGAGCAGCCCCAGCCCCTCGTCGAGGGTGCGGCGGAAGCGCTTCTCCTCCTCCAGGGTGACGCTCTCGATCGTGCTCGCGCGCGCGGCCAGCTCGGGGTAGACGTCCTTCATCTCGTCGACGACCCGCGCGCACACCCGGTGCATGAAGGGCTCGGTGATGCCGAGCAGCTTGCCGTGGCGGACGGCGCGCCGGAAGATGCGGCGCAGCACGTACTCGCGGGTGGTCTTCTCGGGGAAGACGCCGTCGGCGACGAGGAAGGTGCTGGCGCGGGCGTGATCGGCGATCACCCGCAGCGACAGGTCGCGCGCGGGGTCGGCGCCGTAGCGGACGCCGGCGAGGTCGCCGGCGGTGGCCAGGATGCCGGCGAACAGGTCGGTGTCGTAGTTGGAGGCGACCCCCTGCAGCACCGACGACACGCGCTCGAGGCCGGCCCCGGTGTCGACCGACGGCGCGGGCAGCTCGGGCATCGCGCCCGAGGCCTGCCGGTCGAACTGCATGAAGACCAGGTTCCAGATCTCGAGCCAGCCCTCCCAGCTCGCCCGCTCCTGGGTCGGCCAGCGCGCCGGCGCGCCGTCGATGCAGTAGTGGATCTCCGAGCACGGCCCGCACGGCCCGACGTCCCCCGCCGACCAGAAGTTGTCCTCCTTGCCGAGATCGATCACCCGGTCGTCGCCGAGGCCGGTCACCCGCTTCCACGCCGCGCGGGCGGCGGCGTCGGGGCCCAGGCCGAGGTCGCGATCGCCGCCGAACACGGTCACCACCAGGCGGCCGGGATCGATGCCGTAGACGACGGTGAGCAGCTCCCAGGCCCAGGCGATGGCATCGTCCTTGAAGTAGTCGCCGAACGAGAAGTTGCCGAGCATCTCGAAGAACGTGTGGTGGCGCGGCGTCTTGCCGACCTCGTCGAGGTCGTTGTGCTTGCCGCCGGCCCGCACGCACTTCTGGCTGGTGGTCGCGCGCGTGTAGCCGCGGACCTCCTTGCCGGTGAACACGTCCTTGAACTGGACCATGCCGGCGGTGGTGAACAGCAGCGTCGGATCGTTGGCGGGGACCAGCGAGCTGGAGGCGACGCGGGCGTGGCCCCGCGCGGCGAAGAAGTCGAGGAACGCGGTACGGACCTGGGCGGCCTTCATGACCGCCGGAACCTAGCAGGTCCGACGGCGGCGGCGAAGTAGCGGCGCGGCCACCGCCAGGGCCAGGAGCGCGGCGCTGGCGCCCGCGGGGCCCCGGCCGCCGCCGGTCGAGCAGCAGCCGCCCCCGGTGTCGGGATCCTCGGGGTCGGGCTCGTCGCACGGCTCGGCCAGACCCGAGCCGCAGGGGATGCCGGTGGGGACCTGGCCGTGGATCCAGCTCAGGTAGGCGTCGACGCGGGTGTGGACGCCGCCCTGGGTGCACTCGCTGCCGGCGAAGCTGCGCGACACCACGCCGACCGTGCGCCGCTGGCCGTCGCCGAGGTCGGCGAGCGCCGGGCCGCCCGAGTCGCCGTGGCAGTTCTGGGGCTGGGGCAGGCCCATGCCGACCTGGAGCTCGGTGGCGGTGAGCGAGATGAGGCGGGTGCGCGCGTCGTGGAGGACGCCGATGTCGTCGGTGTCGTTGCTGGTCCGGCCGTAGCCGACGATGTCGAGCTCGAGGTCGACGGTGAGAGCGGCCGCCTGATCGGCGCGGGGCAGCGGCACCGGGGCGACCTCGGTGATGGGCTGGGCCAGCCGCAGCACGCCGATGTCGTAGAAGGTGCCGAGGCCCTCGGTGATCTCGACGTCGAAGGTGAAGCTCTCGTGGGGGTGGACGCTGGCGCCGGGCACGGTGGCGAAGTTGCCGGGGGTGGTGTCGACGGCGAGGGTGAAGCCGGGCACGACGCCGCCGCTCAGCACGGGATCGATGCAGTGGGCCGCGGTCAGGACCGCGTCGGGGGCGATGAGGGTGCCGGTGCAGCCGGCCATGGTCTGGCCGCCGAACTCGATGACGAGGGCGCCGACGCCCGGGAACTCGCCCGGCGCCGTGGGCTCGCCGCCGATGACGGCGGCGGTGTCGGCCCCGAGCGAGGGATCGTCGGCGCAGGCGGCGAGGCCACAGGCGAGGACGCTGGCGCCGGCGAGGGCGAGGGCGGGGCGCGGCAGGTGAAGGCGGGACCGACGAGGGGGCATGGGGCGACTCCAGGGCTCGAGGGGAGGCAGGCGCGACCGGCGGCGGCGACGAGGGACGGCGAGGGACGGCGACGATGCGTCAGCGGCGGCCCGCGCGCTGCGATCCGGATCACGGCCCGGATCGCGCGCCGGCGGTCAGAACAGGTAGACGCCCGAGGCGAAGCCGCCGAAGTAGGTGTCGCGGGCGCCGCTGACGTCGACGGTGGCGGGGTTGCCGTCGCGGTTGTTGGTCAGGGCGCCGGTGCCCTTGAAGGCGTAGCCGATCGTGGTGAAGCGGGCCACCGCGCGGACCAGGACGCGGGGGGCGACCTCGTAGTCGAGGCCGCCCTCGACGTCGAGCCCGGTCACGGTGGCCGCGCCGTACTGGGTCGGCTCCTGCATCTCGCCGGTGTCGGTGATGAGGAGGAAGCGGGCGTCGGCGCCCACGACGATCTTGGGGCCCAGCAGGTAGCGCAGGCCGAGCCCGGGATCGACGTAGGTGTAGTCGGTGTTGGGGATGTCGATGTCCTCGGGCAGGAGGTTCGGGTTGTTGCGGTCGATGTAGAACTTGCGCTTGTTGTAGCGGAGCGAGGCCTCGACCTGGAGCGCGTCGCCCACCGGCTGGCGGAACACGAGCCCGGCGGCCAGGTGGTGCTCGCGGGTGGGCAGCTCGTAGGTCGTGCCCATCTTCTCGAGGTTGCTCGAGATGCTGATCGCCTTGTCGATGACGATCGAGACGCCGAGGTTGCGGGTGATGCTCTGGTTGGCCGGGTTGAAGGCGAGCGGGAAGACCTCGGCGGCGACGTAGAGGCCGGGCACCGGTCCGCCGTCGTAGCCCTGGGGCCGGTTCATCGCCAGGTTGGTCGTGAACGAGAGCTTGCGCCCGGTGAACGAGAGCCCGACGGCGAGGTCCATCGGCCGCCGGCGCGGATCGGTGGGGGAGAAGGTGCGGCCGACGCGCGGGCCGTCGTCGTCATCGCCCAGGTCGTCGTCCTCGTCGTCGTCGTCGCCGTCGTCGTCGCCGCGGAAGCCGACGCGGTCGCGCCCGCGGTCGTCGTCCTCGTCCTCGTCCTCGTCCTCGCCCTTCCGCTTGCCCTTGCCCTTGTCGGCGGCCTTGCCCTTGTCGGCGGCCTTGCCCTTGTCGGCGGCCTTGCCCTTGTCGGCGGCCTTGCCCTTGCCGCGCGCGCCGCGGTCGTCCTCGTCGTCGTCCTCCTCCTCCTCGAGGTCTCGGCCCTTCCAGCCGCTGCGCCGGTCGGTCTTGCCCTTGCCCTTGTCGGCGGCCTTGCCCTTGTCGGCGGCCTTGCCCTTGCCGCGCGCGCCGCGGTCGTCCTCCTCGTCCTCGTCTTCCTCGTCGTCCCAGTCCTCGTCGTCGTCGCTCCCGGGCGCGCTGAGATCGTCGATGATGGGCAACAGCTCGTCCATCATCGCGTCGCGGCCGTCGGGGCCCAGGCCAGGCCTGCGCTCCACCAGCTCGGGCGCGGCCACGGTCTTGCCGGTCTGGCCCTCGCGGAGCTGCAGGCGCAGGATGTAGCGCGAGCCGCGCCGCTCGACCCGGCCGCTCAGCACGCCGTCCACCGAGAGCCGGGCCGCGACCTTCTTGACGTCGCGCTCGTTGACCTTGGTCGCCTTGAGCTTGCGGGCGGTCGCGTCCCACCGCGCGCGGGGGACGAGCGAGTGCGAGCGCTTGAGCAGCTTCTCGACGTCGCGCTGGAAGGTCTCGGCCTCGGGGCCGGTGAACTCCAGGACCACCAGCCGGCGGCGAGCCAGGGCGGAGGCCGGCCAGAGCACGATGGCGAGCGCGACGGCCGCGGCCAGGAGCCAGCCGTGGCGGCGGGCGGAGTCAGCGAGTGAAGCGGTCGATCTCGAAGTCGTCATTGCCCTTGCCTCCGGCTACATCCCCGGCGTCGGCGGTCGTGCCCTGTTGCCACTGGTTCCCGCCGCCCTGCACGCCCCGGAACAGGAGGGCGAAGTCGGACGGGCTCGACGAGTGCTTGACCGCCTCGTCGTAGGTGACCAGGTGCTGCTTGACCAGGTTGGCGAGGCTCTGGTCGAACGTGAACATGCCGTAGGGGTGCAGGCCCTGCGCGATCGCGTCCTTGATCTCGCGGGTACGCGCCGGATCCTCGATCATCTCGCGGACGCGCTCGGTGTTCACCAGGACCTCGAGCGCCGGGACCATGCCCTTGCCGTCGGCGCGGGGCAGGAGCCGCTGCGAGATCACGCCGCGCAGCACGCTGGCCAGGGACAGCCGGGCCTGGGCCTGCTGGTGGGTGGGGAACATCGAGATGATGCGGTTGACGGTCTCGGTGGCGTCCGCGGTGTGCAGGGTCGACAGCACGAGGTGGCCGGTCTCGGCGGCGGTGATCGCGATGCCGGCGGTCTCGTTGTCGCGCATCTCGCCGACCAGGATGACGTCGGGATCCTGGCGCAGGGCGGCGCGCAGGGCGCGCGAGAACGACTGGGTGTCGAAGCCGAGCTCGCGCTGGTTGATCACCGACCGCTTGTCGCGGAAGGTGTACTCGATGGGGTCCTCGACGGTGACGATGTGGTAGGCGTGCTGGGTGTTGACGTAGTCGACCATCGCCGCCAGCGTCGTCGACTTGCCGGAGCCGGTCACGCCGGTGACCAGGATGATGCCGCGGCTGTGATCGGCGAGGTCGAGCACGACCCGCGGCAGGTTGAGGCGCTCGAAGGGCGGGACCTCGGGCGGGATGAGGCGCAGCACCATGCCGACCGCGCCCCGCTGCTGGAAGACGTTGACGCGGTAGCGGACGCCGTCGGGCGTGCCGTAGGCGAGGTCGATGTCGTAGCTCTCCTCGAACGTGGCCCGCTGACGATCGTTCATGATGTGGACGGCGAAGGCCGCGATCGCCTCGCGGGTGAGCGCCGGGACGTCGCGCACGGTGCGCAGCTCGCCCTTGATACGGAAGATGGGCGGCAGCCCGGCCTTGAGGTGGACGTCCGAGGCGCCGAGCTGGCGGGCGGCGCTGAGCACGCGGTCGAAGAGCTGGCTCATCGCGAACCACGAGCGTAACACGCCCGACGCGGGGGCGACGGGCGTTCGCGGGGGCGCGCCGGCGACGTCCACCGCGTGTGCCCCGGGCGTGGCGGCGCGCGGAGGGCGGGTCGACAGCGCCATGCCGTGAGGTTAGGCTGTGGCGGCCGATGCGGTGTCCCGTCTGTGGCGGCGCGAACGTCGATGGCGCCAAGTTCTGCGGCGTGTGCGGGCAGCGCATGGCGCTCGAGCCGGCGCCGCCGGCCGCGCTCGTGCCGGTCACCGCCGAGACCCGGGCGATGGCCCCGCCGCCCGCGCCCAGCCTGGGCGCGTCGCTGCGGGTTCCGGAGGCCCGCGGCGCGCGGGCCGTCCGCATCGGGCTCGTGCTCGCGCTCGATCTCGGCCTCGCGATCACCGGCGTCATCCTGCTCACCGGCGGTGGGCGCGGCGAGCGCGGTGACACCGCCGCGCCCGCGCAGCCGGCCGACGCCGGGGTGAAGGGCGATGAGGTCGCGGTGAACGCGGACCTCCCCGGCGGGGGCCCCGGCGATGGCGCGACCGGGGGCGGTGGTGCCGCCGGCAAGCCAGGCGGTGGCGGGGCGGGCGCGGGCAGTGCGGCCCCGAGCGGCGGCGGCGGCGGCGCGGGCGGAGGCGG
>CAADGB010000388.1 GCA_900696455.1 uncultured delta proteobacterium
CGCCGCGAACAGGACGCCGCGTCCGAGCACCGGACGCTCGCCGCCGGCGTCCACGCCGGCGCCCACGCCGCCGCGCTCCGCGCCCTCACCGCCGCCGGGCTCGCGGCCGCCGTCGCCGGCCCCGCCGGCCTCGGCGCCGCCCTGGCGCTCGCCATCGGCGACCCGGCGCCGGCGCTCGCGGTGCCGGTCGTGGTCTTCGCGGTCGCCGCGCTCACCCTGCCCGGGCTGTACATCGGCGCCGCGGTGATCGGCGCCGCGCCGCCCCTGGGGCGGGTCGCGACCGCGGTCGGCCACGGCCTGCGCGCCCTCGGCCTCGCCCACCTCGGCCTGCTCCTGCCGCTCCTGTTCGTCGGCGCCCGCGCCAGCGACGGCGCGGCCTTCGCGCTCGGCGCGCTGGCGGTCGCCACCGGCGCGCTCCTGGGCGTGCGCGCCCGCCACGGCGCGCTGTTCGGCGGCGAACGTCCGGTGCTCGGACGCGGCGTCCTGTTCGCGGCGTGGGCGGTGACCGCGCTGGTCACCGGCCTGCGGCTCTACGCCGAGCTCCCCCGGGAGGTGATGTCGTGATCGGCGAGGCCCTGGTCCCGGCCCTCGCCGCGACGCGCGCGGGCCCGGTGAGCGCGTGGCCCGCGGTCCACGATCCCGCGGCGCCCGCGGGCCCGCCCCCGGCCCCGGCCGTCGGGCGCGGCCTGGTCGATCAGCTCCTCCGCGATCGCGGCGCCGTGCTGGCGCGGATCGATCGCGGGGTGGCCCTCGCCGCGCTCACCCGCACGTTCGTCGTGACGATCGTCGTCGCCACCGCGGTCGCCGGCGCCGCGCTCGGCGGCTTCCGCGGCGGCGTGCAGGTCGCCTACGCCGCGATCAAGCTGCCGCTCGCGCTGCTGGTCACCGCCGCGCTGTGCGGGCCGGCCCTGACCGCGCTCGGGCTCGCCCTCGGGCGCCCGGCCGCGCTCGCCCGCGACCTGGCGCTGGTGGTCACGGCGCTGGCGCTGGGCGCGCTGGTGCTGGCGGCGCTGGTGCCGGTGCTGCTGATGGCGCGCGCCGTCGACCTCGACTACCACCGCTCGATCTTGCTCGTGGTCGGCGCCGGCGGGCTGGCGGCGCTGGCCGCGCTGGTGGTGCTCGGGCGCGGCGCGTGGCGGGCCTCGTCGCGCGACGCCGCCGCGCTCCTGGCGCTGTTCGCCGCGGTCTTCGTCGTGGTCGGCGCCCAGGTGGGGTGGACGCTGCGGCCGTGGCTGGTCCGCCCGCGCACTCCCGAGGTCCCCTTCGTGCGCGCGGTCGAGGGCAGCCTCTACGACGCGATCCTCGGCTCGGCGCGCTCGGCCCGGGGCATCTACCTGCGCGACGCGGCGCCGCTGCCCGAGGTGTGGCCGTGACCGTGGTCGAGCTGGCGGCCGGCTACGCCGGCATCGGCGTGATCCTCGCGCTGGTCGCCGTCGGGCGCGGCCGGGCCGGGGCCACCGACGCCGCGCTCCTGGTCGGGCTGTGGCCGCTCTACGCCCCGCTCCTGGCCGGCGGCGACCGCGCCGGCCTCGACCCCCGCGAGCAGGCGCTGATCGACGGGCTGCGGCGGGCGGCGGCCACGCCGCTGGCCGGGGCGCTCCCCGACGAGGCCGGCGCCCGCGCCCTGTTCCGCCGCGTCCGCGAGGGCCGGGCCCGGCTCGCCGACCTCGACCTCGTGCTCGCCCGCCCCGACCTCGGGCCGCGGGCGGCCGCCGAGCGGCTGGTCGCGCTCGAGCGCGACGGCGCGCACCCGGCCGCGGTGGCGACCGCGCGCCGCCGGGTCGAGACCGTCGCCCGCCTGCGCGACCTGCGCGCCCGCATGGCCGGCGATCTCGATCAGGTCGACGAGGTCGTGACCCAGCTCCTGGCCCAGCTCGAGCTGGCGCGCTTCGCCGGCGCGGCCGACGACGCCGCGGCCGAGCTCGCCGCCGACCTGTCGGCCCGGATCGACAGCCTCGACGAGGTGCTGCGGGCGTGGAATGAGCCGGCCGGCTCGCGCGTTGCGCCCCCATGAGCCGCGTCCTGGTCGCCGACGACGAGGCCCACATCCGCGAGGTCGCCCAGTACGCCCTGGGGCGCGACGGCCACACCGTCGACCTCGCCCGCGATGGCGAGCAGGCCCTGGCCCGGCTGGCCGCCGGCGGCATCGACCTGGTCGTGCTCGACGTGCTGATGCCCGAGCTCGACGGCCTGGCGGTGTGCCGCCGCGCCCGCGAGCGCCACCGCGTCCCCATCATCTTCCTGTCGTCGCGCACCGAGGAGGCCGACCGGGTGCTCGGCCTCGACCTCGGCGCCGACGACTACCTCACCAAGCCGTTCTCGCCGCGCGAGCTGGCGGCGCGGGTGCGCGCCGTCCTGCGCCGCGCCGCCGGCCCGGCCCCGGCCCTGGCCCCGCCGCCGCCGCCCCTGCGCCGCGGTCGCCTCGCCCTCGATCGCGCCCGCGCCGAGTGCACCGTCGACGGCGTCGGGCCGATCGCGCTCACCGTCACCGAGCAGCGGCTCCTGGCCGCGCTCCTCGAGCACCCCGGCCGGGTGCTGTCGCGGGACCAGCTCATCGCCTGCGCCTACGACGGCGACCACCACGTCACCGCCCGCACGATCGACACCCACGTCCGCAACATCCGCGGCAAGCTCGCGGCCCACGGCGTCGACGCCATCGCGACCGTCCATGGCCTCGGCTACCGCGGCGTGTGAGGCCCGGGCGCCGCGGTCGGCGCCGCGCTGGCGACGGGCGGCCGGTCACCTCGCGCGCATCCGCTACCGCCTGCTCCTGGTCAACGTGATCGTGGTGGCGGTGCCCCTGGTCGGCATCGGCTTCGCCCGCATGCACGAGCGCCAGCTCCTCGCCGCGCTCGAGCGCGACCTCGTCCACCAGGGCGAGCTGGTGCGGGCGCTGGTCGCCCTCGATCCCGACGGCCCGCGGCTCGCCGCGCGCGCGCCGGCCCTGGTGGCGGCGGCGCGCGACACCCGCACCCGGATCCGGCTGCTCGACACCCGCGGCCGCGTCGTCGCCGACTCCCACGCCGCCGGTCCGCCCGAGGGCGCCGAGCCGGCGGTGCCGCGCCTGTACGGCGGCGCCGGCCCCAC
>CAADGB010000389.1 GCA_900696455.1 uncultured delta proteobacterium
GACGATCCGCCACCTCGCGACCTCGCTCGTCGTCCTCACCGTCGAGGGCAGCGACCGTCCGATCAACGCCACGCCCCAGCACCCCTTCTACTCCGTCGATCGTGACGGCTGGGTCGCCGCCGGCGACCTCCAGGTCGGCGAGCTGGTCGCCACCGAGACCGGCACCACCCGCGTCGCGTCCAGCGGGGCCACGTCCGTCCCGCCGACCGACGTGTACAATCTCGAGGTCCATGGCGCCCACGAGTACTTCGTCCACGACGCCGCGGTCCGCGTGCACAACAACTATGCGGTCACCTTCGGCAAGAATGCGGCCAGCAAGTTCAAGCAGCATTGGAGCGACATCAGGCGCCTGGCCGCGGAGCACGGCGTCGAGATGCCCGGCAAGCTCAAGAACGCCGGCCCCCAGATCGAAGGGTTCATCGAGAGCATTGTGCAACTCGGCCAGACCCGCATCGGCCCGTACAAGCCGACGGGCGGAGGCTAGACGAACGCTCAGTGGACTCGACACGGCAACGCGATCGTGATTCGCTCACCAGAGGGCGAGTTCGTCACGATCCTCGATGCGGCCGCTGGTGGAGCAGCCAAGAACTTCCCAGGAGGGCTTTGAGGTGTCCAAAGTGCCAGTGCGCCGACAACACGAGACGACAAGGATTCCCGAGCTACGCGGGGCGCGCTGCACTGCATTTCTGGCGGTCCGGGATAACCAGTCAGGATTCGTTGGGCCGCTGTACATCGAGCTCGACGGGGCGTGGCACCGTCTTTTTCTCGATGCCGGCCTGTTGTTCTGGCAGGAGGGCTTGGAACCCGAACCTGACGATGACCTTCTCGGCGGGGAGGACTACGCGGACTACGCGAGCGAGCTTGGCGTACGTGGCCAGACACTTGAAGAAGTCACAATGGAAGACTGTCAAGTCAGCCTGCGATTTCAGAACGGAGGGCACCTGGTCCTGCGACAGCGCGTACAGGACGACGGCACGGAGGTCGTCGAGTTCGCAGTCGGACGGCAAGGGGCCCCTGAGTTCATACCAGAGAAGCCCGTCCCGCGGTGAAGAAGCCCGGACCCCGAAGCCCCTGTCCTGCTTCGGTCGAGTCCTGAGGAGGGCCGCGATGTTGAGGGCACCGTGCCCAGCCCGATGGACGCGGCGCGCATCCTCCTCGCCGAACCCGCCTCGTCCCACTTCTTGGCTGATGGCGTCGCTGCCGCCGTCCATCACGCAGCCCGCTCGATCAAGCCGCCACAGACATCACGCGGCCTGCTCCCCAACATTGGGGCGAGCGACGCGAGCGACAGCTTCGGAGGTGAATCCTCACGCCACTTCCTGGACCGACGTGAGTTCCTCCGGGACGTCTGCGACGCAGCGGTTCGTGCTGAAGGGAGCGGCGCGCTTCACGCTCTGGACGGGCAAGCCACATCGAGCGACCCGCGACCTCGACCTGCTCGGCTTCACGGCGCGGGCGCGGGCGCGGCGCCGACCCGCTCGTCGCGGCGGTGGTCGCGCCGCGAGCAGCGGGCGTACATCGAGCCGTAGAACGTGGGTCCGACGACGTCCAGCACGCCGGAGGCGCACGGACGCGCCAGCTCGTCGAGGTACCACGCCTGGTACACGCGGCCGTAGTTCTCCACGAAGACCCGGGGCCGGCCTCGCGGCGGGATGGGGACGCAGCGCCAGCGCGCCGGCGCCAGCGCGACCCACGCGCCGTGATCGACGCGGATCCGCGGCGGCGACCGCGGGCGGCGGCGGACCTGACGCGCCCGGCACTCGTCGACCTCGCGCTCGCCGAACGACTCGCCCTTCCAGCATTCGTTGAACGGCTGCGTCCGCGGCGGAGCGCACAGCCAGGCCGGACGCGGGGCGTCGGCCCACGCGCCGGGCGCCGCCGCGGTGAGGGTCGCGACCAGGACCAGCGCCGACCTCACGCGTCCCGTTGCCATGCGCCACGATCGCATGGCGCGCCGCGGTCGCCGCGGACCGCGCGTCAGGCTCGCGTCAGGAACGCGCACCGGCGTCGCCCCGCGACGACGCCCGCGCACGTCCCTCGGTTCCGCGCCCGCCGCAGGGCGGGACCGGTTCCGGCCGCGGGGCTCATCCAGAGAGCTCGGCCTGGCCGCTGGTGCGAAGCCCGTGCACCGTCCACACCGAGACGGCGTCGATCTCGTGCCACGGCGTCCCGATGAACTCGCGCACCTCGACCGAGAACGCCGCCTCGGGGAACGCGTCGCCGCGGCGAGGTGGCTGCGCCGGGCGGATCGAGAGCCGACGACCGACGCGCGCGTTCCCCCTCCGGACCTCCACGCACACGCGGTCGCCCTCCACGAAACAACGGAGGACGCCGTGGGACAGGCGCTCCGTCGCGCCGACGCGAATGGTCCGGTCGTTGGCGACCACCTTCGCCGCCAGCGTGGCCGAGAGCGGGCTCGGCGCGCCCACATCCGCGGCGTAGACGCTCCTGGTGTGCGTCGTCGCCACGCCGGTGGCCGAGGCGGTCCGGGCGAGTGCCTCCGCGCGAGGGCGGATCTTCCTGGCCGGCGCCTTCCTGGCCGGCGCCTTCCTGGCCGGCGCCTTCCCGGCCGGCGCGGGCACCTTGGTGGCCGGTGCCGGCCCCTTCCTGACGCGACGCTTCCTCGCGACCCTGGCCATGGGCCCGCGTGTAGTGGGCGGGACCGGCGGTTGACCACGACCCCGGTGGCGGGCTCGACCGGCGAGCGCGTCAGGCGATCCGGATCGGGACGTTGCCGGTCTTCTGCCCGGTCTCGACGTAGCGGAACGCGCTGACGATGTCGTCGAGCGGGTAGACCCGGTCGATCACCGGCCGCAGCTCGCCGCGCGCGAGGCGGTCGCGGAGGAACTCGAGGTCGGCCTGGGTGCAGCTCGGGATCGGGAACAGCACGCGGCGCGCCCCCACCAGCTTGCAGAGCGGGCCGACCAGCGCGAGGAGCGGGTTCTGCGCCATCGTCCCCAGCTCGGTCGAGACGTAGATGCCGCCCCGCACCAGGAGCCGCCGGCAGGCCGCGAACGAGCTCTTGCCGACGGCGTCGAAGACGACGTCGAAGGTCTCGCCGCAGCGGGTGAAGTCCTCGCGCTCGTGGTCGATGACCCGCTCCGCCCCCAGCCCGCGGACGAGCTCGACGTTGCGGGTCGTGCTGGTCGCGACGACGTGGGCGCCGGCGTGCCGGAGGAGCTGGACCGCGGCCGAGCCGATGGCGCCGGTCGCGCCGTGGACCAGCACGCGCTGTCCCGGCCGCACCTTCAGCGCCCGCACCCACACCAGCGCGTAGTGCGCGCCCTCGCTGCTGACCGCCGCCTGCTCGTCGGTGATCCCGTCCGGGGTCCTCACCACCGCCCGGTCCTCGGCGATGACCTTGTACTGGGCGTGGCCGCCCCAGCGGGCGTCGTCGAACCCGAAGACCGCGTCGCCGACCGCGAACCGGGTCACCGCGCTGCCCACCGCCTCGACGCGGCCCGCGAACTCGCAGCCGAGCGCCGTGTGTCGCGGGCGCAGGAGCCCGCTGAACAGCCGGGTGATGAATGGCCGCGCCCGCAGGAAGCCGCAGTCGGTCCGGTTGACGCTGCTGTAGCAGACCCGCACCAGCAGCTCGTTCGCGGCCGGGACCGGCGTCGGCACCTCGTCGACGCGCAGCACCTCGGGGGGACCGTAGCGGGTGTGGACCGCGGCCTTCACGTGCCCAACCTACCCGATCTGCGCATCGTGTCAATGTGACACTTTCTGCATCGACCGCACGCGTGACGGCGCTCACCGGTCCGGCGCTCGACCGGCCCGCCCGCCCCGGGGACGACGGCGGCCTCCCGGCGCGGCCGTCGCGGACGGCGCGGTCGCCGCCGGTCCGCTCCGGGGCTACGGTTGCCCACCATGACGACCTTCCCCACCCGCTGGGCGCCGCGCCACCCCGACCGACTCCAGCTCTACTCGATGGCCACCCCCAACGGCCAGAAGATCGCGATCGCGCTCGAGGAGCTGGAGCTGCCCTACGAGCCCCACCGCATCGACATCCTCGCGCGCGATCAGTTCGATCCGGACTTCGTCGCGCTCAGCCCCAACAGCAAGATCCCCGCGATCCTCGACCCCGCCGGCCCCGGGGGCGCGCCGCTGGCGCTCGCCGAGTCGGGCGCGATCCTGCTCTACCTCGCCGAGAAGACCGGCCGCCTGATCCCGCCGGGGCCCCACGCCCGCTGGGAGACGATCCAGTGGTTGATGTTCCAGATGTCGGCGGTGGGCCCCTTCCTCGGCCAGTTCGGACACTTCTTCAAGTTCGCGCGCGGCAAGACCGCGGACACCTACGCGCTCGACCGCTACACCAAGGAGGCGCGCCGCCTGCTCGACGTCCTGGAGCGCCGCCTCGACGGCCGCGCCTTCCTGGTCGGTGACGAGCTGTCGATCGCCGACATCTCGACCTTCCCCTGGGTCGGCGCTATCGACTTCTACGGCGGCCGCGACGCCCTCGGCGTGGCCTCGCTGCCCCACGTCGGCGCGTGGCTCGAGCGGTGCATGAGCCGGCCCGCCGTCCAGCGCGGCCTGAAGGTCAACGCCTGATCCCGCCTGATCGCCGCCTGATCCCCGCCCGCTCGCCGCGGCCTCGCGCGGCGCGCCACCTGATCGCCAGCGCGTTCGGCCTCACCGGCTCCGCGGGCCAGCGATCGCTGGCGCGCGCGGTCACCGCACCCGGATCGCGTCGGCGATGACGACCTGGCCCGGGGCCTGCCAGCGCGAGAGGACGACGCGGTTCCAGCCGGCGCGGAAGGTGTAGGTGCCGAGCGTGTTCCAGCGGCCGCCGCCGGTCTGCTGGTTCATCGCCACCCGGCCCAGCTCGCGCCCGGCGCTGTCGTGGGCGATGAAGGTGGCCGCGGTCGAGCGGTTGCTGCCGGCGACCCACCAGGCGTCGACGGTGCGGGTCGCCGCCGCCGGCAGGTAGAACCAGAACGTCGCCGGCGCCGACGCGGGCTCGGTCGCCGCCCAGCGGTAGCCGACGCCGTGGTAGCCCGGGGTCGCGCTCGACGCCGCCCAGGCGCCGGTGAGCTCGACGCGCGCCCGCGCCGGATCGTTGCGGGCCGGGTCGTCGTCGACGACGATCGCCGGCGCGGCGCCGCCGCTCGCCCGCTGCACCGTCGCGCCCGGGTAGTAGTGCTGGAGGATCCAGTCGTGGCGCTTGCCCTGCTGGCTGGCCCAGCGCTGGCTGCCCCACTGGCAGGTGCCGCGGCCGTGGCCGTGGCGGGCGCGCCCCGCGCACACCGGATCGGCGATGCCCCACGCCGTGGGGTGGCCGTTCTCCGCCGAGTACTCGGCGAACACCGGCGCGCCGCTCTTCAGCACGAAGGTGCCGGCGGTGGCGTCGACCGCGGCGTCGGTGACCGCGAAGCGCTCGTCCTTGTAGACCTGCGACGCGGTCGTGTCGTCGAGGTCGGCGCAGGTGTACTTGCCGCCGCGCGCCACCCACGCCGCGGCGTAGGTCCGGATCGCGATCGCGCCGGCGCGCAGCGACTCGCCGTGCCAGCTCCGGATCCACTCGTGGGGCAGGACGCCCTTGACGTAGCGCTCGAGCGGGATGACGTCGACGCGGCCGCTGCACGACGCCGTCGAGCCGTCGAGCCGGCGCCGCCACACCCGCACCGTGTCGGGCGGCCGCCACGCCTGGATCACCGAGGTCGCGCCGACGTCGTCGCCGGCCTCGCGCGCGGCGAGGAGCTCGAGCGCCTCCGGCCGCAGGTCGCCCGAGAGATCGTCGTCGTGGTGGGCGCCGGTCGCCCAGCGCTCCGGCACCTCGTCGGCGGGCACGCCCTCGGTCACGGCGTCGAGGTCGACCGGCTCACCGCAGGCGGCCAGCGCCACCGCCGCGACGGCGGTCGCCAGCCACCTCCCCCCACCCCGGGGAGGTGTGCACATCGGCGGTTGCAGTCGCGGCCGCGACCCCCGGTGAGGCGGGATGGCGGCGCGTGCGTCGACAGCGAGTTGGAGGCGCATGACCGCACGTGAGTGCACGCGACGGACCAGCGCGCGCGGTCGGGCGCGCGCCCGCGGCCTGCGCGGGGCCTGCGCAGATCGCCCAGGCCCTGGGCGGCGCCGGCGCGACGACGCCACCGCGGCGCGACGCCGACAGACCGCCGTGGCATAAGGCGGGGACATGCCGTGGATGCGACACACCCTGCGCGACGCCCAGGTCTGGGCCGAGGTCGACGAGCGCGGCGCCCTGATCGCCGACGCCGACGGTCGGGTCGCCGTCATGTACAAGCGCGATCCGGCGGCCAAGATCTACCGCGCCGGGGCGCGCAACCTCGGCCCGGTGGCCGGCGCCGCCGTCGAGGCCGATCTGGGACCGGCCGCGGCGCGAGCCGACGCGCCCGCCCACGGCAAGGCCGGCCACGGCGACACCGCCCACGGCAAGGCCGCCGCCCACGGCAAGGCCGCCGCCCACGGCAGGGCCGCCGCCCACGGCAAGGCCGGCGGCGCGCGCAAGACCCACGCCTCGCCCGGCCCGGTCCGCGAGGGTACGATCCACGTCTGGACCGACGGCGCCTGCACCGGCAACCCGGGCCCGGCCGGCCTCGGCGTGGTCGTCATCGACGGCGCCCACCGCCGCGAGCACGCCGAGTACCTGGGCCACGGCACCAACAACATCGCCGAGCTCACCGCGATCCTGCGCGGCCTCGACCTGATCGCCGATCCGTCGCGCCCGGTGCGGGTCTACACCGACTCCGGCTACTCCATCGGCGTGCTGTCGCTGGGCTGGAAGGCCAAGGCCAACGTCGACCTCATCGCCGAGATCAAGGATCGCCTCGCCGCGTTCACCGCGCTCGAGTTCGTCAAGGTCCCCGGCCACGCCGGCGTGCCCGAGAACGAGCGCTGCGACGCGCTGGCCCGCGGCGCGATCACCAGCGCCCGCCGGCGCTGACCCCAGGCGCCTCGCGCTCAGGCCGCCTGCGTCCGCGCCGCCGCGACGCGGAGGGTGACGGCGCGCCGCTCGGCCGCCAGCGCGGCCAGCACGCCGTCGAGGGCCTCGAGCTTGGCGTCGAGCGGCACCCGCAGGTCGGGCTGGCGCGCGACCAGCTCGCCGGGGATGCCGTCGAGCTCGGCGTCGATGAGATCGATGCCGTGCAGCTCGAGGTTGAACAGCTCCCGCCGCCGCATCGCGGCCAGCGCGGCGCGCCGCGCCCACGCCGGCGCCAGGATGAGCGTCGTCCCGATCGCCGGCAGCCGCGTCCACGGCGTCACCGCGATCGGCAGCTCGACCACCGGCGCCTGCCCGCGCCGCCACGGCGCCGCCATCGACGGCCGGTACGGCTCGGTGGGCGCCGCCAGCGCCCGCGGCTCGGTCAGGACCGCGCCGCTCGGCCGCCCCGCCAGCCGCAGGGCCGCCATCACCACCGCCTTGGCCGCGTAGTAGCCGGGCGCCGGGTAGATCGACGAATCGTAGACGTAGCCGAGCCGCGCCAGCTCGGCCAGCATCGTCGGCGACAGGTCGTAGCCGGGGGCGCGGAACCCGGCGATCCGCCCGCCGGTGATCGCGCGCAGCCGCGCGTCGCAGCCGCCGAGCTCGCGCGCCACCTCGTCGGCGGGGCGCCGCGCCAGATCGTAGGGGTGGGTGTCGGAGTGGTTGCCCAGCTCGTCGCCCGCGGCGTGGCGCTCGGCGAGGAGCGCGCGCGCCGCCGCCGCGCTGGCCGCCCCCACCGCGCCGGCGTCGAGGTCCTCGCCGACCACGAACCAGGTGGCCGGCACCCGGTGGCGCGCGAACAGCTCGGCCAGCCGCGGCAGCGCGCGGCGCAGCACCAGGTCGCGCAGCTCGGCGGGCGGCTCGCCCAGAGCGTGGATGCGGTAGTAGCAGGGCAGCGGATCGAGATCGACCGAGACCGCCAGCAGCGGCTCCACGGTCACGGCGCGCTCACGGCTGGCCGCCGAAGCGGATCACCCAGGTGAGCTTGGCCAGGCCGCGCATCACCCCCGGCACCCGCTTGAACAGGTTGATCGCCGGCGGCCGCTTCTCCTCGAGCCGCACCGGGATCTCGATGATCGACAGCGCGGCGCGGCCGGCGCGGATCACCAGCTCGCTGGCGAACAGGTCCTTGTCGATCACGCACTGGTGGACGATGGGCTCGACCGCGCGGCGGCGGAAGGCCTTGAGGCCGTGGGTGTCGGTGCCGTGGAAGTCGAGGGTGGCGCGCAGCATGCCGTTGATCACGCGGGTCGCCGCCCGCCGCAGCACCGGCCGGTGATCGCGGGCGCCGCGCATGGCCTTGGAGCCGACCACCAGCTCGCGGCCGCGGGCGCGCAGCAGCGCCAGCGCCCGCCGGTAGAAGTCGGTGTCGCACAGGTCGATCTCGTCGCAGATCACCAGCTCGCCGCGCGCCATCAGGATGCCCTGGCGCAGCGCCTTGCCGTAGTTGGGCTCGCCCAGCGAGAACGTGCGGACGTCGGACATCTCGTCGGCCAGGCCGCGCGCCAGGTCGACGGTGCGGTCGCGCGAGCCGTTCTCGGCCAGGATGATCTCGAACGTGAGGTCGGGCGCGCCCAGATCCTCGCGCACCACCGCCAGGCTCTTGCGCAGCTCGGTCACCGCCTCGCGCAGGATCCCCTCCTCGTTGTAGATGGGGATCACGATCGAGACGTCGGGGGTGCGATCGGCCATGCCGGGTGGCCTTGTAGCACGGCCGCGCCCGGCGACGGACCCTCAGGCCGCGGCCGCCGCCGAGCTCACCGCCACCACACCAGCGCCGCCCCCAGCGCGCCGCACGCCGAGGCCACCAGGTAGATGACCGGGTAGCCGAAGGCGTGGGCCACCGGCCCGAGCGCGAAGGCCGCGGCCGCCACGCCGGCGCCGAAGGCGAAGGTCGACGCCGAGATCGCGCGGCTGCGGCGGCCGCCGCTGCGCTCGACCACCATCGCCTGCAGCGTCGGGTAGTAGATGCCGTGGCAGAAGCCGTAGACCAGGCCGATCGGCACCAGGTGCCAGGTCGCGCCCACCGCCGCCATCGCCACCAGGATCGCGGCGTGGCCGCACAGGGCCGGGGTCGCGGCCTGCCGGCGGCCGATGCGATCGGACAGCGTGCCCAGGAACAGGCGCACCGAGATCGCCGCGATCACGTAGGCGACGAAGAACGGCGTGACCTGGCCGACCCCGGCCCGCGGCCCGTGATCGGCGAGGAAGGTCCAGATCGCGCCGAAGCCGACGCCGGCGAGCACCGACGCCGCCAGCGGCCCGAAGGCGGCGCCCCGCGGCCCGTCGTCGACGGCGCCGTGGCGGACCGCCGGCGGCAGCGCCAGCGCCACCGCCGCGCCGGCCACGCCGGCGCCGGCCCCGAACCACCACACCGCCGACCAGCCGGCGAGGTCGCGCAGCACCGCCGCCACCACCGGGCCCACCGCCTGCGCCGCCAGGGTCAGCACGCCGGCCAGGCCGAGGGCCTCGCCCAGCCGCGCCGGCGGCGCGGTCTCGGCGACGTAGGCGGCCGCGCCCACCAGCACCGCGGCGAAGCCCAGGCCCTGCAGCGCCCGCCCGGCGGTGAAGCCGACCAGCTCGTCGGCGAGCGCGAAGCCGACCGCGCCCACCGCCGACACCAGGCAGCCCGCCGCCAGCACCCGGGCGTGGCCGAGGCGCAGGCACAGCCAGCCCACCAGCGGCGACATCACCAGCGACGCCAGGTTGAACCCGCCCATGATCACGCCGAGCTGGTCCTCGGTGTGACCGCGGTCGGCGAGGAAGCGCGGCGCCAGCACGAAGACGTTGGGCACCTGCGCGCCGAGGAAGAGCGTGACCGTCACCAGGACGAGCGCCGGCGTCACCAGGCGCGCCTCGCGCCCCGGCCCGCCGCCCGCGCTCACGACGCCGGGGGCGGGTTCCACGGCTGGCTGTCGTCGAACGAGATCTGCACCGGCCACGGCACCGAGCGCAGCGCCGTGACCTCGGTGACCTCGGCGGTCACCTCGCCGTCGCCGTCGCCGCCCCCCTGCGTCCCGCCAGCGTCGCCACCGCTCGCGCCCCCGCCCTCGCCCGCGCCGCGCCGCGCGCCCGGCCCCGGCCCGCCGCCAGCCCGCGCCGCCGCCGACCGCGGCGCCGAGAACACCTCGGACTCGCCGGGCTCGAGCACCCGCACGTGGGCCTCGAGCTCGCGCTCGGTGACCAGCTCGCGCAGCCACCGCGCCGGCGCGTCGAGGCGCTCGTACGACAGCGCGAACGCGCCGTGGTGGATCGGCACCATCAGCCGCGCCCGCAGATCCTCGAAGGCGTAGAGCGCGTCGAGCGGGCTCATGTGGCGCGCGCGGAACGACCACGGCAGGAAGCCGCCGATGGGCAGGAGCGCCAGGTCCGGCGCGTGCTCGCCGCCGGCGGTGGCGAAGCCCGGCCCGTAGGCGGCGTCGCCGCAGAAGTAGACGCTGGGCCCGTCGCCGGCGAGGACGTAGGCGTTGCCGCGCGCCAGCTCGTCGTCGCCGTGGTCGACGGGGGCGGCGGTGACGCGCAGGCCGTCGAGGTCGACGGCGGCGCCGGTGGCGAGCTCGATCACGCGCGCGAAGCCGAGCCCCGACACCCGCGCCGCCGCGCCCGGTGGCAGCACGAGGGTCGCCCGCCGCGGCAGCATGGCCAGGGTCGGGACGTGGAGGTGATCGGCGTGGGCGTGGCTCACCACCGCGACGTCGACGTCGGCCAGCTCGCCCGGCGCCAGGCCGGGCTCGACCGCGCGGTGCACGCCGCCCACCCAGCGCCCGAGCATCGGATCGCAGGCGATGGTGCCGGCGTGGTAGCGGACCAGGGCGGTGGCGTGACCGCCGAACGTGATGCCGACCTGGCCGCCGCCGATGGGGGGCATGGGCTCGCCGTGGGCCGCTCGCGGCGGCCGCAGCCAGCCCGCCGCCCACGACGCCAGCAGGCTCGGCGTGCGCGCCACGCGGACGCGGCGGTGCAGGCGATCGAGCTCGGCCTTGCGGGCCTTCCAGTCCACGGTGCGAGTGTGCGGGCCCGGGGCGATGGCGGCAAGATTCCGGCGGCGGCCGCTGCGCCCGGGTCGCGCGCGCGCCGCGCCCGGGTCGCGCGCGGACCGCGGCCGGGATCACGGCAGGCGGCCGGCGGGGTTGCGAGCGCCGGCCCTTTGCCCGTACGGTCGCCGCGACCGTGGCCCGGCCGCTCGAGATCCTGCGCACGCCCGCCCTGCTCCCGGTGTGGGTGCTCGCGCTCGCGCTGCTCTGCCTCCTGCCGGCGATCGGGACGCCCGGGCTGTGGGAGCCGCAGGAGATGGCGGTCGCCGACGAGGCGGCGGCCCGCGCCGACGGCACGTACCAGGTCGCGCAGCCCGCCACCTCGTGCGCCCGCCGCCCCGACGCCAGCGGCCCGCGCACGCTGACCCCGCGCGCCGCCGCCTTCGGCCTCGACACCTTCGGCACCTCCGACGGCGCCGCCCGCCTGCCGCTGGCGCTGCTCGGCGTGCTCGGCGCGCTCGGCGTGTTCGGCTGCGCCTGGCGCCTGGGCTCGCCGCGGGCCGGCTTCCTCGCCGGCCTGGTCCTGGTGTCGTTCCCGGTGTGGGGCCTGTCGTCGCGCCAGCTCACCAGCGAGCTGCCGGTGGCGGTCGGCGCCACGCTCCTGGTCTACGGCCTGCTCGCGCTGTCGCGTCCGGCGCGCCGCGGCGCCACCGTCCTCGCCGTCGACGTCGGCGGCGCGCTGGTCGCCCTCGGCGCCGGCGCCTGGCTCGCGTTCCACGGCGGCGGCGTCCTGCTCGGCCTGGTGCCGCCGCTGGCCGCGGTCGCCATCGCCGGCGGCCTCGGCCTGCCGCTCGCCGCCGCCGCCCTCGTCCACCTGTGGCGCGCGATCGATCGCCGCCCGCTCCGCGCCCCGGCGCCGTGGCCCGACGTGCCGCGGCTCCTGGTCGCGCTCCTGGCCGCGCTCGCCGCGCTGGGCCTCGGCGTCTGGCTGGTCATCCAGATCTTCGATCTCGGGCCGCTCACCGTCGGCACCCGCCAGGTCTTCGGCAAGAGCATCCTCACCAGCGACTGCTGGTCGAGCGCGCTGGGCGGGGTGTGGAAGGCCGACGACGATCTGCGCGCGACGTACGACAACCTGTTCGGCCAGGCCGGCTTCGGCATGTTCCCGTGGGCGGTGCTGGTCCCCCTCGCCCTCGCCGCGCTGGCCACCGGCGCCGCCGGCGAGCACCGCCGCCACGGCGGCGCGGTGGCGCTGGCCTGGGCGGTGGCGGCGTGGCTGGTGGCCGCGGTCTTCACCCGCAAGGTCGGGTTCGCGCTCTACGCCGGCTTCCCGGCGTGCGCGGTCGGCCTCGGGCTGTGGCTCGACGCCGTGCTCGAGCGCCGCGACCAGCTCGCGCGCCCGGCCCGCGACGCCCGCGCCGGGCCCGCGATCGCGCCCGCGCCCGGGCTGTCGACGACCGCGTGGGCCCTCGTCGGCCTGGTCGTCCTCGCCGGCACGATCGTGATGAGCAAGGATCTGTCGGCCTTCCCCGAACGCCTGACCTCGCTCCTGGTCGGGAGCGATCAGATCAAGTACCCGCCCAACGCCCGCTTCCTCGGCCTGCCGATGAAGGCGTGGCTGTGGGTGATCGGTCTCGGGGTCGCGGTGCCGCTGGCGCTGGCGGCGTGGCTGTGGCGCCCGCCGCTCGCCCCCGGCGAGGCGCCCGGGTTCGTGGTCCGCCACCGCCTCGACCGCCTGTCGGCGCCGCTGGTCGTCGCCGGGCTGGTCGTCACCGCGCTGGCCGGCCTGTTCTGGACCCACGGCTGGCACCGCGGCCTGTCGGAGAACCTGTCGTCCAAGCGCGTCTTCCAGGTCTACCGCGACCTGCGCCGGCCCGGCGAGCCGCTGGGCATCATGGGCTCGATGGGCAACGCCCCGCGTTACTACGCCGGCGGCAAGACCGAGACCATCACCGGCCGCGATCAGGTCCTGACCTACCTGCAGCGCCCCGAGCGGGTCTTCGCCCTGGTCCCCGGCTCCGAGCTGTGCGCGATCCACGCCGCCCGCAGCGACGGCGGCGGCTACTTCGTCCTCGACGACACCAACGCCCGCTGGATGCTCCTGTCCAACAAGGTCGATGGCGCCCGCGATCGCAACCCGCTGGCCACCGCCATGACCCGCGAGCCGCCGCGCTGGCTGGTCGAGGCCGGCGAGCAGCCGCTCGCGACCTGGGAGAACCAGATCCAGCTCGTCGGCGTGCGCGCGCCCAAGAAGGTCGTGCGCGGCGACAAGTTCACGATGACCCTGGCCTACAAGGTCATCGCGCCGGTCACGGGGAGCTGGAAGATCTTCGCCCACTTCGACGGCGGGGGCTCGCGCTTCCAGGGCGACCACGATCCCATCCGCGGCCGCTGCCCCACCAGCTTCTGGAAGGTCGGCGACTACATCCTCGACACCTTCGAGGTCGAGGCCGGCAACGCCTCGTTCGCCACCCAGGGCTACGACATCTGGGTCGGCTTCTTCACCGGCAGCAATCCCAACTGGCGCAACATGACCGTGACCGCCGCGCCCGAGGGCATGAAGGACGGCAACAACCGGGTCAAGGTCGGACAGCTCCGCCTGGTCAGCTCGCGCGGCGGCTGCTGCGACAGCGGCGCGGGCCGCGGGGACGGCGCCGCCGCCGGCCTGCTCGCCCTGGCGGTCCTCGCGCGGGTCGCCCGCCGCCGCCGCGGATCGCGCCTCGCCGGTGCCCACGGCTGATCGCGGCCATTGCGCCAGGCGAGGCCCGGGGTTATGACCGGCGAGATGGCGCGGACCAAGACCGCCGAGATCGCGCTCGACCGCCGCGCCGCGCCGCGGCTCCTGGTCGCGATCGACGTCGACTACCGCGATCAGGACACCTACCTGTTCGCGTCGAGCCGCGACATCAGCGAGACCGGCCTCTTCGTGCGCACGCTCGAGCCGCTGCCGCCGGGCACGCGGCTCAGCCTGCGCTTCCGCCCCGACGCCGCCGACGACGGCGGCGCCGCCGCCGACGACGACGCGCTGCGGGCCGGCGCCGGCTCGCGGGAGCCGGCCGAGCTCCTCGAGCTCGAGGGCGAGGTGATCTGGGTCAACCCCTACCGGCCCGACGCCCTCACCAACCTCGACCCCGGCATGGGGGTGCGCTTCATCGGGCTGCGCGCGCCGGTGCGGCGCCGCCTGCTCGAGCTGATCCGGCGCATCGCCTACATCGACTGACGCATCGAAGGAACGAGCCCGACCCCGGAAGCCCCCGGCGACCCCGGACGACCCGAACGACCCCGCGCTGAACGGCCGAGCCAACCCATGACCATCGTCTGCGGCACCGATCTCTCCGACCTGTCGAACCACGCCCACGCCGCCGCCCTCGCGCTCGCGCGACGCCGCGGCGACCAGGACCTGCTGCTGGTCAGCGTGCGCGATCCCGACCGCGTCGACGGCGACCTCGACGCCCACGCCGCCGAGCTCAAGCGGCGAGTCGACGAGGTGGCCCGCGCCCTCGCCGCCGGCCCCGCGGTCCGGGTGCGCACCGACGTCGTCGTCGGCGCCCCGGTGGCGTCGCTCATCGCGATCACCGAGACCGAGGGCAGCGACCTGCTGGTGGTCTCGTCCAAGGGCCACGGCAACTCGCCCATCGTGCGGCTCGGCGGCACCTCGGGCGCGCTGGCGGCCTCGACCCGGGTGCCGGTGCTGGTGGTGCGCGACGCCGCCCCGTTCGTGGCCTGGGCCGCCGGCGAGCGGCCGCTGCGGGTCATGCTCGGCCTCGACGACTCGGCGAGCTGCGAGCCCGCGCTCGACCTCCTGCGCACCCTGCGCGAGACCGGGCCGGTCGACGTCGTCGCCGCCCACATCTACTACGTCGACGACGCGGCCCGCCGCTACGGCCTGCGCTCCACCTCGCTGGTCGAGGCCACCCCGGAGCTCGAGGGGCTGCTCGCCCGCGATCTCGAGCGCCGCCTCGGCCCGCTGCCCGGCGCCGGCGCCGTCACGATCCTGGCCAAGATCGGGCTCGGCCGCATCGGCGACCACCTGCTCGAGGTCGCCGACGCCGAGGCCATCGACCTCATCCTCATCGGCACGCGGCAGAAGGGCGGCCTCGGCCGGCTGTCGTCGGTGTCGTCGCTCCTGCTCCACGACGCCAAGCAGTCGGTGTGGTGCGCGCCGGCCTCGGCCCTGGCCGGGCGCACGGTCGTGCCCGGCTTCCGCGTCGCCGTGGTCGCCACCGACCTGTCCGAGTTCGGCAACAACGCCGTGCCCTACGGCTACACTCTGGTCGGCGAGCGCGGCGGCGAGGTCCACCTGATCCACGTCCGCGACGAGGCCCACGAGGGCCACGACCCGGCCGACCTCGAGGCCCAGCTCCTCGCCCTGGTGCCGCCGCGGCAGACCGGGGTCACCACCCGGGCCCACGTGGTCACCGGCGACGACACCGCCCGCATCATCGGCGAGACCGCCGAGCGCCTGGGCGCCGACGTCGTGGTCATCGCCTCCCACGCCCGCTCCGGCATCTCCCGCGCGCTCCTCGGCTCGGTCGCGGACAAGCTGCTGCGCACCTGCCGCCGCCCGGTGCTGGTGCTCCGCCCGCCGTCGGAGTGACCGGCGGGCCCGGCCCCGGTGGGAGGTCGGCCGGCCGACCGATCGGCGCCGCCTAGGAACACTCCCGACCATCGGGGCCCCACCGTGCGGGCGCTCGCTGGTAAGGTCCGGGGCGATGAGGCCCTTCACGTTCCTCGCGTGCGTCGCCCTGGCCGTGCTCGTCACCGCCTGTGGTGACAACCTGCCCGGCAACCAGCCCCCCACCGTGGGCGACCTCCAGGTGACGACCCCGGAGGACACGCCGATCCAGATCAACGTCGCCGCGGCCGCCGCCGATCCCGACGATGACGAGCTGACCTTCGAGTTCACGACGCCCGCCCACGGCACGATCACCGCGGCCGGCGGCGTCGTCACCTACCGGCCCGAGGACGACTACCACGGCGCCGACGCGCTCGAGGTCACGGTCTCCGACGGCACCGCGTCGGCCACCGCCACCATCTCGATCACGATCAGCCCGGTCAACGACGCCCCGGTCGCGGTCGACGACACCATGGCCGCGATCGAGGACACCGCGGCCACGGTCAGCGCCGCCAGCCTGGTCGCCAACGACCTCGACGTCGACGGCGACGCCCTGACCGTGACCGAGGTCGGCAACGCCCAGAACGGCACGGTCGCCCTGGCCGGGGGCACCGTCACCTTCACGCCGGCCCAGGACTTCACCGGCGACGCCACCTTCGAGTACACGGTCTCCGACGGCGAGCTCACCGACGTCGGCACCGTGACCGTCACCGTCGGCGGCGAGAACGACCCGCCGGTGGCCGGCGACGACGCGGTCACGACCGACGAGGACGTGCCGGCGACGATCTCGGCGGCCACGCTCCTGGCCAACGACACCGACGCCGACAGCACGGTCCTCACGATCACCGCCGTCGACACCCCGGTCAACGGCACCGTCGACCTCGCCGGCACCACGATCACCTTCACCCCCGCCCCCGACTTCCACGGCACCGGCTCGTTCCGCTACACGGTCTCCGACGGCGCCGCCACCGACACCGCCACGGTCACGGTCACGGTCAACCCGGTGAACGACGCCCCGGTGGCCGCCGCCGGCAGCGCCACCACCGCCGAGGACACCGCGGTCACGATCACGCTCACCGGCAGCGACGTCGACGGCGACGCCCTCACCTTCGCCATCGCCGCCGGCCCCGCCGCCGGCACGCTCGGCGCGATCACCTCGACCGGCGACACCACCGCCACCGTCGTCTACACCCCGAACCCGGACGCCAGCGGCACCGACACCTTCACCTTCACGGTCGCCGACGCCAGCCTCACCTCGGCCCCGGCCTCGGTCACGGTCACGGTCACCCCGGTCGGCGACGCCCCGGTCGCGATCGCCGGCACCGCCACCACCGACGAGGACACCGCGGTCACGATCACCCTCGCCGGCACCGACGCCGACGGCGACGCCCTCACCTTCGCCATCGCCGCCGGGCCCACCGCCGGGACGCTGGGCGCGATCACCTCGACCGGCCCCACCACCGCCACCGTCGTCTACACCCCCGCTGCCGACGTCCACGGCACCGACACCTTCACCTTCACCGTGAACGACGGCACCACGACCTCGGCCGCGGCCACGGTCACGGTCACGGTCACGCCGGTCAACGACGCCCCGGTGGCCGCCGCCGGCAGCGCCACCACCGCCGAGGACACCGCGGTCACGATCACGCTCACCGGCAGCGACGTCGACGGCGACGCCCTCACCTTCGCCATCGACGACGGGCCCACCGCCGGGACGCTCGGCGCGATCACCTCGACCGGCCCCACCACCGCCACCGTGGTCTACACCCCGAACCCGGACGTCCACGGCGCCGACAGCTTCACCTTCACGGTCGCCGACGCCAGCGCCACCTCGGCCCCGGCCACGGTCACGGTCACGGTCACCCCGGTCGGCGACGCGCCGGTCGCGGTCGCCGGCACCGCCACCACCGCCGAGGACACCGCGGTCACGATCACCCTCGCCGGCACCGACGCCGACGGCGACGCCCTCACCTTCGCCATCGCCACCGGCCCCACCGCCGGGACGCTCGGCGCGATCACCGCGACCGGCCCCACCACCGCCACCGTCGTCTACACCCCCGACGCCGACGTCCACGGCACCGACACCTTCGCCTTCACCGTCAACGACGGCACCACGACGTCGGCCGCGGCCACGGTCACGGTCACCGTCACGCCGGTCAACGACGCCCCGGTGGCGGTCGCGGCCACGGCCACCACCGACGAGGACACCGCGGTCACGATCACGCTCACCGGCAGCGACGTCGACGGCGACGCCCTCACCTTCGCCATCGCCGCCGGCCCCACCGCCGGGACGCTGGGCGCGATCACCGCGACCGGGCCCACCACCGCCACCGTGGTCTACACCCCGAGCCCGGACGTCCACGGCGCCGACAGCTTCACCTTCACGGTCGCCGACGCCAGCGCCACCTCGGCGCCGGCCACGGCGTCGATCACGGTCACGCCGGTCAACGACCCGCCGCTGGCGGTCGCCGCCACCGCCAGCGTGGTCGCCGACGAGTCGGTGACCATCACCCTGGCCGGCATCGACGTCGACGGCGACGCCCTGACCTTCGCGATCGCCACGGCGCCGGGCACCGGCACGATCCTGAGCGGCCCGACCCAGCAGACGGCCACCACCGCGACCGTGGTCTACGGCGCGCCCGACGCCGCCGGCAGCGACACGTTCACCTTCACCGTCGACGACGGCGACGCGACCTCGCCGCCGGCCACGGTGACCGTCACGATCCTGGCCGTGCCCAACAGCCCGCCGGTGGCGGTCGACGACGTCGACACCACCGACGAGGACGTGGGCATCCTCCGGCTCGCCTCGGTCTACACCGCCAACGACACCGCCGCCGACGGCGACCTCCTGACGATCACCGCGGTGCAGAACCCGGTCAACGGCGCGGTGCTCCTCGACGCCGGGTTCATCTCGTTCGTGCCCACCGCCGACTTCTTCGGCACGGCGTCGTTCGAGTACGTCGTGACCGACGGCATCGACTTCGACGTCGGGGTGGTGCGGATCACGGTAGCGCCGGTCAACGACCTGCCGGTGGCCTCCGACGACAGCTTCACGATCGAGGAGGACACCGCGTCCCCGCTCGACGTGCTGGCCAACGACAGCGACGTCGAGGGCCCGCCCACGATCGTCAGCGTGACCCAGCCGGCGAACGGCTCGGTCATCTTCACCGCGACCGGCGTCACCTACACGCCGGCCCCCAACTTCCACGGCGACGACAGCTTCACCTACACCGTGCGCGACAGCGACGACGCCACCGACAGCGCGACCGTCTCGATCACGGTCACGCCGGTCAACGACGCGCCGGTGGCCCAGGGCCAGGCCCTGACCATGCCCGAGAACACCGCGCTCGCCGTCACCCTGACCGGCTTCGACGTCGACGTGCCGGCGCAGCCGCTGACCTTCGCGGTCGTGACCCCGCCGGCCAGCGGCGCCCTGAGCGGGACGCCGCCCGCCCTGACCTACACCCCCGACGCCGACTTCGTCGGCACCGACTCGTTCACCTTCGTCGTCAACGACGGCGTGGTCGACTCGGCGCCGGCCACGATCTCGATCGTCGTCCTCAACGTCCCGGTCTGCAACGACGGCCTCGTCGAGGGGGACGAGGAGTGCGACGATCAGGGCAACGCCGACGGCGACGGCTGCTCGGCCACCTGCGAGCTCGAGGACGGCTGGGACTGCAGCGGCCAGCCCACCGCCTGCACCGAGATCTGCGGCGACGGCCTGGTCGTCGGCGGCGAGCAGTGCGACGACGACAACGCCGTCGAGACCGACGGCTGCACCACCCAGTGCGTCGCCGGCGTCGTGTGCGACGCCACCAACCCGCTCCTGGCCGCCGCCGAGCGCTTCGCCACCGACCCGGCGACCGGCCACTGCTACGCCTCGTTCGACGACGACCAGACCACGTTCGCCACCGCCCAGGCCGCGTGCGTGGCCGCCGGCGGCCACCTGGCGACGATCACCAGCGCCGAGGAGCAGGCCCTGGTCGCCTCGGTGCAGAACCCCGCGCAGAACCCGTGGATCGGCCTCACCGACGAGCTGGTCGAGGGCTCGTTCGGCTGGATCACCGGTGAGCCGCTCGGCTACACCAACTGGGAGCCCGGCCAGCCCGACGGCGGCGATCCCGAGGACTGCGTCAACCTGTTCAGCACCACGGCCTCGCCGTCGCGCACCGCCGGCACCTGGAACGACACGAGCTGCACCTTCCTCGGCTTCACCGCCGGCCGCATCTGCGAGCTGGCCGCCGACACCTGCGGCGACGGCTTCCTGCAGCCCGGCCGGGGCGAGCAGTGCGACGACGGCAACACCGACAGCTTCGACGGCTGCTCGGCGACCTGCCAGAACGAGACCCCGTTCTTCAGCGAGTACGTCGAAGGCACGAGCAACAACAAGGCGCTCGAGATCGCCAACCCGCTCCCGACCGCGGTGGACCTCACCGGCTGCGCGCTGCGCGTCTACTTCAACGGCAACACCGCCGTGGGGGGGACGCTGAACCTGACACAGACCATCGCTGCCCACGACGTCTTCGTCGTGTGCAACGTCATGTCCAGCGCCGGGGTCCAGGCCGGCTGTGACCTGTCGACGAACTCCAACGTGCTCACGTTCAACGGCGATGACGCGATCGAGCTGATCTGCGGCGGCGCGCAAATCGACGTCATCGGTCAGATCGGCTTCGACCCGGGCACCGAGTGGGGGGCTGGCCTGACCTCGACCGCCGACAACACGATCCGGCGCAAGTGCTCGGTGAGCCGCGGCGACCCGATCGGAACCAACGCCTTCGACCCGGCGATCGAGTGGGACGGCTTCGCCACCGACACGTTCGCCGGCCTGGGCAGCCACGCCTGCTTCCCGTGACCGCCGGGCGGCCGGTCCGCGGCCGTGACCAGACCGACCGGCCACCCGTCTCCCGGCTCGACCAGTGCCAGCTCCGACTCTCTCGTAGCCACGACTGCCACGACTGCCACCATCACGACCCTGGAACGCGGATATCATGGCGTTCATGGGGAACCGCGTAGCTCTCTTCGCCTCGCTCGTCATGGCCCTCACCGCCGCCGCGTGCGGTGACGTGAAGACCGAGTTCACCGACGCCGCACCCGAGGTCGACGCCGCCGGCGCCGACGCCGAGATCGACGCGCCCCCGGGCGACGCCACGCTCACGATCGACCGCACCAGCTCCGACCTGGGCTCGGTCATCGTCGGCCAGACCAGCGCGCCGTCGACGTTCCTCATCTCCAACAGCGGCACGGTCGCCACCGGCGCGGTCACGGCCCAGGTGAGCGGCACCGGCTACACGATCTCCAGCAACGGCTGCTCCGGTCCCCTCGCTCCCAACGCGAGCTGCTCGGTGTCGGTGACGGTCACCCCGAGCGCCCCCGGCACGGCCAGCGGCACCCTGACCGTGACCGCCTCTCCGGGCGGCAGCGTCAACGCGTCGCTCACCGCGACCGCGCTCGCCCCCGGCGCGCTCTCGATCACGCCGCCCTCGTTCGACTACGGCATCGTCGTCGCCGGCTCGGCGTCGGCCACGGCGACCTACACCGTCCAGAACACCGGCGGCGCCGAGTCCGGAACGATCACCGTCGCCCTCGGCGGCTCCCACGCCGGCGACTTCCAGATCGCCAGCAACGGCTGCAGCGGCACCCTGGCCGGCGGCGCGAGCTGCCAGGTCACCGCCCGCTTCGCGCCCGGCGCGAGCGCGAGCGGCACCCGGGCCGCCACGCTGACCGCCTCGGCCTCGCCCGGCGGCGCCGCGGTCTCCAACCTGTCGGGCACCGCCCAGATCCCCGCCGTCCTCACCCTCGGCGGCTCGGGCGCCTTCGGCGACCTCCCCGTCGGCCAGACCGCCACCCGCACGATCACGGTGACCAACAACGGCCAGCAGACCAGCGGCACGCTCACCGTCAGCCGCAGCGGCTCGGCGGCGTTCTCGATCCTCACCGGCATGGCCGGCGACTGCGTCTCGGGCTCGACCACGCTGGCCGGCACCGCGAGCTGCAACGTCCGCATCCAGTTCGCGCCCGCCGCCTCGGGAGCGGTCACCGGGACGCTCACGGTCTCGGCCTCCCCCGGCGGCACCCAGAACACCGCGCTGTCGGGCAACGGCCAGAACCCGCCGACGCTCTCGCCCAACATCACGAGCGCCGCCTTCGGGCAGGTCGAGGTCAGCGTCCTCAGCTCCTCGTCGGCGACCTGGACCATCACCAACACCGGCGACCTCGTCAGCTCGGTGCCCAGCCTCAACCTGTCGACCACGGAGCTCGAGGTCTCGGGCAACACCTGCACCGCGGGCCTGTCGCCGGGCGGCCAGTGCTCCATGACCGTGCGCTTCCGCCCCAGCGCGGCGGGGGCGCGCACCGGCACGGCGACCCTGTCGGTGACCGGATCCTCGGTGAACCTGTCGACCAGCGCCACCGGCATGTGGCGCGTGACCGTCACCCGCACCGGCACCAGCGGCACGATCACCTCGGTGCCCGCTGGCATCTCGTGCCCGGGGACGTGCACGGCGCTGTTCAACCCTGGCAGCCTCACGCTGCAGGCGCGCTCGACCAACGGCTCGGGGGTCTACTTCGCGTCGTGGTCGGGGACCTCGGCTGGCACCTGCGCCGGCAGCCCGTTCCGCGACTGCGCCCTCACCGTCGACGGCACCGAGGCCGTGACCGGGACGTTCAACGCGCTGAACAGCAACCTGGTGTTCGTGTCGTCGGCGACCTACGCCACCAACCTCGGCGGCGTCGCGCCGTACGACAGCGCGTGCAACGCGCTGGCCACCGCCGCCGGGATCAACAACGCGGCCGGTAACAACTTCGTCGCCTGGATCTCGTCCGCCAACTCGACCGCGCTCAGCCGTCTCGGGGGCGCCGGCGTCAACGCCTCGGGGTGGATCCGGATGGACGGCCGGGTCTTCGCCTCGACCCGGACCAGCCTGCTCGGGCAGGCCATCCTCAACCCGGCCCGCTTCAACGAGCACGGCGCGGACGCCTTCAACGTGCCCGTGATGACCGGAACCAACTCCGATGGCACCGTCTCCTCCACCCAGACCTGCTCCGACTGGACCTCCACCAGCGGCAGCGTCCAGTGGGGCTCCTCCACGGGCGGCCCCGACGCGTGGACGGCGGGCACCGGCGCCGGCTGCTCGTCGACCCACGGCCAGCAGCGCATCCTGTGCATGATGCGGCAGTACACCGCCGGGGTCACCCCGGGCACGTTCACCGGCAAGCGCGTCTGGCTGAGCAACAACCCATTCACGGTGGCCGCCGGCGCCAACCCCGACACCGTCTGCAACACCGACCGCCCGGCGGGCGTGAGCCAGGGCCGGGCGCTCATCGCGCGCACGACCTCGACCGCCGGCAGCCTGCTCACCGCCGGCCAGATGTACGTGCGGCCCGACGGCCAGGAGGTCGGGACCGGGACCGAGCTCATCAACAACATCATGCGCGGCGGCATCTGGCAGCTCGGCAACGGCACGTACTCGACCGCCAACCCGTACGTCTGGAACGGCGCCACCTCGCTCACGGCGCTGGGAACGGTCGCCACCACCTGCAACAACTGGGTCGATCCCAACCAGGCCGGCGGCCCCACCGGTCTGTGGAGCTACCCGCGCGGCTACTGGTGGAACTTCACGACCCGCGCCTGCAACTCCACCGGCTTCTTCCAGCCGCGGCTGTACTGCTACGAGCCGTGAGCGGATCCATGCGGGGACGCCGCCGTCCGATCCGCACGCCAGAAGCGTCGTGATTCCAGGCCCCTCGGGGCCTGTAATGCCATGTAACGCCACCGACCGTCCTGACTGACTGTTTCTGGGGGTAGGGTTCGCGGCGGATGACGGTCACCGCCCTGCGACGAGGTCCGGCTGCGCGCGCCCGCGCGCCGCGCACGCAGGCGCAGCGACGTGACGAGACCCGCGCCGCGCTGCTCGACGCCGCCGTCGCCAGCCTGGTCGCGGGCGGCTTCGCGCGCACCACGACCCTCGAGGTCCAGCGCCGCGCCGGCGTCTCGCGCGGCGCGCTGCTCCATCACTTCCCCAGCAAGGCCGAGCTCCTGGTCGCGACCATCGCCCACCTCGCCGAGATGCGGGGGCGCGACCTGCGGCAGCGGGCGGCGTCGCTGCCGACCGGCCCGGCGCGCATCGAGGCCGTGCTCGATCTGCTGTGGGAGTGCTTCGCCGGCCCGCTGTTCCAGGTCTCGCTCGAGCTGCGGGCCGCCGCCCGCACCGACGCCGAGCTGCGGGCGCCCCTGGTCAGCGCCGAGCGCGCCGTCCACGAGCGCATCCTGCACCAGGCCGCGGCCCTGTTCGGGGCCGAGGTGGCGGGCCGCCCCGGCTTCGCCGCCGCCATGGATCTCACGCTGCACCTGATGATGGGTGCGGCGATGACGACGCTGACCCACAGCGACGAACCGCGGGTCGCCACCCGCATCCACCAGTGGAAGACGCTGTTCCCGACCCTTCTGGAGAAGATCCCATGAGCAACGAGCTGAGGTTCGATGACAAGGTCGTGATCGTCACCGGCGCCGGCGGCGGCCTCGGCCGCACCCACGCCCTGGCGTTCGCGGCGCGCGGCGCCAAGGTCGTGGTCAACGATCTGGGCGGCAGCTTCACCGGCGACGGCAAGTCGGCGGCGGCCGCCGACAAGGTGGTCGACGAGATCAAGGCCGCCGGCGGCACCGCGGTCGCCAACTACGACTCGGTGGAGCACGGCGACGCCATCGTCAAGACCGCGGTCGACGCCTTCGGCAAGGTCGACGTCGTCATCAACAACGCCGGCATCCTCCGTGACGTCTCGTTCCAGAAGATGAGCCCGCAGGACTGGGATCTCATCTACAAGGTCCACGTCCTCGGCGCGTTCAAGGTCACCTACGCGGCGTGGCCGATCATGCGCGATCAGGGCTACGGCCGCATCGTCATGACCTCGTCGGCGGCCGGCATCTACGGCAACTTCGGCCAGGCCAACTACTCGATGGCCAAGCTCGGCCTCCACGGCTTCGCCCAGACCCTGGCGCTCGAGGGCCGCAAGCGCAACATCCTGGTCAACACGATCGCGCCCATCGCCGGCTCGCGCATGACCGAGACCGTGCTGCCGCCCAACCTGCTCGAGGCGCTCAAGCCCGAGTTCGTCACGCCGCTGGTGCTGCGGCTGTGCCACGAGAAGAACGAGGACACCGGCGGCCTGTACGAGGTCGGCGGCGGCTTCATGGGCCGCCTGCGCTGGGAGCGCTCGGCCGGCAAGACCTTCCGCCTCGGCCGCGCGATCACCGCCGAGGCCGTCGACGCGGCGTGGCCGGACATCAACCAGTTCGAGAAGACCGAGCACCCGGGCTCGGTCGCCGAGTCGATGTCGCCGATCATGGCCAACCTCGAGGCCGGCCCGGCCAAGGGCGGCAACGACCTGATCGACGTCGACGCCGCCCTCGGCTACCAGTTCCCCGAGGTCCGCTCGAGCTACGACGAGCGCGACCTCGCGCTCTACGCGCTGGGCGTCGGCGCCGCCACCAACCCCACCGACGAGCGCGACCTGCAGCTCGTCTACGAGCTCCACGGCAAGGGCATGAAGGCGCTGGGCACCTACGCCGTCATCCCCGCCCTCAACCTGATGTTCCAGCTCGGCAAGGAGGGCAAGAGCGCCCCCGGCCTCAACTACAGCCTCGACCGCGTGCTGCACGGCGAGCAGTACACCGAGGTCCTGCGCCCGCTGCCGCGCAAGCAGGCGCTCTCCCACCGCGCGCGCATCAAGGACATCTTCGACAAGGGCAAGAACGCGCTCGTCGTCACCGAGGTCGTCAGCTACGACGAGGACGGCAACGAGCTGATGAAGAACCAGATCACCACGTTCGTGCGCGGCGCCGGCGGCTGGGGCGGCGAGCGCGGCCCGAGCCAGGACGTCAACGTCCCGCCCGAGCGCGCGCCCGACCAGGTGGTCGAGGAGGCGATCCCCGCCCACCAGGCCCTGCTCTACCGCCTGTCGGGCGACTGGAACCCGCTCCACGCCGACCCCGGCTTCGCCAAGGCCTTCGGCTTCGAGCGCCCGATCCTCCACGGCCTGTGCACGTTCGGCTACGCCGGCCGCCAGGTCATCCAGCGCTTCGCGCCCCAGGGCGACCCCGACTACTTCAAGAGCGTGCAGGTGCGCTTCGCCAGCGTCGTGTACCCCGGCGAGACCCTGATCACCGAGATGTGGCAGGAGAGCGCCACCCGGGTCGTGTTCCGCTGCAAGGTCAAGGAGCGCGATCAGGTCGTGGTGTCCAACGCCGCGATCGAGTTCTTCGCCGAGCTGCCCAAGCCCAGGGCCAAGGCCAGGCCGGCGCCCGCGGCCGGCGGCGGCGCGGCCCGGGTCCCGACCTCGGGCGACATCTTCCGCGCCATCGGCACCTTCGTCGCCGCCAACCCGGGCACGGTCGACAAGGCGAAGACGACCTTCCAGTTCCGGCTGAGCGGGCCGGACAGCGTCTGGACGATCGACCTGAAGAACGCGCCGGGCTCGGTCGGCGAGGGCGAGGGCGCCGCGCCCCAGTGCACGCTGGCGATGAGCGACGCCGACTTCATGGCCATGGCCACCGGCCAGGCCGACGCGATGAAGCTGTTCTCGACCGGCAAGCTCAAGATCTCCGGCGACGTCATGGCGTCGCAGAAGCTCGGCTTCCTCAAGAAGCTGACGCCCGACATGGTCATCGCCGAGATGAACAAGCGCCTGGGCGCCGGCGGCGGCGAGGCCGCGGCCAGCGCGGGCGCGGCCGCCCCGCCCGCCGACCTGACCCCGACGACGTGGGACGTGTTCATCGCGATCCGCGATCACGTCGAGCGCAACCCCGACCTGGTGAGCAAGATCGCCACCACCTACCTGTTCAAGATCACGAGCCCCGACGCGGCGTGGCTGGTCGACCTCAAGAACGGCAAGGGCGCGGTCCGCGAGGTCGGCGCCGGCGAGGCCGCCGAGTGCACGCTCGAGATCAGCGAGAGCGACTTCATCGACATGACCACGGGCAAGAGCGACCCGATGAAGCTGTTCACCACCGGCAAGCTCAAGATCTCCGGCAACATCATGGCGTCGCAGAAGCTGACGTTCCTGCAGAAGATCAACCCCGAGCACGCGATGGCGGCGGTGGCCAAGGCCCGCGCCGCCGGCCAGGGCCCGGGCGGCGGCAAGGCGGCGGCGACGTCGGCCAAGGCCGCGACCGCGCCGACCCTGTTCGCGGCGCTCGACAAGCGGCTGGCCGACAAGCCCGACCTCGCCAAGGAGGTCCAGGCGGTGGTGGTCTTCAAGACCACCGACCCCGACAGCGTGTGGACCGTCCACGCCGCCGGCGCCACGCCGTCGGTGCCCCAGGGCGCCGCCGCCGGCGCCACCGCGACCCTGACCCTGGCCGACGCCGACCTGGCCGCGCTGGCCCGGGGCGCGGCCAGCGCCCGCGACCTGTTCCAGCACGGCCGGCTGCGCGTCGACGGCGACGTCTCGGTCGCCCACCGCCTCGGCTTCCTCAAGGGCCTGGCCTGAACCCTCACCCCGACGACACAGGAGCAGCAACATGACCCGCAGGATCAACGTCATCGGCGTCGGGATGGTCCCCTTCGCCAAGCCCGGCAAGAGCGAGGAGTACAACGTCATGGCGGCCAAGGCCGGCCGCGCCGCGCTCGAGGACGCCGGCGTCCCGTTCGCCGAGATCGAGCAGGCGTTCGCCGGCTACGTCTTCGGCGACTCGACGTGCGGCCAGCGCGCCGTCTACGAGATCGGGCTCACCGGCATCCCGGTGTTCAACGTCAACAACAACTGCTCGACCGGCTCGAGCGCGCTCATGCTGGGGGCCCAGGCCGTCGCCGGCGGCGTCGCCGAGTGCGTGCTGGTGGTGGGCTTCGAGCAGATGGAGAAGGGCGCGCTGGCGGCCAAGTGGACCGACCGCACCAACCCGATGGACAAGCACGCCAACCTGATGAGCGAGGTCCAGGGCTTCACCCAGGCCCCGCCGGCGGCCCAGATGTTCGGCGGCGCCGGCCGCGAGCACCGGTGGAAGCACGGCACCCGGCGCGAGACCTTCGCCAAGATCAGCGCCAAGGCCCGCCAGCACGCCTCGAAGAACCCGTACGCCCTGTTCAAGGAGGTGCTGTCGGTCGAGGAGATCATGGCCTCGGACGAGGTCTTCGATCCGTTGACCCGCTACCAGTGCTGCCCGCCCACCTGCGGCGCGGCGGCGGCGGTGCTGTGCTCCGACGAGTTCGCGAAGAAGCACGGCATCGCGCGCCCGGTCTACATCGCGGCCCAGGCCATGACCACCGACTTCCCGACGACGTTCGAGGAGAAGTCGATGATCAAGATGGTCGGCTACGACATGGCGGTGGCGGCGGCCAGGAAGGTCTACGAGCGGGCCGGCATCGGCCCCGAGGACGTCGACGTCGTCGAGCTCCACGACTGCTTCACCGCCAACGAGCTCCTGACCTACGAGGCCCTCGGCCTGTGCCCGGAGGGCGGCGCCGAGAAGTTCATCTGGGACGGCGACAACACCTACGGCGGCAGGTTCGTCACCAACCCGTCGGGCGGCCTCCTGTCCAAGGGCCACCCGCTGGGCGCCACCGGCCTCGCCCAGTGCACCGAGCTGGTCTGGCACCTGCGCGGCACCGCCGGCGAGCGCCAGGTCGAGGGCGCCAAGATCGCGCTCCAGCACAACCTCGGCCTCGGCGGCGCCTGCGTCGTGACCATGTACCGCCGGGCCTGAGCCCGCGGCCGGGGCGCCGGGATATACTTGACGCCCCGTCATGATCGATCTCGACGCCCCGGTCGCCAACCTGGTCCTTGCCCACAGCGCGACCGCGACCGTGCTCGACCGCCGCCAGATCGACTACTGCTGCGAGGGGCATCGGCCCCTCGCCCAGGTGATCGCGGACCGCGGCCTGGACGGCGAGGCGCTCGTCGCCGAGCTGACCACCGCGATGGCGGCGCCCGATCTCGACGCCGATCCGCGCACGGCCTCGACCTCGGCGCTGATCAACCGCTCGCTGGCCCAGCAGCACCGGCACCTGCGCGCGCTGTTCGCCCTCCTGGAGCTCCAGGGCCGGGAGGTGGTCCGCCGCCACGCCACCACGTACCCGGCGCTGCGCCCGCTCGTGAACCTCGTCGAGGAGCTGGCCGAGCACCTGCTCACCCACCTCGACCGGGAGGAGGACGAGCTCTTCCCCGCCATGCTCGCCGGCGCGATGACGCCCGAGCTGCGGGCCAGCCTGGGGGTGATGTTCGACGAGCACCGCGAGTTCGCCCAGGCGCTCCGGCGGTTGCGCCAGGTCGGCAACGGCTACCAGGCCCCGGCCGGCGCCCCGATCGAGGTGATCGAGCTGTACGCGGCGCTCCACGAGCTCGAGCTCCTGGTCGTCCGCCATCACCACGTCGAGAACCACGCCCTGTTGCCGCGGTTTCGCTGACGGCGGCCGGGGCCACCCCGGCCGGCCGCGTCGCCCGCAGGCACGCCGAGGCGGTCGCTGCGCTCGCGCCGGTCGGTGCCCTATAGTGGTGGGCGTGCCCTTCTCCTTCGCCGCGCTCGCCACCCGGCTCCTGCCCGGCGCCGGTGAGCCGCCGCCGGTGGACGGTCGGCGGCGGGCCGCGGTGGCGGCGCTGCTCCACCACGGCCGCGACGGCGTCGCGGTGCTGCTGATGCGCCGCGCCGACCGCCCGGGCGATCCATGGTCGGGGCAGGTCGCGCTGCCCGGCGGCCGCCACGAGCCGGGCGATCCGGACCTGTGCGCCACCGCGGTGCGCGAGACCGCCGAGGAGCTCGCGGTCGACCTCGGCGCCGGCGCGCGCTTCCTCGGCCGCCTGCCCGCGCAGCACCCGTACGCCGCCGGGCCGGCCGGCGTGGAGGTCACGCCGTTCGTGTTCACCGCCGAGGCGGCGCCGGCGCCGCGCCTGGGCGCCGAGGCCGCGGCCGCGTTCTGGCTGCCGCTGCCGCTCGCCGCGGCCGGCCGCCTCGACGACACGTACACCTGGCCCGGCCCGCCCGGCCCGGTGCGCTTCCCGTGCTGGCAGTGGCAGGGCTTCACGGTGTGGGGCCTGACCCTGCGCATCCTCGGCGACCTGCTGGTCGCCGGGCGACCGTGACGCCGCGGCGCGCTGCGCACCACGCCGCGCCGCGCCCGGCCGCGATCAGGTCAGCGCGGCGCGCAGCCGCGCCTGGTGGGCGTCGCGCAGGGCCGCCAGCTCGGCCAGCCCGCGCGCCCGGGCCGCGGCCAGCTCCTCGCCGTCGCCGACCACGACCCGCACCTCGTAGTAGCTCTTGAGCTTGGGCTCGGTGCCCGACGGCCGCATGATCACGCGCCGGCCGGCGGCCAGGCGGTAGATCAGCACGTCCGACGGCGGCAGGCCGCCCTCGCCCCGGGCCAGGTCGGCGACCTCGTCGACGGCGACCCCGCCGAGCTCGGCCGGCGGCGCCGCGCGGAACGCGGCCATCGCCGCGCGGATCGAGGCCAGGCCCTCGGCGCCGGGCGCGGTGATCGACACCTGCTCGGTGACGAACAGGCCGACCCGGCGGTACAGCTCGTCGAGGTGGTCGGCGACGGTCTTGCCGCGCGCCCGGTTCCACGCCGTCAGCTCGGCGAACAGGAGCGCCGCCGACACGCCGTCCTTGTCGGCGACCAGCTCGCCCACCGAGTAGCCGAGCGCCTCCTCGTAGCCGAGCACGAACCGGCCGCCGGTCTCGGCCTGCCACGCCATGGCGACGTTGGCGATCCACTTGAAGCCGGTCAGGGTCTCGCGGCTCTCGGCGCCGTGGACCGCGGCCAGGAAGCGGAGGAGCTGCGACGACACCAGGCTGCACGCCACCAGCCGCGGCCGATCGGTCGGCGCGTGGGCGAGCAGGTAGTCGGCGAGCAGCACGCCGACCTGATCGCCGGTGAGCATGCGGTAGCCGGCGGCGGCGCCGGCGTCGGGCAGCGCGACCGCCAGCCGGTCGGCGTCGGGATCGTTGGCCAGGACCAGGTCGGCGCGCTCGCGCCGCGCCAGCTCCAGCACCCGGTCCATCGCCCCCGGCTCCTCGGGGTTGGGGAAGGCCACCGTCGGGAACGCGCCGTCGGGCTCGCGCTGCGACGGCTCGGTGACGACGTGGGCGAAGCCGCCGCCGGCCAGCGCCCGCTCGACCAGCGCGGCGCCGACGCCGTGCAGCGGGGTGTAGGCGATGCGCAGGTCCCGCGGCGCGTCGGGCGCCACCTGCAGCGCGAGCACCTCGCGCAGGTAGGCGTCCTCGATCTCGGCGCCCAGGGTCACGAGCTGCTCGCTGGCGCGCGCCGTGGCCAGCTCACCCAGCGCCACCGCCTCGACGTCGACGTCGTCGATGGCGCGCGCGATCGCGGTGTCGTGGGGCGGGATGATCTGGGCGCCGTTCTCCCAGTACACCTTGTAGCCGTTGTACTCGGGCGGGTTGTGGCTGGCGGTCACCATCACCCCGGCGGCGGCCCGGCGCGCGCGGACCGCCCACGCCGTCACCGGCGTCGGCCACGCCGCCTCCGCCAGCAGCACGCGGAAGCCGGCGCCCAGGAACACCGCCGCCGCCTCCTCGGCGAACCGCCGCGACTTGCGCCGGGCGTCGTGGCCGATGACGACGCCGCGGGCGCGAGCGTCGGCGACGGAGGCGGCGACGTGGGCCGCCAGCCCCGCCGAGACCTGGCGGACCAGGAGCTGGTTCATGCGCATGGGCCCGGCGGCGAGCACGCCGCGGATGCCGGCGGTGCCGAACTCGAGGCGCCCGGCGAAGCGGTCGGCCAGCTCGGCGCCGGCCCGGGGGGCGCCATCGCCCCCGCCCTCGGCGGCGGCCAGGAGCGCGTCGAGCTCGGCGGCGGTCTCGCGATCGGGATCGAGCGCGGCCCAGCGGCGGGCGGCGTCGAGGTAGGGGGCGTGCAGGCTCATCGGACGCCCATACTATACGAGGGCGGCCGGGGACGGACCGCAGGCCGGCACCGGCCGCGACGCCGACCCGACGTCCGGCGCGTAGGAGCTTCGCTCGCCGTCGCCAGGCTCAGGGCGCCGCGCGCTTCTTCTTCATGCGCGCGATGAGGCCGTCGAAGCCGTCCTTGGCGATGATCTTGTTGAACTGGGCGCGGTAGTTCTCGACCAGTCCGACGCCGTCGGTGCGGATGTCGTAGCAACGCAGCTTGCCGCCGACCTCGATCAGCACGTAGTCGACCGAGATCTTCACCGGCCGGCCCTTCTTCTTGGCGGTGATCTCGGTCTTCACCACCACCGCCTTGTCGTCGCCGGCGCTGGCCGGCCCCTCGCCCTTGTACGCGACCTGGTACTCGAGGTTGGCGCGCAGTCCCTTGACGTAGTTGTCCTCGATGAGCGCGCGCAGCAGCGCCAGGAACTCGGCCTTCTGCGCGTCGCTGACCTTGCCCCAGTGGTCGACGAGGGCGCGCCGCGCCAGCTCGTCGATGTCGAGGAACCCGCGCACGCTCTCGGTGACCCGCGCCGCCGCCTTCTTCTCCTCCTCGCTGCCGGGGCGGGCCTTCTGCTTGAGCAGCTTCGCGATCGTGTCGTTGGCGCTGCGCACCACCCGGGTGCCGGGGCCGTCGGCGGCCTGGGCGGCGGCCGGCGCCGCGACCAGGGCGAGCGCGAACAGGAGGAGGGCGACTGGCTTCATCATGATCCTCGGGCTGACCCTGGTACTAGCGACGCCCCGCGTCGTGGGCGAATTCACCGGCGGCGCGCCGCACGCGCATCACCGCGACGTTCCACTGGAAGATGGCACCGACCAGGCGGGCGCGCATCTGGAACCAGGCGATGTAGGCGTCGGCCAGGTCGCGGGCCTCGGCGGCGCCGATGGCGTCGGCCTGCAGCACCGCCGCCAGCCAGGCCCGCGCCGCCTGCTCACCCGCGGTCGCGGCGTCCAGCTTCTGCCGCGCGCCCGTGGCCTCGGCCCGCGCCGCCCGCGCGTCGAGGGTCGCGCCGGTGACCGCGAGCTCGGCCAGGGCCTGGGCGCGGCGCTCGCCGGCCCGCGCCCGCGCCACCCGCGCCGCCGTGGTCCACGGCTCGAGCTGCCAGCGCATCACCACCGCCAGCGCGCCGGTGGCGCCGTTGTACGGATCGTACGAGAAGGCGCTGGGCGCGTCGTCGACGCCCTGGGCGCGCGCGTAGCCGAGGCTCCCGACCAGCGCCAGGTCGGGCAGGTAGCCGGCGGCCTCGAGGTCGGCGAGGCGACGCGCCGCGAGCGCCCCCTGGCGCGCCGCGCGCACCTCGGGCCGGCCGGCGCGGGCGATCTCGACCGCGCGCGCCTCGTCGGCGTCGAGATCGAAGACCACGGCCTCGAGCGGCGCCTCGTCGATGTCGAGGGCTGGATCGCCGCCGAGGGCCCGCACCGCGGCCAGGGCCGTGGCCTCGCCCTGGCGCGCCTCCGCGAGCTGGACCCGGGCCTCCGCCACCAGCACCTCGACCCGCTGCCGGTCCTGGATCGTGACCTCGGCGTCGCCGCTGGCGAGGCGCTCGTCGAGCCGCTCGATCGCCCGCGAGATCTGCTCGTCGCCGTCCTCGAGCATCCAGCGCAGCTCGCGCGCGAGCTTGAGCCCCCAGTAGGCGCGGGCCGCGTCGAGGGCGAGATCGCCGGCGGTGGCGTCGGCGAGGGCGGCCTGCGCCTCGTGGCCCAGCCGCGCCGCCTCCCGCACCGCGCTCAGCTTGCCGAAGGTGTAGAGCGGCTGCGTGACCTGCACCTGCGCCCCGGCGAAGACGCCCGAGAAGCGGAGCGCGAAGTCGGATGGGTCGGTCGCCGTGCAGTCCGGATCGACGCAGGTGATCGACGGCGACGGCGCCACGAAGCCGGTGGCCGTGATGCGAGCCCACCGCGCCGCGTCGGCCTCGCCGGCCCGGGCGCGGGCAGCGTCGCGGTCGGCGGCGGCCATCCGGGCGCGCTCGCTGGCCTGGGCGCGCCGCACCAGCTCGGGGAGCTCCACGCGCGCCGGCTCGGCACGGCCCGGCGTCGAGAGGAGAGCGAGGCTGCCGAGGAGGACGGCCGGGAGCGCCCCGGCCACCGTCGATGCACGCGCCATGGCCGCGAGTTGTAGCAGGGTCGGCGCCGGGCCCGGCCGTGGTCGGCGGACATCGGCGCTGGGGTCAGGACCCACCATGGCGAGCCCGCTCCGGACAGATGTGGGACGACGACGCCAGCGTCCGACAGATCGGGCAACGTGGGCGGAAGGGCGTGTGATTGCCCCATGTAACCACCTGGAACCAGTAGCAAAACGCCCTGAGGGTAGGACAGGTTGGCACACCTCCCCGCTTCAATGGCGAGGTAAGGCGCCGTCCACGCTCGCCCTGACAGGTGGGTGATCACCGGCCGGGGTGGTGGAACGGTCCCTGCTAGATGCGACAGGAGCGACATCGCGATGTCGCATCAACCGCAAGGGAGCAACATGCGTCGCCTTCTGACCCGCTCGTTCACGTTCGCAACGATCGCATCGGCCCTCACGCTCGCTGCATGCGCGGACATCGACACCGATGGTGAGGAGATCGAGGGCGTGCAGGAGCCCGGCTCCAGCGCCGACTGGATCCGGGAGTGCGCCACCGAGGATCACGACGAGGTCACCGCCGCGGCCATCCAGGCCGAGGTCGACGCCCACCTGGCGGCGCACAAGTACGACACCGTCGCCAGCGCCACCGGCGGCACCATCCCCGTGTACTTCCACGTCATCCGCAGCGGCTCGGGCATCTCCAACGGCGACATCCCCGACACGATGATCGCCGCCCAGATGGACGTGCTCAACGCCGCCTTCGCCTCCACCGGCTGGCAGTTCAACCTGGTGGCGACCACCCGCACCACCAACGCGACCTGGTTCGCCGCCGGCCCGGGGTCGAGCGCCGAGCGGCAGATGAAGACCGCGCTGCGCCAGGGCTCCGCCGACGATCTGAACATCTACTCGACCAACCCGGGCGGCGGCTATCTGGGCTGGGCCACGTTCCCGTCGAGCTACAGCAAGAGCCCGTCGCAGGACGGCGTGGTGCTGCTGTTCTCGTCGCTGCCCGGCGGCACCGCCGCGCCCTACAACCTCGGCGACACCGGCACCCACGAGGTCGGCCACTGGATGGGCCTCTATCACACCTTCCAGGGCGGATGTAACGGCCAGGGCGACTACGTCGCCGACACCGCCGCCGAGAAGAGCGCGGCCTACGGCTGCCCCACCGGCCGCGACACGTGTCCGCGCGCTGCCGGCGCCGACCCCATCAAGAACTTCATGGACTACACCGACGACGCCTGCATGGACCACTTCACGAGCGGCCAGGACGCGCGCATGGACGCGCAGTTCACGACCTACCGCTTCGGCAAGTAGCCGCCGCGGCGTAGTAGCGTGCGCGCATGGCGCGCCGTGAGGTCTACGTCTCCGTCGACATCGAGGCCGATGGCCCCATCCCGGGGCCGCACTCGATGCTGTCCCTGGGCGCCGCCGCGTTCCTCGTCGAGCGCGGCGGCGCGGCGCCTCCCGCCACCCGGCTCGGCACGTTCTCGGTCAACCTCGAGACCCTGCCCGGCGCCGCGGCCGATCCGGCGACCCTGCGCTGGTGGCGGAGCCAGCCCGCGGCGTGGGCGGCGTGCCGGATCGAGCCCCGGCCGCCGGCCGAGGCCATGGCCGACTTCACGCGCTGGCTGGGCGCGCTGCCCGGGCGGCCGGTGTTCGTCGCCTACCCCGCCGGCTTCGACTTCACGTTCGTCTACTGGTACCTGGTGCGGTTCACCGGCGCGAGCCCGTTCTCCCACGCCGCGCTCGACATCAAGACGATGGCGATGACGCTCCTCGGCACGCCGTTCCGCGACACCACCAAGCGCACGATGCCGGCGCGGTGGCGCGGCGCCGCCGGCCACAGCCACGTCGCCGTCGAGGACGCGCTCGAGCAGGGCGAGCTCTTCTGCCAGATGCTGCGCGAGGCGCGAGCGCGGCTCGGCGGCGGCGGTGGCGGTGGCGGCGGCGCCGGCGGCGGCGGCCGCGGTGGCGACGGCGACAGCGACGGCGATGGCGATGGCGACGGAAGCGACGACCTCAGCGGACCGGCGACCTGAACACCAGGAGCTCGCTGGGGCCGGTGATCCGACCGTACTGGTTGTCGACCACCGCCACCGGCCTCCCGTCCGGCAGTCGGACGATCCCCTCGAGGTTGAGCGCGCCGCGCAGGACCGGACCGAGGTCGAGCACCAGCTCGGCGTCGAGGTCGGCGGGCCCGGCGCCCGGCGGCGGCAGGTCGAAGGCGACGAGCTGGGTGACCTCGAAGTGCCGCTCGATGGCCAGCGCCCGCGCCCGCGCGCCGTCGGCCCAGCAGTCGAGGCCGCTCAGCTTGCCGGTGGCGGTGCGCAGGCGCGCGCGGTGGCCCGTGCGCCGACCGTCGGGCTCGACGATCACCAGCGGCGCCCAGCGCCCGCGGGCGTCGCGGCCGGCGGTCTCGAGCCCGACCACGAGCCGATCGCCGACCGCGCACAGCGCCTCGGCGCCGTGGTTGGCGCCGATCGCGACCCCGGCCTCGTCGCCGCCGAGCTCCAGCGGCGGGCCGTCGACCTGCCAGCGGCCGTCGCGCGCGCGCAGGCGAAAGACCCGCGCCACGCCGGCGGTGCGGCCCTCGGTGCCGACGGCGAGCGCCCCGCCGGGCAGGACCGCCACCGCCTCGAGGTCCTCGTCCGCGGGCACGCCGTCCACCGGGTAGGCGACCACCACGGGCCCGCGCCCGCCTTCGAGCACGATCCGGAACGCGACCGCGCCCCGCTCGGCGACGGTCCACAGCGCGCCGTCGCCATCGACCGCCAGCCCGCTCAGGCCGTGGACCCCGCCGGTGGCGAGGGTGACGCGCTCGAACAGCGCCGCCGCGCGCTCGCCGTCGACGGCGGGGCGGCTACAGGCGACCAGCCCGGCCAGCCCGGCGAGCCCGGCCACGCGCCGGCGCGCCACCTACCGCCCCAGCAGGAGGGCGGTGAGGAACCCGACGTAGCCGAGCACGAGGACCGCGCCCTCGACCCGGTCGACCTTGCGCCGGGTGCGCATCGCGGCCACGGCGAACACCGTGAGGGCGCCCATCGCGACCAGATCGATCGCCACCGAGCCGATGGGGGCGACGATGGGCGCGGTCATGGCCGAGGCGCCGCCGATGAGGAGGATGTTGAAGATGTTGGAGCCCACGACGTTGCCGACGGCGATGTCGGCGTGGCCGCGGCCGGCGGCGAGGAGCGACGTCGCCAGCTCGGGCAGCGAGGTCCCGACCGCGACGATCGTGAGGCCGATGACCCGCGGGCTCATCCCGGCCGTGGTGGCGATGCCGACCGCGCCCTCGATCAGGGCGCGACCGCCGCCGACCAGCAGCGCCAGGCCGACCACGGCGCGCAGCGCCAGGCGCAGGCGGCTCCCCGCCGGCGGCAGGGCCGCGGCGAGCTCGGCCGCCTCCTCCATCTCGGCGGCGGCGGCCAGCGACCCGATCCGCGCGCTGCGGATCATCCACCACGGGTAGCCCACCGCCAGGACCAGCAGCACCGCGGCCTCCCAGCGCGCGAGCCAGCCGTCGATCAGCGCCAGCGGCAGGAGCGCGGTGACCGCCAGCAGCACCGGCACCTCGCGGCGCAGGACCTGGACGTCGACCGCCGGCGGCAAGATGAGCGCGGTCAGGCCGAGGATCAGGCCGAGGTTGGCGATGTTGGAGCCGACCACGTTGCCCAGCGCGATCGCGCCCTGGCCGGCGATCGAGGCGTCGATGCCGACCACCAGCTCCGGCGCCGAGGTCCCGAACGCGACCACGGTGAGGCCGATGATGAGCGGGCGCATGCCCAGCGAGCGGGCGAGCCCGGCCGCGCCGGCGACCAGCCACTCGGCGCCGAAGTAGAGGAGGAGCAGCCCGGCGAGGAGGTAGAGGGCGTCGATGACCACGCGGCACGCAGCCTAGCAGGTCGGCGGCGAGCGTCCCGCATGCGCTGCGGGCGATCTCAGCGCTCCTCGGCGGCCGCGGTGAAGATGCTGCGCGCCATCAGGCTGGTCTCGCCCTCGGCGCGGCGGCGATAGAGCGCGCTGCGCACGCGGCGGACCTCGGCGTCGCCCGGCGCCGCCGCCCACGCCCACTCGGCGAGCTGACAGGCCAGCGCCAGGTCGTGGTCGGCCACCGCCTCGGCCCGCGCCGCCAGCGCCGCGCCGCCCCCGGCCAGGCTCGCGATCTCGGTGGCCAGCGCCCGCTCGCGCGGCGGCAGGAGGTGGGCCGGGTTGCCGTCCCACCAGCCGCCGTAGCGGCGCCACACGTTGCGGATGATGAAGGCCGGATCGTCGTAGACCGGGCGCAGGTAGGGCCGGGCCAGGAGCTCGGCGGGGATCGCGACCGCCGCCACCACCTCGTCGAGCGACAGCCCCTGGTTCATCGCCGCCACGGTCTGGTCGTGGATGACGCGCAGGAGCCGGGCGGTCTCGTCGAGCGCCTGCGCCACGCGGTCGGCGCCGAAGATCGGCGGGCCGTGCCCGGGCAGCAGCACCTCGGCGCCGAGCGTGGCCATCACGTCGAGCGCGTCCGCCCACTCGCGCACGTAACGCTGCACCTTCTGCGGGTTGCCGCAGTTGGGCGCCGCCCAGATGAAGAGGTCGCCGGTACACAGCACCTTGTGGGCCGGCAGCCACACCCAGGTGTGATCGTCGGTCTCGCCCAGGGCGTGGCGGAGATCGAGGCGGGCGCCGCCGACCTCGAGCTGCCAGCGATCGCGGTAGGTGACGTCGGGGTAGCGGTACTCGGTCGGCCAGCGCAGGCCGGGGATGCGGAACTGGCGGGCGTTGATGGCCTGGTTCCAGCCGGCGGTGAGCTGGTAGCGATCGAAGCGGGCGGTCAGCGCCTCGTGGGCGTAGACCCGCGGCCGGGGCTGGCCGCCCCGCCGCGCCTCCTCGTCGAACGGCCCCATGCCCATGGCGTGATCGACGTGGCCGTGGGTGTAGATCGCGGCCAGGAGCGGCTTGTCGCGCCACGCCCGCACCTGGCGGTGGACCATCGGCGCCGAGAGGAAGCTCCCGGTGTCGACCAGGCAGAGGCCGTCGCCGCCGTCGACGGCGATCACGTTGCCGAGGTTGGGCAGGAAGGCGACGCCCGGCGCGACCTCGTCGAGCGCCACGCCGGCGCCGAGGATCGAGCCGACGATCGAGGTGTGATCGGTGCGGGCAGCGCCGGTCCACAGCCCGTCGGCCCAGTCGCGGAGGCTTGGCATCGTCACGGATCATACCCGCGCAAACCGTGACCGCGCGGTCAACTTTCGCTTGGCGGACGGGCGGCGCGGGCCTAGGTTCGGGCCGAGCCCATGCCATCGCCGATCGTCCCCGCTCGCCGCGTCCCCACCCTCGCCGCCGGCGCGATCGCCGCGCTGGCCGCCCTGGCCCTCGCCGCGGGCGGCTGCGGCGGCGAGGGTGACGGCGACGACGGGCCGCCGGCCCCCGCGCCCCGCACGTACGCGTTCGGCCCGTTCGAGCTGGCGCCGGGCGAGGAGATCGCGGGCGACTGCGTCAGCGTCGCGCTCGACAACGCCGAGCCGCTCTACGTCAACGCGGTCGAGCTGGTGACCCAGCGCGGCTTCCACCACTCGAACTGGTTCTGGGTGCCGGAGAACATCTTCCCCGGGCCCGACGGGATCTGGGACTGCGACGCGCGCGGGTACGACGAGGTCGTCGCCGGCGGCGCCGGCGCCGTCCTGTTCGCGCAGTCGACCCAGTCGGTGACCGAGCGCCAGGACTTCCCCGACGGCGTCGTCATCCCCATCCCGCCGCGCTCCAAGATCGTGGCGGGGATCCACCTCCTCAACGCCAGCGACGCGCCGCTCACCACGTCGCTCGAGCTGACGATCACGCCGGTGGCGGCCGAGGACGTCGTCACCAAGCTTGGCACCTTCGCCCTCGACTACCGCCGCCTGGCGCTGCCGCCGCAGCGCGCGTCGTCGTTCCCGATCGAGTGCGACCTCGCCGACCTCCACCAGCGCCTCATCGGCTCGCCGCTGGACTGGAAGCTGTACTACGCGCTGCCCCACTACCACGAGTACGGTCGGGGCTTCGACCTGGTGGCCACCGGCGGGCCGGCGGGCGACGTCACGATCGTCTCGAGCGACGGCGCGATCGGCGAGCCGCTGGGCACGGTCCTCGATCCAGCGTTCTCGCTCGAGGGCTTCACCGGCATCCGCTTCACCTGCCGCTTCGACAACCCCACCGACCGCACGATCCGCTACGGCCTGGCCGGCGGCGAGATGTGCGTGTTCCAGGGCTTCACCGACAGCATCTACAAGTGGGGGGGCCAGACCGCGCCCAGCGGCACCTCGACGTCGGAGGACGACGGTGAGGTCGTGCGGTTCACGCACCCGTGCGAGATGTTCGGCTTCCCGATCGTCGATCCCTGAGGCGCGCGACGGCGCGCCGAGCTCCGCGCACCGCGGTCGCCACCGGCGTCGTCGCCGGGGCCGGCCGATCGACGGCGCGCGTGACGCCTCCCACGCGCTCCCGCGCGTGGGTCTGGGGTAGGGTCGGCGCCGATGCGCCGCGCTCTCGTCCGTCCCCTCGTCGCCGTCCTCGTCGCCGTCCTCGCCACCGTCCTCGCCGGCGCCGGCAGCGGGTGCGACGGCGGCGACGGCGCCCCGCCCGCGGCCGACGCCGCGGTGGTCTACCCGCCGATGGCCGACCTCGAGCGCGACGTCGTCGACACCACGCTCGCCGTCGACCTCGCCGCCCGGACGGCGCGGGCGACGATCACGCTGGCGCCGTCGTCGTCGACCGGCGCCTCGTTCGAGATCGGCTCCCTGAGCATCACCGGCGTCCGGCTGGGCGACACCCCGCTGCAGTACGTGGAGTCCGGGCCGAGCGGCGCGCAGCTCGACATCGGCGTGCCGCCGTCGACCGAGCCCCTGGTCGTGACGATCGACTACGGCTGGCGCTTCCACGACAGCTCCAACGGCGTGGCCACCGCCGGCTACACGCTGACCTGGCCCTACCACTGCGGCAACGTCTTCCCGTGCCGGTCGGCGCCGGCGGACGGCACCACCTTCCACCTGAGCGTCGAAGGCGCCGCCACCGGCATGGCGCTCTACCCGGCGACGATCCCCACCGACGCCCCGGCCTACATGGCGGCGTGGATCGTCGGCGAGTTCACGCGCCTCGACCTCGGGCAGACCACCGCCGGCACCCGGGTCGCGGTGTGGCACCGGGCCAGCGAGGCGGCGGCGGCCGCGGTCGGCGGCGCCCACCTGCGCGCCTCGTTCGACTGGCTCGAGCAACGGCTCGGCCCCTACCGTTTCGGCGACGAGGTCGGCACGGTGTCGGCCAACTGGGGCCGCAACGCCTACGGCGGCATGGAGCACCACCCCTACTGGCACCTCGCCAGCTCGGCGCTGGCCGCGGTCGACATCCACGTCCACGAGGCCGCCCACGGCTGGTTCGGCAACGGCGTCCGCATCCGCTGCTGGGAGGACTTCGTGCTCAGCGAGGGCACGGTCGAGTTCCTGAGCTGGCGCATCCTCGACGAGGTCGCCGGCGCCGCGGTCGCCGATCCGGTGTGGGCGGCGCTGGCGCGGGAGCTCGACGCGATGCGGAGCGGCAGCGGCAACGGCGTGGCCTGGCCGCAGAGCTGCGGCGAGGTCGACATCCTCCGCGACGGCCTGTTCACGCGGGTGCCGTACGTCAAGGGCGCCTTCTTCTTCCGGGCGCTCGAGGACCGCATCGGGCGCGCCGCGCTCGACACCGCGCTGGCCACCTTCTACGGCCGGTGGGCCGGCCAGGCCGCGGGCATGAGCGACCTGCTCGCCGTGATCGCCGAGACCAGCGGCTACGATCCGGGAGCGTGCGCCCAGGCCTGGCTGGCGCAGACGACGGTCCCGGCCGACGGCCCCTGTCCCTGACGCGTGGTTCGCCCTGCGGGGCGGCACGAGGTCGGGCCCGGCTCCGGGTCGTGCCAGGTCAGGGCGCGGACAGACCGTGTCACTTGGACGGCGGCGGTCGTCGCCGTTACCGTCCGGGCCGAGGGAGCCCTGGAGGCCTGCATGCGTCTCGTCCGTCTCGCGCTCAGCCTGTGGTTCGTGGCCAGCTTCGTCGCCTGCGGTCCGACCGCGCGCGGCGACGACGACGGCGATGGCGTCGATGGCGGCGGCGGCGGCGACGCGTCGTGGCCGACCGACGACGGCGACGGCGGCGCCGCCGATGGCTGCGAGAAGATCGACATCCTCTTCGTCGTCGACAACTCGGGCTCGATGGGCCAGGAGCAGACCAACCTCGCCACCAACTTCCCCCAGTTCCTGGCCGTCATCGACGCCTCCGGCCTCGACTACCGGGTGGCGATCACCACCACCGGGATGGACTACGCCTACCACCAGGCCACGATCCCGGGCGGGCCGGTCCTGCCCATCACCGAGGACGACGGCGACAACGGCGCCATGCTGCAGCCCGGCGCCTGCGGCATGACGCGGCGGTGGATCGAGCGGACCGACGTCAACGCGGCGGCGGCGTTCGCGTGCGCCGCCAACGTCGGCACCAGCGGCCCCTCCGACGAGATGCCGCTGGCGGCGATACGCGCGGCGTTCGAGGATCGGATCGCCGACGGCACCAACGCCGGCTTCCGCCGCCCCGACGCGCTGCTCGCGGTGGTGGTGCTGACGGACGAGAACGACTGCAGCTACGAGCAGCCGGTGACCCTGGGCTTCGCCGAGTCGCTGTGCGACTCGCAGATGGAGCCGCCGACGAACTACGTCGCCTTCCTCGACGCCTACACCGGCGACCGCGGGCGGTGGGCGGCGGCGATGATCGCCGGGCCGGGCCCGGGCTCGTGCTCGTCCGAGTTCGGCAACGCCGAGTACGCCGCGCGCCTCGCCGCGTTCGTGGCGGCGGCCGGACCGTCGACGGCGATCATGTCGTCGATCTGCGCCGGCGATCTGACCGTCGGCCTCGGCGAGGCCCTGGCCCTGTTCGACACCGCCTGCCAGAACTTCCCGCCGATCGACTGAGCGGCACGGTCGTCGCCGTCCCGCCGCGCGGCCGGGCTATGGTCCGGACGTGCGCCGTCGCCCTGCCGTGGTCGTGCCCCTGAGCGCGCTCGTCGCCGCCGCGCTCGCCTGCACCCGACCGGCGCCCGCGCCGGCGCCCGCCGCCGACGAGCCGGTGCGGCTGGTGGTGCTGGTCGTCATCGATCAGTGGCCGACCTGGGGGTTCGCGGCCCGCCGCGACCTCTACCGCGGCGGGCTCGGTCGGCTGCTGCGCGAGGGCGTCGTCCACGCGGCGGTCGAGTACCCGTACGCCATCACCTACACCGCGCCCGGCCACGCCACGCTCGGCACCGGCGCGCCACCCGCGGTCCACGGCATCCTCGCCAACGACTGGTGGCGGCGCGAGCAGGGGCGGCGCCGCCAGGCCGAGGCCGACGACACGGTGCGGATCCTCGGTCTGCCCGGCCGCGTCGCCGACGGCCTCGAGGGCGCGTCGGGGCGCCCGCTGCGCGTCGACGGCGTCGCCGACTGGCTGCGGACGGCGACCGGCGGGCGGGCGCGCTCGGTGGTGATCGGCGGCAAGGCGCGCGCGGCGACGCTGGTCGCCGGCCGGCGCCCGGACGTCGTGCTGTGGTACGAGGCCGCGCTGCCCGGGGTGACCACCAGCACCGCGTACGCCGACGCGCTGCCGCCGTGGCTGCTGGCGTTCGACCGCGCCCACCCGATGGCGCCGCTGCTCGAGGCGACCTGGACGGCGCGCGATCCGGCGCTGCGCGCCGCCCGTACCGGTCTCCCCGACGACGCCCCCGGCGAGGGCGCCGAGCACGGCCTGGGCATCGTCTTCCCGCACCGGCTGGCGACCAGCACCGCGCCGGCGCGGGCGCTCCACGCCACACCCTTCCTCGACCGGCTGCAGCTCGACCTCGCGATCGCCGCCGTCGCCGGCGAGGGGCTGGGGCGGGACGACGTCGCCGACCTGCTGGTGGTGTCGCTGTCGGCCCACGACTACGTCGGCCACAACTGGGGCCAGGAGTCGTGGGAGACGCTCGAGCACGAGCTCGCCCTCGACGCCGAGCTGGCGCGGTTCTGGGCCGCGCTCGATCGCGAGGTCGGCGCCGGCCGCTACGCCGTGGTCGTGACCAGCGACCACGGCGCGACCCCGCTGGTCGAGCACGGCCGCCACCCCGGCGCCCGCCGCATCCCGCCGGCCGAGCTCGAGGCCGCCGCCCGCGCCGGCGCCGCCAGCGTGCTGGGCGAGGGCGACTGGATCGCGATCGTGTCGTCGGGGATGATCTACCTGAGCCCCGCCGCCGCCGCCCACCCCGAGCGGGCGCGCGCCCTCGACGCCATCGCCGCCCGCGTCGCCGCCGTGCCCCAGGTCCAGCGCGTCATCGCCCTCGACCCCCTCCCCGCCGGCTGCGCCGGCCTCGACGATCTCGCCACCCGCGCCTGCTGGTCGCGCGTCCCCGGCGAGAGCGGCGAGCTCCTCGTCGTCCCCACCGACGGCAGCCTCATCACCCGCTACACCACCGGCACCTCCCACGACGCCATCAGCCCCGACAACGACCTCGTCCCCGTCCTCGTCCTCGACCCCCGCCGCCGCCCGCTCCCCCTCTCCACCTCCATCCTCTCGGTCGCCCCCACCCTCGCCACCCTCCTCGACATTCCAACCCCTTAGCCCGAGGGGACATAGCCCGAGGGGACAGGATCCGGGATCCTATCCATTCGATCTCAAATGTCTTTTTGACCCCGCTGTGATCGACGAAACCGTTTCGTCGTCGGCTCGATAACCGCCGACAAGATGCCCAGAAAACCACGCGTCGTCGTCGTCGGAACCCCACATCACGTCTACCTGCGAGGGAACAACCGCCGTCGCCTGTTCAGCGGCGACGACGATCGCTGGTTCTGGCTGGGTTGCCTCCAGCGCGGCCTCGAGGCCAGCGCCTGCGCGCTCCATCAGCTGACGATGATGACCAACCACATCCACATGATCGTCACGCCGCCCGCCGAGAAGGCGCTGGCGCAGCTCGTCCATCGCGCGTGTCAACGTTTCACGCAGTACCGGAACGACAAGCGCAAGAGCAGCGGGAAGCTCTTCGAGGAGCGCTACCGCTCGAAGGTCATCACCGACGAGCCGCACCTGATGATGACGACGCTCTACAACGACGCCAACGCCTACCGTGCCGGCCTGGTCGACGATCCGGTCGGTCACGACTGGTCGACCGGTCCCCTCCACGCTGGCGCTCGCGGGCGCATCTCGCCGGAGCTGTGGACGCCGAGCGCGTGGTACCGCCGGCTGGGACGGAATCCCGCCTCGCGTGCGAAGGCCTACCGTCACATGATGCTCGCGTACACCCACCGCGATCGCGCCGAGATCCTCCCCGAGGAGCTCGACGACGTCTCGCCGTACCGACGGCGGATCGAGCGACCGGACGGCAGCAGCGCGCGCGAGCCCGAAACGCAGTGGGTCTCGAAACCGCTCTAGTTCCGAGCACCTACGACCCCGGATCCTGTCCCCTCGATCGGCCAGAGCTGGTCGTAGGCGACGTAGGCGTTGGCCTCGGCGCGGGCGAGGGCGGTCTCGAACTGGGCGCGGACCCACGGGTCGAGCTTGGCGCGGAGGCGGGCCTTGTAGAGGCCCTCGTAGTAGTCGTCGGGGCGGACGCGGACCTGGACGCGGACGTGGGTGGCGGCGGCGACGCGGCCGCGGCGGAAGCCCTGGGCGAGCTCGACGTGGCCGCCGGGCGGGAGGCGGGTGTCCTCGAGCTCCTCGAAGGCGCCGCCGGCGAAGCGGAGGTGGCGGCCGATGCGCCGCTCGAGGCGGGTACCGGCGATGGCGCGGCCGTCCTGGTCGACGAGCTCGATCGAGAACCAGGCCGCCGGGGTCGGCGTCGTCGGCAGGTAGTGCCCGGCGCCGACGTTGGCCAGGCGCGCGCGCACGCTGACCACGCCGCTGGCGCCGCGCGCCGCGATGGCGGTGACCCCGATGCCCTGGCGGAAGGTCTCCGGATCGTGGATGCCCTTCCACGTGTGCTCGCGGTTGGGCATGTGGCAGTGCTGGCACTGGATGCCGCGCTTCATGTACGGCCCCAGCAGCCACTCGCGGTAGGTGTCGAGCAGCGGTCGCCCCCCCACCGCCAGCCGCGCCGGGAGCTGGTGGCAGCCGACGCAGAAGTCGGCGCGGCCGTACACCGGCAGCTCGCGCAGCGGGTAGCCGGGCAAGGGCAGGAGCGACGGGGCGCGCCCCGCCGGGCCGTGACGCACGCCGTCGCGGACGTGGCACGCCGCGCAGGTCAGGCCCTCGGCCTGCAAGGCCTCGTCGAGGAACGGGCTGCGCGGCTCCTGCTCGGCCAGCGGCGCGTGGCAACGCATGCACGACCGCACCGCCGCCGGGCGGTCGAGGCGCGCGACCTGCCCCATCAGCCCCGGCGACGCCGCCGCCGCGTGCAGGCTGCCCTGCCACTCGCGCACCTGCTTGGCGTGGCAGCGCCCGCACTGCCGCGACGACAGCGCCGCCTGCGCCGGCGCCAGCGCGGCCGGCGGCTCGCCCTGCGGCGCGAGCTCGCCGCCGAACAGCGCGCCGTCTGGATCGTCGGCGGCGCCCCAGCGGTAGCCGGCGCGCGCGCGGTCCGGGCCGCGGTCGCGCGCGATCGTCGCCGCGGTCAGGTCGGGGACGGCCTCGACCTCGCGCGGCCCCAGCGTCGCCACGTACGCGGCCACCGCCATCAGGTCGGGCAACGGCGCGGCGCCGTGGAAGCTCGCCATCGCCGTCCCGCCCACGCCCTCGACGACGCTGGCCAGGATCGCCTCCTCGACCGTGGCGTCGGGCGGCCGCGGCCGGCGCACCGGCCACGCCGTCAGGTCGTACGGCGCCGCCGGCTGACCGGCGCCGTCGACCAGGGTCGCGCTCGCCGGGCCGTCGCCCTTGCCGCCCTCGCCGTGGCAGGTGACGCAGCCCAGGCTGCCCCACAGCGCGCGGCCACGCTCGACCTGCGCGCGCTTGCCGGCAGGGTCGAGGCCGGGGATCGCGTACCAGGCTCGTGCCCCGGGTGCTGCCACCCCCGGCCCCACCGGCCGGCCGGCCAGCGCCAGCACCACGTCGACCAGGCGCTCCACGTCGCGCGCGGTCAGGGTCGCGTCGAAGCCGTGCATCGCCGTCCCCGGCGCGCCCCACCGGATCGCCGCCGCCACCGCCGCCGGCGCCGGCGCCTGGGCGTCGGCGGTGCCACCCCACTTGAACCGGCCCGCCGCGAGATCGCGCGGCAGCGGGTCGAGCCAGGGCGCCGCCGGGCCCCGGCCGTCGCCGCGGACGCCGTGGCATGCGAGGCACAGCCGATCGTAGAGCGGCCAGCCCGGCAGCTCGGTCGCCACCGCCGGTGCCGGCGGTGCCGGCGGCGCGCTCACCGGGGGCGGTGCGGCCCCCCGGGGCGGACGCTGCCCCGCCGCCACCAGCGGCAGGGCGACGGCGACAGCGCAAGCGAGGACAGCGACGACCCGGGCGTGCACGCCGGGAACGTGCCGCATCTGCTGCCCGGGCGCCACCCGCGGCCGCCGCCACCGCCACCACTCCCCACTCCCCCACTCCCCGCTCCCCACCACCACCACCACCACCACCACCACCACCACCACCACCACCACCACCACCACCACCACCACCACCACCACCACCGCCACCGCCGCCGCCGCCGCCGCCGCCGCCGCCGCCACCACTCCCCGCTCCCCACCACCACCACCACCGCCACCGCCACCGCCACCACCGCCGCCGCCGCCACCACCGCCTCCGCCGCCGCCGCCGCCGCCACCACTCCCCGCTCCCCGCCACCGCCACCGCCACCGCCACCACCACCGCCACCGCCACCACCGCCTCCGCCGCCGCCGCCGCCGCCACCACTCCCCGCTCCCCACCACCACCACCACCACCACCACCACCACCACCACCACCACCGCCGCCGCCGCCGCCGCCGCCGCCACCACCACCGCCACGCCGCCCACCGCCGCGCTCCGTGAGCCGGCATGTGGCCCCTTGGCAGCGCCCCGCCGCCGCGATAACAAGCCCGGATGATCCGAACTCAGCTCCTCGGCATCGGCTCGTACGTCCCCGATCGCGTCGTGAAGAACGACGAGATCCGCCACCTGAACGACCGCCACGTCGCCCAGGAGGCGGTGCTGACCGAGACCGACGACGCCTGGATCCAGCAGCGCACCGGCATCAAGGAGCGCCGCTACGTCGCCGAGGGCACGTACACCAGCGACCTCGCGCTCGAGGCCTCGCGCCGCGCCCTGGCCGACGCCGGCGTCGCCGCCGAGGAGATCGACTGCATCATCTTCGCCACGCTGTCGCCCGACATCCACTTCCCGGGGTCCGGCGTCTACCTGCAGCGCAAGCTGGGCATCGCCGACAAGACCCAGTGCCCGTGCTTCGACATCCGCCAGCAGTGCTCGGGCTTCGTCTACGGCCTGCAGATGGCCGACGCCTTCATCAAGACCGGCACCTACCGCCGCATCCTGCTGGTCGGCGCCGAGGTCCACAGCCACTCGCTCGACTACTCGACCCGCGGCCGCGACGTCATGGTCCTGTTCGGCGACGGCGCCGGCGCGGTCGTCCTCGGCCCCAAGGAGAGCGACGACCCCCGCGACGGCGTCGTCTACACCCGGGCCGCCGCCGACGGCACCGGCGCCGAGTACCTCTACCTCAAGGTCTTCGACATCTCGAAGGCGCCCTACCTGCAGTACGACCCCAAGGACCGCGAGCACAACCAGATGATGTACCCGCACATGGACGGCAAGCGCGTCTACGTGCGCGCGGTGCGCGAGATGAACCTCGCCACCCAGAAGGCGCTGGCCGACACCGGCCTGACCTGGGCCGACATCGACTGGTTCGTCCCCCACCAGGCCAACCTGCGCATCAACGAGCAGGTCGCCCAGCTCGCCCAGATCCCGCCCGAGAAGTGTCTCAACACGATCCAGTTCTACGGCAACACCACCGCTGCCACCGTGCCGCTCACGATCGATCACTGGCGTCAGGCGGGCAAGGTCAAGAAGGGCGACCTGGTGCTGTCGACCGTGTTCGGCTCCGGCTTCACCTGGGGCGCCGCGATCTTCCGCGTCTGACCGTCACCGCGCCGGCGGCGCGCCGTCCGGCGGCGCGCCCGGCGCCGCCCCGCCCGGCGCCGGCCCGCCCGGCCCTGGCTCGCC
>CAADGB010000390.1 GCA_900696455.1 uncultured delta proteobacterium
GGACGGCGCTGGGGGAGCTGCTCGCCTCGGTCGAGGCGCAACGCGCGCTGGAGAGCGTCGGTGCGCCGGGCCCCGACTACGTGACTCTCGATGGACGTGTGCCGCAAGGCCGGGAGGACTCAGCGCAAGCGTACCCGGTCATCGATGAGTTCGACGTCACGGTTCCGACGGAGGGCTTCGTCTATGACCTGCTGACCTCGGCGTGAGCCGCGCGTGATCACGGCGCGGTCGACGCGTGGAACGACGGGAGACGTCCGCGCGCTCGCGTCGATCGGTCGGTCCCGGCGAGGAGGTCGGCGCCGCGCTGGCCGAGTCAGAGCGGCTTGATCGAGGCGTGGACGTCGGCGCGGATGGCGGCGGCGGTGTGGTTGTCGGGGCCGAGGCCGCCGCCGCCGGCGAAGGCGTCGACGCGGACGGCGAGGAAGTAGGGGCCGATGGGGCGGTCGGCGGCGTGCTTGAAGTCGCAGGACAGGCGCCAGGCGGCCTTGTCGTCGCCGGCCCAGTTGGCGCCGGCGGCGACGAGCCAGCGGCGGTCGACCGACTTGCGATCGCTGCAGACGACGGCGGAGCCGTCGAGGACCTGCATCGAGATCGTGACCTCGGCGTTGACGTAGCCGCCGAGGGTGATGACCCGGGTGAGGAAGCCGGTGCCGCGGTCGGTGGGGAAGGCGCTGTCCTTGGTGAGGATCACCTCGGTGCGGTGCATGCCGGCGCGGGTCAGGCTGAACTGCTCGCCGCGCGCATGCCAGTGGTGCCGGGAGCCGATCACGTTGACGGCGGCGGTGACGTCGAGGTAGTTGCCGCGCGGCGCCATCGCGTGGAGCTCGTCGTGCGAGGTGCCCTCGCGGCCGAGCAGCCAGAGCTGGTTGATGCGGACGATGCCGTCGGTGCCCGGGTTCATGACCCAGCCGTCGGTCGAGGCCCCGCCGGTGGCGGCGGCGAGGCTCGCGGCGCCGCCGCCGGACGAGCCGCCGGCGGTGGCCGTGCCGGGGGTCGAGCCGCCGGCGGTGGCCGTGCCGGGGGTCGAGCCGCCGCCGGAGGATCCGGACGAGCCGCCGCTGGCGGTCTCGCCGCGCGGCCCGCGCTTCTGCACGCCGCCGTCGCCGGCGTCGGGCAGGGGCCGGTACTGGGCGCCGCGGATCGCGGTGGCGTCGGCGCTGGGGATCGACACGCCGCCGCTGCGGATCGTCGTCACCGCCGCGCCCGCGGCCCGGGCCAGGAGCTGGCGGTTGGCCGCGGTGTCGAGCTTGCCGGCGTGATCGGTCGCCTGCTTCATCGCGCCGCCGTACTTGTTCAGGAGCGCCTGCCACGCGGCGGCGTCGCGGGCGGCGTCGAAGTCGGCGGCCAGCGCCTTGCCGTCGACGCCGCTGTGGGCGAGGCCGGGCGCGGCGCCGGCCAGGATCTTCGACGCGGCCTCGCCGGTCGCCTTCTGCCGGGTCGAGCTGTCGTCGGCCAGGCGCTTGAAGCCGGCGTCGATCGACGCCTCCTGCTGGGGCGAGATGAAGCTCCACGGCGGCTTGGAGCGGTCGGCCTTGCCGGGCACGGCGCCGGCCTTCGCGACCGGCTTGACCGGCGGCGGCGCCGGCTTGGGCTGGGCGAGGGCGACCAGCGGGATCGAGAGCGCGCACAGACCGACGAGGAGCGAGTTCTTCTTCATGGCGACGGGTTCCTTGGACGTGGGATGCGGGTCGCCAGAGCAAGGGCGGTGCCGTCGCCCAGGCGCGCGAGATCACGAGCGCCCACCGGCGCCGCGTCAACCGCGCGGCGACAGCCGGCGGCGCGCTGTCACCTGCCGGGTGACAGCCCGGCGCGCGCCAGCTCGTCCGCGACCCGGGTCGTCCGCGTCGAGCCGGGGCCGGCGGTGACCGTCAGCATCGGCAGGGCGCGGTCGGCGAGCGCCCGGGCGCGCTCGTCCTGATTCGCCTCGCGCAGGAGCACGGCGAGCAGGGCCAGCGCCTCGCCCAGGGCGCGGCTGTCGCCGGCCCCGGCGGCGGTGGCGGTCTCGAGCACGCCCTCGAGCCGGGTGATGGCGGCGTCGCGGCGCCCGCGCGCGAGCTCGTCGCGGGCCAGCACGAGCTGGCCCAGGGCGTGGTCGGCGACCGATGGCGCAGTGGTGGGCAGGTCGACGAGCGCCGCGGCCAGCGCCAGCGCCTCGTCGCGCGCGCCGGCGGCGAGCAGGAGCTCGGCGAGCTGGGCCCGCGCGCTGACCGAGGCCGGGTGGTCGGCGCCGCGCGCGGCCGCGGTGATCTCGGCGCCGCGGCGGGCCAGGGTGACGGCCTCGGCGAGATCGCCGGCCTGGGACACCGCCTCGGCGAGCGCGAGGTAGTCGCCGCCGATCCGGAAGTGCAGCGGCCCGAGCTGCCGCTCGCGGGCGGTCAGGACGGCGCGCCGGCCGGCGACCGCGGCGGCGGTGTCGCCGCGGAAGAGCGCGACCGCGGCCAGGTTGGCGTCGTAGGGGAGGAGCGTGGGGTGGCCCTCGCCGTCGACCCGCACCCGCAGCGCGCGGCCGCGGCGATACGCGGCCTCCGCGTCGTCGAGCTGGCCGCGCTCGAGGGCGATGCCGCCCAGGCTGTTGACGACGCCGGCCAGCCACGGGTCGTCGGGGCCGAGCGCGACCTCGGCCTGGGCCAGGGCCTGCCGCAGCGACCGCTCGGCCTCGTCGAGGCGGCGGGCGCCGCTCTCGATGATGCCGAGGGCGAGGTGGGCGCGCGCCACCAGCAGCGGCGGGGAGCCGGCGCGCTCGGCGGTGGCCATCGCCAGCCCGGCCAGGGCCCGCCCCTCGTCGACGCGGCTCTGGATGCGCCCGACGTTGAGGGCCAGCGAGAACAGGCAGCGCGCGGCCCACTCGTCGTCCTGCCCGGCGTGCGAGGCGTGGACCGCGGCGCGCAGCGCGGCCTCGGCGGGGGCGATCTGCCCGCTCTCCTCGAGCGACCAGCCCAGCACGCACAGGGCCTGGCCCTCGGTCGGGCGATGGCCGAGGGCGCGGGCGCGCTCGGCGAGGCCCTCCAGCACCGGCCGGACCTCGGCCGAGCGCCCGGCCTCGTTCTCGACGCGGGCGCGGTCGACCGCCTCCTCGATGGCGGCGGCCTCGGTGGCGGCGGCGGTCCCGGCCGGCACCCGCGCCGGGCGCAAGAGCGCGGCGACGTCGCCGCAGTCGGCGGGCGAGGTGAGCGCGCCGAGGACGCGGCCGGCGCGCTCGAGCACCGCGGCGTCGCCGCCCGCCAGCACGCCGGCGGCCGCGCCCAGCTCCAGCTCGCGGCGGCGCAGGCAGCTCGCGCGCAGCTCGGCGAGGTGCGGCGCGTCCTCGCGCCGGACGTTGGCGCGGCAGGCCCGCCGCTGCTCGCGCACGATCGCGGCGGCCTGGTCGTCGAGACGGCGGGTCACGGCGGCGGCCGCGGCGTCGGACCAGGCCAGGCCCGAGCGGGCGAAGGCCGCGGTCACCTCGGCCTTGCGCGCCGGCGTCCACGCGCCGCCGAGCGTGGGGTCGAGGTCGGCGCACGGCTCGGCCCGGCCCCCGCCGCGGGTCGCGCCGACACCGATGACGGCGGCCGCGGCGACGGCGGCCACGCCGGCCACCACCCACGGCGCGCGCCGCCGCCGGTCGAGGGCGTCGACCAGGGCCGTCATCGACGGGAAGCGGTCGGCGGGCCGCGCCGCCAGGGCGCGGGCGAGCACGGCGCGCAGCCACGGCGGCTTGACGCCGCCCAGCGCCGGCTTGCCGCGCTCGATCGCCGCCACCAGCGCCGGCGGGTCGTCGCCGGCGAACGGGCGGCCGCCGGTCAGGGCCTCGGCCAGCGACACCGCGAACGCGAACTGATCGCTGGCGGCGGTGGCGGGCTCGCCGCGCAGCACCTCGGGCGCCATGTAGCCGGGCGTGCCGACGACCGCGCCGGCGCGGGTCAGGGCCGGCGTCGCCAGGGGCGTCACCGTCGCCGTCGCCGCGTCCGGGGCGGTCGTCGCCGCGTCGTCGTCGACGGTCGGCGACGCGCCGGGATCGTCGTCGAGCACCGCGCGGGCCAGGCCGAAGTCGGCGACCCGCGGCACCCCGTCCTGATCCACGAGCACGTTGTCGGGCTTGAAGTCGCGGTGGACGAGCCGGGCGGCGTGGGCGGCGGCCAGGCCGCGGCCGGCGCCGAGGAACATCGCCAGGCACGCCGTGCGCGAGCGGGGCGCGGCGGCGAGCCAGCCGCGCAGCGACGGCCCCTCGACCAGCTCCATCGCCAGGAAGACCTCGCCGCGGTCCTCGCCGACGTCGAACACGTCGACGACGTTGGGGTGGCGGAGCTGGGCCAGGGCGCGGGCCTCGCGCAGGAGCCGCTCGCGGCCGACCGCGCTGGCGCGGTCGGGGCGCATGAGCTTGATCGCGACCCGGCGCCCGAGCTGGCGATCGAACGCGGCGTGGACCACCGCCATGCCGCCGCGGCCCAGCTCGTCGAGGATGACGTACCGCTCGTGGACCTGGACCGGCGTGGCCAGGACGTGGCGAGGCACGGCGTCGCGGTCGGGATCCCACGACGCCGTCGAGTCCGCCCCGTCGACTCGCTCGACCATGTCACCCACCATTCTATCGCGGTTCCGACCGTGGCAGCGCGGGCGCGCCCTTGCGATGATGGCGGCGATGAGCGAGTCGCCCCCCAGCGCCCCGCCGGCGCCCGCGCCGCCGCCGGCGACGGTCGAGTACGGAGGCGTGCGCGCGCCCGGCGTCCGCGGCTTCGCCCTGATCGTCGCCGAGGGCGCGCCGGCCGCGACCTGGCGCTCCCGCGGCCCGCGCGCGACCGTGGGCTCTCACCCCGGCAACGACCTCGTCCTCGCCGACGCGACGGTGTCGCGCTTCCACTGCGAGCTGACCGTCGAGGGCGAGGTGGTGCGCGTGCGCGACCTCGGCAGCCGCAACGGCACCGTCGTCGACGGCGTCCGCGTCCACGACGGCTTCGTCCGCGACGGCAGCGTCCTGCGCCTGGGCCGGGCCGCGGTCCGGGTCGAGCTCACCGCCGATCACCACCCGCTGCTGGTCTCGGCCAGCGAGCGCTTCGGCGGGCTGGCCGGGGTCTCGGTGGCGATGCGGGCGACCTTCGCGCTGCTCGAGCGCGCCGCCGCCACCGACGCCAACGTCCTGCTCCAGGGCGAGACCGGCACCGGCAAGGGCGCCATGGCCGACGCCATCCACGCCCAGCACGCCCGCCGCGACCGGCCGCTGGTCGTGGTCGACTGCGGCGCGCTGTCGCCCGCGCGCCTCGACAGCGAGCTGTTCGGCCACGAGCGCGGCGCCTTCACCGGCGCCGACACCCGCCGGGTGGGCGCGTTCGAGGAGGCCGACGGCGGCACGATCTTCCTCGACGAGATCGGCGAGCTGCCCGCCGACCTCCAGCCCAAGCTCCTGCGCGTGCTCGAGAACCGCGAGGTCCGGCGCCTCGGCCAGAACGCCTGGCGCCCGGTCGACTTCCGGCTGATCGCGGCCACCAACCGCGACCTGCGCGCCGAGGTCAACGCCGGCCGCTTCCGCGCCGACCTGTTCTACCGCCTGGCCGTGCTCGAGATCCCGGTGCCGCCGCTGCGGGCGCGCCCCGAGGACATCCCGGCCATCGCCGCCCAGATCCTGACCTCGCTCGGCGCCAGCGCCGACGAGCGCGCCGCGATGTCGACGCCGGAGGTCGAGGCCCGCCTCCTGGGCGCGGCGTGGCCGGGCAACGTGCGCGAGCTGCGCAACTACCTCGAGCGCAGCCTGGTGCTGCAAACCGCCGCCCCGCTGGCGGCCGCGGTGGGGCCCGAGGCCGGCGCCGGGGCCGGAGCCGGAGCCGGGGCCGGGATCGGGGCGGCGCTCGCCGGCGCCAGCGGGCCCGACCTGAACCTGGCCTACGCCGACGCCCGGCGCCGCGCCGTCGATCAGTTCGAGCGCGACTACGTCGCTGGCCTCCTGCGCGCCCACGACGGCAAGGTCGCCGCCGCCGCCCGCACCGCCGGCGTCGCCCGCGTCTACCTGTACCGCCTCATGCGCAAGCACGGCCTCGGCGGCTGACCGCCGCACAGCGTGTGAAGGAATCACACGAGCAGATCGCCTTGGCTGCGCCTCGGCTCAGCGCGCGCGGCGCCGGGGCGACCGGGCGGCGGCGCCGGCGGCCGGCTTCGCGCGGGCCGCGGCCGGCTTCGCGCGGGGCACGGCC
>CAADGB010000391.1 GCA_900696455.1 uncultured delta proteobacterium
GCCACGCACCGACAGCCCGCGCGCCGGCGGCGGGGCCGTCCGGGTCTCGGCCGCGGGCGCGGCCGCCGGTGGCCGCGGCTGGAGCTGGGTCTCGACCACCCGCACGCCCGCCGACGGCCGGGGCATCTCGGCCGCCGCCGAGGCCGCCGCGCCGCCGGCGCCCAGGACGTGCATCGCGCCCCCGATCCGGACCGAGACCTGCTCGCCGTCGACGACGAACAGCGACAGCTCCGGCAGCTCGAGCCGGGTCTGGAGCGCGGTGACGAGCTGGGCGAAGGAGAGGCCGCTCAGGTCGGCGAGGGTCTCGGCCTGGTGCACCAGCATGGGCGGCGGACCGTCGACCACGTACTCCTTGATGAGGAACGTCAGCATCTCGAGCAGCGCGTCGCGATCGCTGTCGGCGAGCGCGTCCTTGACGCCGGTGGTGATGTCGCGGAGATCGGGGCGGGTGGGCATGGTCGACTCGCCTGGTCAGAGCTGGGCGTCGTCGAGATCGACGCCGTGGGTGAGGCAGCCGACCAGGCGCGCGCCGCGCAGATCGGCCGAGGACAGGTTGACCCCGCGCAGGTCGCACTTGAAGAGCAGCGCCTCGCGCAGGATGGCGCCGTACATGTTCGCGCGCCGGAAGTCGACCTCGAACAGCGCCGCCCGCGTGAAGTCGGTGCGCGACAGCGAGACCGTCGAGCCGTCGTAGCCCTCGAACACGACCTTGGTCAGGACCGCGCGGCTGAAGTCGGCGCTGTAGAGCTCGGCGGCCTTGAAGGTGGTGCCCTGCAGGCAGGCCCCGGCGAAGCCGGCCTTGCTCAGGCGGACCGGCCCCAGCTCGCAGCGCAGCACCTGGGCCCGCGACAGGTCGATCTGGGTGAGGTCGGAGTCGCTGGCGCGCACCCGGTGCCACAGCCCGCCCACCCAGCGCGAGCGTCGCAGGTCGCTCTGCCGGACCTCGGCATGCTCGAGCCGGCTGTCCTCGCCGTCGGCGTCCTGGAGGTCGACGCGCTCGACGGTGACGCCGTCGAGGTCGAGCCCCCGCATCAGCACGCCGGGGGCGCCGAAGCCGGAGATGGTCCGCCCGGCCAGCTCGTCGTCGGCCACCAGGCGCTCGAGCTGGCGCCGCGACTGCACGACGCCGGCGTCGGCACTGGTCTCGCTCATGCGATCGCCCTCATGGGATCCGGGAGCCTACACGATCCCGCCGTCGCCGTGGTCCCCGTCGTCCTCGCCGGCTCGCGCCGCGGTCAGGGCCGGCGCCGCGGTCAGGGCCGGCGCAGGGTCAGCCCCGACCGCTCGACGAGCCCGCGCATCGCCTCGCCCAGCATGGCGATGACCTTCTCCATGACCTCGGCCTCCAGCTCCTCGCCCTTCTTCTTGGCCCGCTCGCCGCCGTCGCCCGCGCCCGCGCCGCCGCGCTGGGCGGCCAGCTCCTGCTGCTCGGCCTCCTCGGCTTCGGCCTCGTGCTCCTCGGTGGCCAGCTCCATGTCGACGCCGCGGCCGGAGCGGTGGACGCCGCGTTCGGCCTGGGCGACGTGGGTGAGCTCGTGGGCGAGCAGGGCCTGCCCCGCCGCCGACTCCATCGGGCGGTCGGTGGTCCCGCCCATGAGGATCATGCCGGTCCCGCCGATCGTGACGGCGTCGGCGTTGCGCTGCTTGTTGAACTCCTCGGCGAACTGGCCGGTGTAGACGCGGACGTGGCCGAGATCGACGCCCAGCTTCTGCTCGTAGCGGGCGCGCAGCGAGGCGTCGAGGGCCTCGCCCTTGCCGGCGCGGGCGGCGACCAGCGTGAGCAGGCGCGCGGGGTCCCAGCGCCGGGCGATGTCGCGGGCGAGCTCGTCGGAGAGCTGCTCCGGCGCCAGCTCGGCGAGCTCGTTCACCTCGGGGTCGTCGGTGGTGGCCACGTCAGTCCATTATACGGGGCTACTCGTCCCCGCCTTCCCCGCCACCCTCACCCGCCCAGGTCGAGACGTAACCCTCGGATTGTTCGAAGTATTCGCCGGTCTTCTGCTGGTCGACGACCGCGCCGCCCAGCGCCTCCTCGAGGAACTTGGTCTCGGCGATGCAGCCGCCGCCCTTGATGCCCTTGACGGTGAAGCTGACGTCGCCGTTGGGGGCGATGACGATCTCGATGTCCTGCTTGCGCATCTCCGACTCCTGGTGGCTGCGACTCAGTCGTTGACCCACTTGCGGACGACGAGGCGGATCGAGCCGTCCTCCTCGTTCAGCTCCTCCTCCAGCGCCCAGCCCTTCTCCTCGCAGGCCATCTTGACGTTGTGGTACTGGTAGCGCTGCGAGAGCTGGTCCTTGAACTCGGCCTCGGACATGCCCTTGGTGGTCTCGACGCCCCACCAGTCCGCGACGAGATCGTAGGTGCCGTGCTCGTTGGCGACCACGCCGATGTCGTACTTGCCCATGTCGATCTTGATCGCGGCCTCGAGCGTGTCGCCCTGGTAGCCGCGCACGGTCACCGACTGGTGCTCCTCGGCGGCCTGGAACGACACCGCCAGATCGGCGAGGGCGGCCTTGATCGCCGCCAGGTTGGTCATCTTCAGCTCGCATTTCGTGAAGTGCGACATGGGTACCTCTCACAGCTCCAGCTTGCGTTCGCCGTCGTCGGGGGTGTTCTCGCCGGCCTTGTCGCCCAGCCCGCCCTTGCTGGCGCCGTAGCGCGCCATCCAGCCGCCGCCGGGGGCCTTGGCCTGCTGGCGGCGTGACGACGCCAGCCGGGCGCGGGTCCGCGCCCACTCGCGCATGCTGTCGATCTGCTCGCGCATCGTGATCGCCAGCGGCACGATCTCGCGCAGCGTGTTGAGGAGGCCCTCGCTCGACAGGTCGTTGCCGGTGTCGAAGGCGTCGTACAGCGCCGCCACCACCGCCTGCGCGATCTCGGCGCCGGAGTAGTCGACGGTGGCCTCCATCAGCTTCTCGAGGTCGAACTGCGACGGATCCCGCCGCTTCTTGCGGATGTGGATGTCGATGATCTGGCGGCGATCCTCGCGATCGGGCAGGTCGCAGAAGAAGATCTCGTCGAAGCGGCCCTTGCGCAGCAGCTCGGGCGGGAGCTGGTGGACGTTGTTGGCGGTCGCGATGACGAAGACCGGCGTGGTCTTCTCCTGCAGCCAGGTGATGAACGAGCCGAAGACGCGCGAGGTGGTGCCGCCGTCGGTCTGCCCCGAGCTGCCGGTGCCCGAGAAGCCCTTCTCGAGCTCGTCGATCCACAGGATCGCGGGCGCCACCGCCTCCGCGGTCTTGATGACGGTGCGGATGTTCTCCTCGGAGCTGCCGACCAGGCCGGCGAAGACCTTGCCGACGTCGAGGCGGAGCAGCGGCATCTGCCACAGCGCGCCCACCGCCTTGGCGGTCAGCGACTTGCCGGTGCCGGGCACGCCGATGAGCAGGATGCCCTTGGGCAGGGGCAGGCCGAAGTCGCGGGCGCGCGACGAGAAGGCGTTGCGGCGCTTGACCAGCCAGTCCTTGAGGATGTCCATGCCGCCGACGTCGGAGAACTCCTCGCGGTGCTCGTAGTACTCGAGGAGCCCGCTCTTGCGGATGATCTGCTTCTTCTCCTCGAGGATGGTCTCGAGATCGAAGGTGTGGGTGCGGACCATGGCCTTGGCGAAGACGTTCTCGGCCTCGACCAGGGTGAGCCCGAGCGCGGCCTCGACCACGTTCTCCATGTAGGTGGGATCGCTCTCGACGAGCTGCTGGGTCGCCGGCGGAGCGTTGGGCAGGAGCTTGCGGGCCGCGGCCTCGACCTCCTGCCGGTTGGGCAGGTCCCAGTCGACGATCGACGAGATCGACTTCTCGAGCTCGGGCGGGAACTTCGACAGCGGCGACAGGATGATCAGGCTCTTCTTGGTCTTGCGCAGCTCGGTGGCGGCGTCGCGCAGCCGGCGCACCACCGCCGGCTCCTTGAGGAAGGGGTGGAAGTCGCGGAGCACGTACAGGGCCCGGCCCTCGCCCCGCAGGACGTGGTCGAGCGCCTTCATCGGGTCCTTGACGTCGCGCTGGCCGGTGCCGTTGGCGATCGTCTTGAAGCCCTCGGTGATCGACCACACCTCGAGCCGCATCTCGCGCTCGACGCACAGCTTCTTGAGCGACTCCTCGACCCGGGTCTCCTCCGGCGAGGTCACCCAGATGAGCGAGTAGCGGGCGCGGATGAGATCCTCGATCTCACCCTTGGAGCTACGGCGGGTCGTGTCGGAGATCATGCGGTCGTCTTTCGGGGCAGGCCACGGAGGCGAGGCAGGCGAGGCAGGCGAGGCGGCTCAGGAGCGGTCGGCGAGCTCGCGGAGCCCGCGCAGCGAGCCCTTGGCGTCCTCGGCCGAGCCGACCAGCGTCTCCACGGTCTCGGTTATGATACGGACGCTGTCGGGGTTACCTCCCCCGACGTTGGGCAGCTCGTCCCGGACCAGGTTCAGGTTGTTGCGGAGCTCCGAGAGGATGTCGTTGATCTGGTCGTAGATGTCGCGGGCGGCCTGGGCGAGCTCGCCCGCGCCGCCGCCGCCGCCACCCCCGGACGCCGCCGCCGCGCCCTCGGCCGCGCCCGCCGACGCCCGGGCGCGCTCCGCCTCGCCCTTGGCGGCCTGGACCTCGACCCGCGCGGCCTCGAGCTGGGCCTCCAGGCCCTTGGTGGCGCGCTCGGCGACCTGGGCCCGGCCATCCGCTTCCTTGGCCTTGAGCTTGAGGGCCTCGATCTCGGCCTGCAGCGCGCTGACGTCGGACGCCGAGGTCCCGGCCTGGGCCTTCTCGGCCTCGGCCAGCTTGCGCTTGAGCTTCTCGATCTCCCGGGCCTGGGCGTCGCCGCCGGCGCCGGCCTGGTCGCGCGCGCGCGTCGCGTGCAGGGCCTCCTCGGCCGCCTTGTGGCGGGCGACCTCGGACTTGGCCAGGGCCTCCTCGGCCACCGAGCGTGCGCTCTCCGCCGCCATCTTGCCGTGGACGGCCTCGTGCAGCTCGACCTCGAGCTGCGCGACCTTGCCCTCGAGCTTGTCGAGCTCCCGGCTGGTGCGGTCGTAGCTCTCCTGGAGGCGGTCGCGATCGGCCTCGACCTTGCGGTGCTCGATCTTCAGCTCCCGGAGCTCGTTGGTCAGGCGCAGGACCGCGTCGCCGCCGCCGCCGCCGCCGCTGCCGGTCTGCTGCTCGACCAGGAGCCGCGACAGCCGCTTGTTCTCCTCCTCGAGCGCGCCGGTCTGCGCCTCGCGGCGCGAGGCGTTGGTGCTGGCCTCGTCGCGCTCGGCCTTGAGCGCGGCGATGTTCTTGAGGTTGCGCTCCTTCTCGGCGCGCAGCTCCTTGATCACCTCCTCCTGGGAGATGAGGCCGACCCGGCGCTCCTCGAGCATGCGCTCCTGCTCGTTGATGACCTCGCGCAGGTGCTCGATCTCGGAGAGCTGCTCGTTGAGCTTCTTCCAGCCCTCGTCCTTGGTGCGCGAGCCCTCCGCGAGCTGCCGCGACAGGTCCTCGATCTCGTCCTTGAGCTTGGTGACGTCGTCCTGGGCGCGGCCGAGCTGGCGCTCGCGGGTGGCCATCGACTCGGCCATCTGCGTCATCTCGGCCCGCACCCCGGCCAGCTCGCCGCGGGTCTGGTTCAGCTCGTCGCGCAGCTCGTCGGCGACCCGGCCATGGGCGCCGGCCTGATCCTCGCGATCCTTGATCGTCGCGCGCAGCTCCTCGATGCGGTCGCGCAGGGTCGCGGCCTCGGCGCGGATGCGCTTGCCATCGGCGACCTCGCGGTCGTGGTTGGCCTGGAGCTCGTCGTACAGCGCGCGCTGCTTCTTGATCTCGACCGCGAGCTTGGCCATCTCGTCGCGGGTCGCGCCGTTCTGCAGGCCGTCCATGTCGACGACGATCGACGGCTCGGCCGGCGCCGGTCCGCCCGGCATCGCCGGCGGACCGCCGAGGGCGGGCGCGCCGCCGCCGAAGATGCCACCCGCGCCGGGCATCGCCGGCGGACCGCCCATCCCCGGGCCCGGCATCGCCGGCGGACCGCCCATCCCCGGCATCGCCGGCGGCCCGCCCATCCCCGGCATCGCCGGCGGACCGCCCGGCATCGCTGGCGGACCGCCCATCCCCGGGACCGGCATCGCCGGCGGGCGCGCGGCCCCCGCGGCGCTGCCACCGAAACCGCCCCCCATGCTGGGCATCGCGGGCGGGCCGCCCATCCCGGGGCCCGGCATCGCCGGCGGACCGCCCATCCCCGGGCCCGGCATCATCGGCGGACCGCCCATCCCCGCGCCCGGCATCATCGGCGACGGCTGGCCGTAGGGCGTCGACGGCGGCGCCGGCGGCTGCGCCAGCGTGCCGGCGTAGCCCATCGGGTTGGCGCGCGGCCCGCCGGCCTGCGGCAGGCCGGGGACCTCGCTGGCGTCGATGCGCATCGTGCCGCCCTTCTTGGGCGGCGGATCCATGCTGCCGCCGACGGGCGGGCGCGCCAGGTGCGGCGGGATCAGCGGGCCGTCCTCGATGTAGCGGATCCACATCGAGCCGCACTGCACGACGTCGTTGTGGTTGAGCATCTGCTTCTGCACGCGGTTGTTGTTGACCAGCGTGCCGTTGGCCGAGCCCAGATCCTCGATCACGAAGCGACCGCCCTCCATCCGCACCTGGGAGTGCCGACGCGACACCATGGCGTCGTCGGTGCGGATCGCGCAGTCGAGGCCGCGGCCGACGAACACCGTCTCCGTCGGCGTGAGATCGACGGCGCCGTCGCGCCCTTGGCTATCGCGGAACAGGAGCCGACCGCCCATGTGATGACATCGTACCCGAGCCGGCTCCGCCCCGCCATCGCCCGTTCCCCGCAAACCCATCGAAACCCTTGGGCCTGGACCGGACCGGCGGCAGGATCCGGCCGTTCCCGGCACCGCGGGGGCGCCCGACCGCCCCCGGCCCGCCCCGGTGGCCAGCTCCTCCTCGGTCCGGTGCCCGAATCCGAACCCGGGCCCCTTCGACTCCGCCCCTTCGGGGCTTCGCTCCGGGTGCGGGTCATTCAGCCCCGAGCCCGGATCCGAACCCGAGCCCGAATCCGAACCCGCACCCGACGCCGAACCCGGCCCCCCGCCGGTCAGGTCGACTTGAACTTGAGGACGGTCTTGCCGACCAGGATGAGGTCGTTGTCGAACAGCTCCTGCTTGGTCGCGAGCTTCTCGTCGTTGACGAAGGTGCCGTTGGTCGAGTTGTTGTCCTGGATCCAGTAGCCCTCGGGCATCATCAGCACCAGCGTGTGCTCGGTGCTCATGAAGCCGTCGTCGACGACGACCTCGCAGTTCGAGCCGGTCCCGATCTTGTTGGTGCCCGGGCGCAGCTTGACGAAGCGGTGCTTCTTGGGCCCGGTCATGTAGACCATCCAGCCCACCTGCGGGAACACCGAGTCGTCGCCCATGCCGACGAACATCGTCTTCTGGCGCGGCGCCGGGCCCGCCGGCACCGGCGGCGCGACGACCACGGGCGGCGGCGGCGGCAGCGGCGCCGGCTTCTTGCGGGTCGCGACCACGCCGCCGACGACCGCGAGCGCGCCGCCGCCGACCAGGAGCCAGATCCACCACGACGAGCCGCCGCTGCCGGGCGCGCTCCACCGCGGCGCCATCGCCACCTGGACCGCCGGCAGGTCCTGGCCGTCGACGCGTAGCACCAGCGGGTGGTCCTTGCCGTCCCAGGTGAAGCCGGCGCCGAGCTTGGCATCGAAGCCGGGGAAGCTGACGTAGAAGCGATCGTCGAGGGCGCTGGCGAAGGCGGCGGCGGCGCTGTCGACGCCCGCCGCCGACGTCAGCTTCTGGGCCTGGCCGCCGACGAGGACACGGAGGTCGGCGAAGGCCTGCTCCTTGAGCTTGCGCCACTCGCTCTCGCGCGCGAGGTAGGCGTCCTCGAGCACCGGATCGTAGGTCTCCTCGCCGGTCCGGGGGTCGACCTTGACCGGCGGGGGCGTCGGCGCGCCCAGGGCCGGCGCGTCGATCTGCAGCGCCGCGCCGAAGGTGACGATCTGCTTCTCGGCGAGCTGGCGCTGCAGGTCCCGCATCGTCCCCGACGGGGTGGTCGACCCGGCGCCGTCGATGCCGTCGCCGATGATGAACAGGGCCTTGCGCGGCGTGGTCAGCTTGTCGAGCTCGGCGATGGCGCGGCGGACGCCGCCCGCCAGATCGCGCTCGGCCTTGGGCCCGGCCGGATCCTTGGGCGCCATGGTCACGCCCTTGAGGTCGGCGAGCGGCCCCGGCGGGTGGCGGACCTCGACGTCGCCCCGGTAGACCAGCACCAGGCCCTGCGAGCCCGGCGGCCCCGCGGCGGCCACCGTCCCCAGCGCCGTCTCCAGCGCGCCCACCAGCTCCTTGCGCCCGGTGAGCCACGCCGGATCGCCCTGGACCAGCACCGCGATCGCGACCGGGTCGGGCCCCTCGGCGTAGCGGATGACCCGGGTCGCCTTGATGCCGGGCTTGCCGCTGTCGGTCTGGCGCAGGACGAAGGCCTCCGGCGCCAGCGCGGTGCCACCGATGACCGTCACCGTGACGGTGGGCGCTGGGTTCTTGTCCTGGTCGGTCGGTTCCTGGGCGGTGGTGAAGCGGAGCTCGGGAGCTGCAGCCGCGACGCCGGTCGCGGCCAGGAGGAGGCACGCGACCCCGACCGCGGCCCGGGCAGCGCGCCCGCGCCAGGGGGAGCGGGTGGACATGGTGGGTCTCATCTTAGGGCCCGCGAACGGGGAACTCCATCGCTCTCGCGGTCGATCCATCCCGGCCATCCCGGTTGGCGTCGCGGTCGGCGCCGGTCCTCGGGTCACCTCCCGCGAGGATGCGCCCTCCGCTCCCTCCGCTCCC
>CAADGB010000392.1 GCA_900696455.1 uncultured delta proteobacterium
CGGCGCGGCGCCCCCGCCCGGGAGCTCGACCGGCGGCGGCGTGCCCGCCACACCGGACGCCGCGCCGCCGACGCCGCCGGCCGCGCCGCCGGCCGCCCTCGAGCTCGACGCGAGTCTGGTGACCAGCTCGCTCGTGGTCGTGCGCTTCGGCTGGCGCGACCGCGCCGGCGTCGGCGATCGGCTGCCGACCCGCGTCCGCCTCCGCTTCTGGTCGATCGCGCCCAACGACCTCGAGGGCGTGCTGTTCGGCGTCGCCCGGATCGAGTGGCGACCGAACGTTCCGGACGCCACGTACGAGGCTCACCTCGCCGCGCGCGCGGCCGCCGCCGAGGACGCGCGGCGGCGCCGCGCCGAGGAGGCCCGCCAGGCCGAGCTCGCGTGGCAAGCACGTCCGGCGACCCGGGCGCCGGCGCCGCGCCGGGCGGTGGCGGTCGACGCCGAGGCCCTGCTCGCCGCCGAGCGCGCGCGCGAGGAGGCGGCGCGGCGTCGCGCCATCGCCGCCGCCCTCGAGGCCGAGCGCCGCGCGCGACGCGCCGAGTTCTGCGCCACCCACCCCGAAGATCGCGGCTGCTGGGGCGCCGGCGGCCTGCGCGTCCACCTCGAGCTCGAGCGCCGCAAGCAGGAGCGCGCGGCCTACTGCGCCGATCACCCCGAGGACGCGCGGTGCTGGAGCCCCGAGGAGCGCGGCCGCCGCGTCCGCGCCGGCCGCGTCCGGATCGAGGCCGCGCTCGCGCCGCCGCGGGCGCCGGACGGCCCGCCGCCCGCGGCGCTGATCGAGGTCGTGCCGCCCCGGCTGTCCGCCGGCGCCGAGTGGCGCCCCGGCTACTGGCACTGGACCGGCGCGGCGTGGTTCTGGATCGGCGGCGTGTGGCGCGTGCCGGAGCGCGATCTGGTCGCCGGGACGACGACGGTCGCGCCCGACGCGCCGCCGCCGCCGCAGGCCGAGGCGCCGCCGCCGGCGAGCTTCGCGGCCGCGGTCTGGGTGCCGGGCTTCTGGCAGTGGAGCGGCACCGGCTGGGTCTGGGTGCCGGGATCGTGGCAGCTCCGGCCGGCGCCCCGCGCGACCTGGCGGCCGCCGACCTGGCAGGCGCGAGGCGCGGTCCACGTGCTGGTGCCGGGCGCGTGGATCGAGCTCGGCGCGGGAGGTCGGTGATGCGCGCGCGCCTCCCGCTCGCGCTCGCCGCCGCCGCGCTCGCCGCGACCGCCGGCGGGTGCTTCACCACCTGGACCGTCACCCAGCTCGCCGGCGGCGCGCGGGCGTGGGACGAGCAGGTGCGCGAGGAGGCGGTGCCGCAGGCCGGGCTGGAGGAGCGGCTCGCCGTCGAGCTGCCGCTCGGCCTGGCGTATCCGCCGCCGCCGCCCGCGCCCGGCGCGACGGCGACCGCGCCGGCGACCACCAGCCCGAGCGCGCCCGCGAGCGCGGCCGAGCCCCTGCCCCTCGCGCTCACCTGTCGCACCACCCAGCGGGGCACCGATCTGGTCTATCGCTCGGGCTTCCGCTACGGCAGCCGGTGGAAGAAGACGACGGCGGCCATGGCGCTCCTCGAGGGCGCCGCCGCCGCCGCGTTCCTCCTGGCGAGCACGGACCCGTCCGCCGCCAGCCTGGTCTACGGCGGCTACCTCGCCGTCGACGCGCTCGGCACCGCCGCCATCTTCTTCATCCCGCGCAAGGAGATCTACCGGCGCGACCCGCGCCCCGTCGTCACCCCGGTGCGCGACGACTGTCCGGACGGGCTGATCCTCGACATCGCCGGCGAGGCCTACCCGGTCGACGCCGCCGGCCGCCTCGGCGAGCTGGGCGAGCTGGCGCTCGACGACTGGATGCAGGCGCCGACCGGCCCGCTCCGCCTGGAGCTGGCCGGCCAGGCGACCGAGCTGGTGGTGGGCGCCGCGGAACGTTGCACCTGGAACCGTCACCGCGGGCGCCCGCCGGCGCCCGGGTGCGCCTACCCGTCGGGCGTCCCGGCGCAGACCGCGACCGCGGCCCTGCTCGTCGAGCCGGGCACCCTCACCGGCCTGCCCGAGCCGACCGCCTCGACGGGCCCCTGACCTCCCCGGATCCGGCTCGCCGCGCCGCCCCGTCCCGGGCATGCTCCAGGTTGCGTCCTTTCTGCCGGGTCCCCGTCTTCCGGACATGAGCAACGAACCGACCACGACCACGACCGCGAGCGGGGCCGGGACGGCCCCGTCCGCCGACGACCTCCGCGCCCTGGTGCGCGACCACTACGCCACGATCGCCACCACCGGAGGCGGCTGCGCGCCCGGCTGCTGCGGAGCCCCGCCCCCTGGCGATCAAGCGAGCCGGCTCGGCTACAGCGCGGCCGACCAGGCGGCGGTGCCCGAGGGCGCCGATCTCGGCCTGGGCTGCGGCAACCCGACGGCGATCGCCGCCTTGCGCCCGGGCGAGACCGTGCTCGACCTCGGCGCTGGCGGCGGCTTCGACTGCTTCCTGGCGGCGCGCGCGGTCGGCCCCGACGGCCAGGTCATCGGCGTCGACATGACCGCCGAGATGGTGGCGCGGGCCCGGGGCAACGCCCGCAAGCTCGGCGCGACCAACGTCGATTTCCGCCTCGGGGAGATCGAGCACCTGCCGGTCGCCGACGGCACGATCGACGTCATCCTGTCGAACTGCGTGATCAACCTGTCCCCCGACAAGCCGGCGGTCTTCCGCGAGGCCTTCCGCGTGCTGCGCCCGGGCGGGCGCATCGCGGTGAGCGACGTGGTCGCGATCGCGCCCATCCCGCTCGAGCTCCAGACCCAGGCCGCCGCGCTCACCGGGTGCGTCTCCGGTGCCGCGCCCATCGACGACGTGCGGGCGATGCTGACCGCCGCCGGCTTCGTCGACGTCGAGGTCCGCGTCGCGCCGCGGAGCGCCGAGATCGTCGGCTCGTGGATGCCGGGCATCGAGCGCTTCGTCGCCTCGGCGACGATCGAGGCGGTGCGCCCCGACCCGGCGGCGCGCCAGGCCCGGAGCTGCTGCGAGCCGGGGTGCTGCGCATGAACCCGGCGGCCGGCGGCTGCGAGGACGGGCGAGGCCGCGCGCTGTGGCTGGACGCCGCGGCGCGGCTGCGCCCGTTCATCGCCCGCCGGGTGCCGGCCGAGGACGTCGACGACATCCTGCAGGACGTGTTCGTGCGCATGCAGCGCAACCTCGCCGCGCTGCGCGACGAGGACCGGCTCGGCGCCTGGCTCTTCCAGATCGCGCGCAGCGCCATCGCCGATCACGGCCGCGCCCGCGCCCGCCATCCGCGGGCGGCGGGCGCGCCTCCCGAGCGCCCCGCCGAGCCCGACCTCGACGCCGAGCGCGAGGCCGCGACCGCGCTGGCGGGCTGCGTCGCCGCGTTCGTCGCCCGCCTGCCCTCGCCCTACCGCGAGGCCGTCACCCTGGTCGAGCTCGAGGGCCTGACCGCGCGCGAGGCCGCAGACCTCGCCGGCATCTCGGTGTCGGGCATGAAGTCGCGCGTCCAGCGCGGCCGCGCCCAGCTCCGCGTCCTCTTCGACACCTGCTGCCAGATCGCGCTCGACGCCCGCAACAAGGTCACCGCCTTCACGCCCCGCTGCGAGCGCACCTGCTGATCGTCCCCCGCCCCCCCTCGGAACCGGGCTCGGGTTCGGAGTCGGGCCTCGACGAAGACCCGCTCACCCTGAGCCCTTCACCGACCGCGGTCGGAGCTCGCGGGAACCGAACGGGAAGCAGCCGCGGCTTGTCGGCCTTCGACACGCCCTCGCTGGCGCTCGGGCGGCTCAGGCCGACCGGAAAGATGGGGCCGCGCGAGTGATGTCGGGCGCTTGCCGGCGCCGTTCGTTAGGAGCGAAGCCCCGAAGGGGCGGAGTAGTCGAAGGGGCTCGGGTTCGGAGTCGGGCCTCGACGAAGACCCGCTCACCCTGAGCCCTTCACCGACCGCGGTCGGAGCTCGCGGGAACCGAACGGGAAGCAGCCGCGGCTTGTCGGC
>CAADGB010000393.1 GCA_900696455.1 uncultured delta proteobacterium
CGTGCCCGAGGTCGTGCCCGAGGTCGTGCCCGAGCTGGCCGCGGCGCCCGGCCCGGCGTCGGGCGAGCTCCTCGGCGGCGAGGTGCCGGGGGCGGGCGAGGCCCAGCTCGCCGAGACCCTGGAGCGCCTCGAGGAGGCGCCCGCCGAGGTCGCGGGCGAGCCGTCGGCGATCGACGCCGGGGCGTTCGCCGACGATCCGGCCGCCCGCACGACGATCGGGATCCCGCCCCCGCCGGGGGCGCGCGCCGCGCGTCCGTCGTGGCCGCCACCGCGGGCCGCGCGGACCTCGGCGCCGCCGCCTGCGCCGGGCGCGGCGGCCGCGGCCGCCGTCCCGCCGGCGGTCGCCGCGATCGCGCCGGCGGTCGAGCCGGGACCGGAGTCGCTGGCGGCGCCGGCGATCGACGAGGCCGCCGATCTGCCCCCGGCCGTCTTCGGTGACGACCTGCCGGTCCTCGAGCTCGATGCCGTCCGCCTGCCCGAGCACGGCGAGCTCCTCACCGTCGACGACGGCGATCAGGCGGCGGCGCTCATCCTCGCCGTCGATCGCGAGCTCGAGCTCATCGAGGAGCCCGGCCTGGTGGCGGCGCTGCGGATGGAGAGCGGGCGCCTCTACGAGCGCCTGGGCGACGCCGAGCGGGCGCGCGCCAGCTACGAGGCGGCGCTGCTCGCCGATCCCCGCGCCACCGCCGCCTTCCGCGGCCTGCGTCGGCTCGCCCGCGGCGCCGGCGACCTGGCCGAGGCCACCCACCACCTCGACGCCGAGCTCGGCCTGGCGGGCCCGCTCGAGCGGCGCGCGCTCGGGCTGCACCGCGTCGACCTGCTGATGGCGGCCGGCGATCAGGATCTCGCCCGCGTCGCCGTCGGCGAGCTCATCGACGAGGCCAAGGGCGACGTCCGCGCCCAGCTCGCCCAGCTCGAGCTGGCGTTCCTCGACGGTCGCGCCGACGAGCTGGGCGAGGCGCTCGACCGCCTGGGCGCGGTGCTGGCCGATCCCGCGGTGCGGGCCGCGGTCGGCGTCGCCCGCGCCCACCTCCACGAGCGGGCCGGCGATCGGGCCCGCGCCCACGCCCGCTTCGAGGCCGCGCTCACCGCCGACCCGGGCTCGCGGCTGGCCCGTTTCGGCCGGTGCCGGACCGCGGGCGCCGGCCTCGCCGACGCCGCCGATCCGGCCGCGCGCGCGGCGGCGGTCGGCGAGGCGATGGCCGAGCTCGCCGCCCACGTCGACGATCCGGCGGTGCGCGCCGCGCTCCACCTGCGCGCGGCCGAGCTCCTGCCGGTCGACCTCGTCGCCGATGGCCCGCGCCGGGCCGCGGTCGCCGCCGCCGGGGCGGTCGCCGCCGGCGATCCGCTGGTGCAGGCGGCCGTGGTCGCGGACGCGATCGGGCACGGCTTGCTCACCGAGCCGCTGAGCACGCTGGCCGAGAGCGCCGTCGATCCCGCGGTCCGCCGCCAGGCCGCGCTGTGGACGGCGGCCCGCCTGCCGGCCGACGAGCCTCGCGCCGCCGGGCTGTACTCGGTGGCGCTGGCGGCGCTGCCGCGCGACGAGCATGCCGCCGCCGCGCTCGCCGACCGCTGGATCGCCGGCGGCGAGCTGGCGTCGGTGGCCGAGCTGATGGCGGTCCGCGCCGCCGCGGCGACCGGCGCCGCCGCCGAGCACGATCGGGTGCGGGCGGCGACCTGGTACGTCGCCGCCGGTCGGCCCGAGGACGCCGCGGCGCTCTACCCGCCGGCGGTCGACAGCCCGGCCGCGGTCGACGCCTGGGGCGAGGTGCTGGGGGCGATCGGCGACCTGCCGGGGCGGGCCGAGCTCTTCCGCCGCACCGCCGACCGCGAGGACGAGCGGCTCGATCCCCGGCTGTGGGCGGCCAAGTCCGCGCTCGCCACCGACCGCGCCGCCGAGCCCGACCGCCCCCACACCCTGACCGCCGCGCTCGCGGCGTGGGCGAAGGTGATCGAGCTCGACGGGGACGTCGAGCGCGCCCACGCCCGCTCGCTGGCGCTGGCCGCGACCCTGGGCGAGGGCGACGTCCTCGCCGACACCCTGGCGCGCGCCCAGGCCGCGGCGCGCCCCGCCGCCGCCGCCGGCTCGCTCGGCCTCCTGCGCGCGCGCGCCGTGGTCGCGAGCGACGAGCCCGACTGGGGGCGCGCCGCCGACATCCTGGGCGAGCTGCCGGCCGACGATCCGCGCCGGCTCGCCACCGCCCTGACCCTGGCCGCGCGCGCCGGTCGCTGGAGCGACGCCGCGGCCGCGCTCGAGGAGCACGCCGTCGCCACCGAGGCGCGCTCGCCGCTGGTGGCGGCGCTCGAGCGCTACCGGGCCGCCGGCGTCCTGCTCGACCGCGGCGACGACCCGGCGCGGGCCGCCGCGCTGCTCGCCCAGGTCGCCGACGCCGAGCCCGACCTCGGCTTCGTCCACGACCTGCTGGAGAGCGCGCGCCGCCGCACCGGCGACGTGGCCGGTCCGGCGCGCGCCAGCCGCGAGCCGGCCCGCGGGCCCGACGCCTTCGCCCGCCTGGTCCGCGACGGTGACCACGCCGCCGCCTCCGGGGACGCCCTGGCCGCGCTCGCCGCCTACGGCCGCGCCCTCGACCTCCGACCCCACGATCCCCTGGTCGCCGAGCCGCTGGCGCGCGCCGCCCGCGTCGCCCGCGAGGCGGCGCCGGTGGCGTCCCTGGCCCTGGCCGAGCTGCGCCTGGCCGAGGACACCGGCGATCCGCAGGCGCGGGCCGACGCCTACGAGGCCCTGGCTCGCATCGATCGCGACCTGCGCGACGACGGCGCCAGCGCGCTCATCGCCTTCGAGTCGGCGGCCGACGCCGATCCGGCGCGGCCCGGCCTCCTGCGCGAGCTGGAGCGGGCCTACGTGGTCGAGCAACGATGGGGCGACCTCGCTCGCCTGCGCGGTCGCCAGCTCGCCGCGCTGCCGCCGCTGCCGCCCGGCACCGCCGGCGACGACGCGGTGGCCCTGGCCCTGGATCGGGCGACGCTCCTCGAGAAGCTGGAGCGCCCCGACGACGAGCTGCGCCTGGCCTACCAGGTGGTGGTCGAGCGCTCGCCGCGGTCGCGGCTGGCGCTGTTCCACCTCGAGTCGCTGGTGCGCCGCGCCGGCAGCTCGGCCGATCTGGCCATGCTCGAGGACGCGATCGCGGCCTACTTCCTCGACGATCCCCGCACCCGCGCCGCCTTCCTCACCCGCGGCGGCGAGACCCTGACCGACCTCGGCCGCATCGACGAGGCCCTCGCGCACTTCCGCGCCGCCGACGAGCTGCGCGGAGGTCACGTGCCCGCGCTCGAGGGCTGGCGCGAGGCGGCGCTCCGCGGCCAGCTCTGGGTCGACTTCGCCGAGGCCGCCAGCCGCGAGGCGGCGCTGGCGTCCGATCCGTCGGTGCGCGCGCGCCTCCACCACCTGGCCGGCGTGGCCCTCATGGATCGGGCGCTGGCCGGCGAGCGCGCCGGCGACGCGCTGCGGGCCGCCCTCGACGCCGATCCGCGCCACGTCGACGCCTTCGTCCGGCTCCGCCTCCTGCTCGACGAGCAGGGCGAGCACGAGCGCCTGGCCGAGCTGCTCGAGCAGCGCCTCCTGGTCGAGGACGATCGGGGCGAGCAGCTCGCGCTCCACCGCGCCCTCGCCGAGATGGCGCGCAACCTGCTCGAGGATCGCGACGGCGCCAAGCGCCACTACCGGGCGATCGTCGAGGCGGTGCCCGGCGATCTCGGCGCCATCGCCGCCCTGTCCGACATCGCCTGGGAGCAGGGGGTGTGGGGCGAGTGCGCCGAGTACCTCACCCAGCGTGCCCAGCTCGAGCGCGAGCCCCGCGTCCTGCGCAACATCTGGTTCCGGCTCGGCGTGATCCACGCCGAGCGCCTGCCCGATCCGGCGGCGGCGTTCTCGGCCTTCCAGCGGGTGCTGGCCCACGATCCCGACGACGAGGCCGCGCTCGAGCGGCTGGCCGACCTCGGCATCGCCACCCAGCAGTGGAAGCTGGCCCTGGGCGCGTGCGAGCGCCTGGTCAAGAACGAGCGCGACCCGCAGCGCAAGGTCGCCCACCTGCACCGGGTCGGCCGCATCTTCGCCGAGGGCTTCGCCGATCGGCGGCGGGCCGAGCGCGCGTACCAGCTCGCGGTCGACGCCGCCCCCGACAGCGACGTCGCCCTGGCCGCGCTCATCAGGTTCTACGAGGATGCCGGCGACGTCGCGTCGATCCGCGTCCACCTCGGCCTGGTCGCGGCGTCGATGCGCAACCGGCTGGGCGCGGGCGCCGAGCCGTCCGCGCTCCGCGTCATCGCCCGCGTCGCCCGCGCCCGTCACGACGCCGGGGTGCCGGGGCAAGGCGCGGTGGCGCGCGCCGCCGCCGACATCGCCCGCCTGCTCGGCGTCGATCCCGGCGACCCGCCGGTCCTGCCGCCGCCCGACCTCTCGGCGTTCGCCCGGTCCGAGGTCGACGAGGTGCTGTGGCCGCGGATGGTGAGCTCCGAGCTGCGCCAGATCTTCGCGCTGCTGGGCGATCGGCTGGCCAAGCACGTGGGCATCGACCTGCGTCCGTACGGGGTGACCCGCGGCGACCGGCTGCGGCCGCAGCAGAGCCCGGTGGCGGCGGCCGCGCAGGAGGTCGCCGACGGCCTCGGCCTCGGCGAGATCGACGTCTACGTCTCGACGCGGCAGCCGTTCGCCATGGTGGCCGAGCCGACCAGCCCGATCTCGCTGGTGCTGGGCAGCGAGGTCGCCAGCCCGGACCGGCTGGCGGCGGTGCGCTTCGCCGCCGGCGGCGCCCTGGTCCTGGCCCGGGCCCAGCTCGCCATCGCCGCCCGCCTGCCGGCCGACGAGCTGGGGGTGCTGGTGATCGCGCTGCTCCGCCTGTTCCAGCCCGACCTGCCGTACCTCGCGGTCGACAACGACCAGGTCGGCTCGCAGATGCAGCGCCTGCGCCGCCTGGTGCCGTCGGGCCTGATGAGCGAGCTGCGGCCGTACGCGCTGGGGGTGCACGCCGCCGCCTTCGATCACCGCGTGCTGTCGCGCGAGCTCGAGCTCGCCGCCCACCGCGCCGGCCTCATCGCCGCCGGCGGCGCGGCCGCCCCGCTGCGGGTCCTGCTGGCCCGCGCCCGGGCGCACGATCTGGCCGCCGGCATGGCCGATCCGGCGGTGGCCGAGCTGGTGCGCTTCGCGATCAGCGAGGATCACGCCGCGCTGGCGGCCCTCTGCCGCGTCTGAGCCGCGTCCGAGCCGGCGCGCGCAGGGGGCCGGCCGTGATCGGCCGCACCGCCGCGGGGGTGGCCCGAAGCTTGCGATTCGCGGGGGCGAGGGATGGGCTACCATCCCAACTGGAGGAAATCGCATGTCTGGGTACCCTGCCCGCGGCTACTGGACCGCGACCCTGGTGTCGGTCGTGGCTACTCTCGTAGCCTGTGGCGGCGGCTCCCCGCCGGAGCTGGAGGACGTGGGCGACCAGGTGGTGGCGGTCGGCTCGGAGCTGGTGCTGCAGCTCCGCGCCACCGATCCCGACGGCGACCCGATCGAGTACGGCTTCGCGGCCGATGTCCCCGACATCGCCAGCCGCGCCACGCTGTCGCGGACCCCGTCCGGTGACGGCACGTTCCGCTGGCGGCCGGTGGCCGCCGACGTCGGCCTGTGGCACTTCGACTTCACCGCCTCCGACGGCGACCACACCACCACCTTGCCGGTCGTGATCGAGGTCCGCTCCGCCATCGGCGCCGAGACCGTGCCGGTCTTCCTCGAGCCGCTCGGCACCGGCACCACGCTCGACCTCGCCGTGCGCGACTGCCTCGACCTCGCCATCCTGGTCCAGGACCAGGACTCGGTCGCGGTCACGATCACCCAGGAGGAGCCCGTGATCGAGGGCTCGACCCTCGATCAGACCGGCCCGTTCGCGGCGAGCTGGCGCTGGTGCCCGACCCGGGCCCAGATCGACGCCGAGGATCGCTACACCCTGACCCTGGCCGCCGACGACGGCGACAACCCGCGCACGATCAAGAACTACCTGGTCGTGCTGCGCCGGCCGCCGCCGATGAACTGCCCCGGCGATCCGCCGGTCATCACCCACACCCCCATGAACGTGTCGCAGGTCGTCGACCTCACGATCGACGCCCAGATCAGCGACGACCTGGGGCTCAAGCAGCCCCCGCTCCTCTACTACGCGACCACCGCGCCGGCGAACCCGCCCGACCTGGGCGCGATGACCCAGGTGACGATGCTGCTCATCACCGGCAACATGCGGTCGGGGACGTGGGCGGCCGACGTCCCCAACCCGGCGGCCGGCCTGTCCGCCGGCTCGTCGCGCACCCTCTACTACGTGATCGTCGCCAACGACGACGATGACCCGGAGGGGGCGTGCGATCACGAGACCCGCAGCCCGCCGGCGTCCGCCCACCAGATGACGGTGACCAACCCCGGCGGCAGCGGCAACCTCGGCCTGTGCGCGACCTGCTCCGCCGACATCCAGTGCGGGGACGGCGACGACTACTGCGTGCGGGTGGGGCAGACCAACCATTGCCTGCGCTCGTGCAGCGGCGCCGGCGACTGCCCGGCCGGCTACACCTGCTCCGCCCAGCCCGTGACCTCGGTGGGCGGCGCCAGCGGCCGTCAGTGCGTGCCGTCGAGCGGCTCGTGCACGATGACCACGACCTGCATCGACGACTTCTTCGAGGACAACGACAGCCGGACCCAGGCCGCGGGCCTGCCCGATCTCGACCCCGACACCTACCAGTTCGTGTCGTGCCCCTTGCCCGACGGCTCCAACGACGACGAGGACTGGTTCCCCATCGTCCTCACCGCCGACGCCACGGTCACGATCACCCTGGCCGGGCAGAGCGTGTCCGACCTCGATCTCGGCCTCTACGACGCGACCGGCACCCGCCTCGCCTCGGCCACCGGCCCGACCTCCAACGAGATGGTGAGCCGCTGCCTGACCGCGGGCACGTACTACGTCCGCGTCTACGCCTGGGGCGCCGGGGTCCGCAACGAGTACTCGCTCACCTACGCCCGCCAGAACGGCTCGTGCGCCAGCGCCTGCGTGGACGACAGCCGCGAGCCCGACGACGACGCGGCCAGCGCCCGGGCCATCACGTACCCGGTCTACACCTCGACCGGCAACCAGATCTGCGCCGGCGACGACGACTGGTACCGCGTGCTCCTGTTCGACAACGAGCAGCTCATCGTCGACCTCACCTTCAACCAGGCCAGCGCCAGCCAGGATCTGGACGTCCACCTCTACAACAGCGCCGGCACCAACCTCACGCCGTGCTCGCCGCAGTCGCCCGGCACCTGCCAGCTCAACAACGGCCAGAGCGCCGCCTCCCACGAGCGCTTCACCTTCACCGCGCCGGCGTCGTGCGCGAGCCTGTGCACGTACTACGTCGTCATCCGCGGCTGGAACAACTCCCAGAACGCCTACGACATCCGGATCGAGGTGCCATGAGCGCGCTCGGCGGCGCCGCGGCCGGAGCGGTTGCGCTGGCGGCGGCCGCGCTGGCGGCGGCCGGGTGCGCCTCGTCGGATCCGCCCGACGTCGGGCTCGAGGGCCTGCGCCTGGCCTCGGTCCAGCCCGGCCTCGTCGTCACCGGCTCGACCCTGGCCCTCGGCGGCGACTCGTTCGTGGCCGAGGAGTGGGGGGCGAGCGTCCTGCGCCTGCGCGGGCAGTCGGCCGGCCGCGCCGTCGACGTGACCGTGGCCGCCCGCTTCGTCGACTACGACCACATGACCGCCGAGACCGACGCCGGCGTCATCGCCGAGCTCGGCGGCGCCGCCGATCGCGTCGTCCGGTTCTCGGGCGAGGCCGTGCTCGAGGTGGTGTCGGCGGTCGACGGCAAGACCTACGCCAGCGCGCCGCTGGCGCTCACGCTCGACGTCGCCGCCGAGCTGACGCCGGAGATCACGACGGTGCAGACCGGCGGCGTCCTGTTCGTGAACGACGCGGTCCAGGTCGACGGCCGCGGGCTGCTCCTGGGCGGCGGCGAGGGCGAGTCGGTGGCGCGGGTGACCGGCTGCTTCCAGCCCGCCGGCGGCGGCGCCTGCGCCCCGGTGGCCGAGGAGGTGGTCGCGCTGACGGCGGCCCAGCCGTACTCCCGCGAGCGGGCGACCTTCCGCTTCGTGCCCGGCATCGCCGGCATCCGCGAGGGCAGCTTCAGCGGCCAGGTCGTGATCGAGAACCGCCACGCCGGCGGCCGCACGATCGCCGCGCCGCCGGTCAACGTCGGGTACGACCTGGTCAGCGCCCAGGTCTTCCAGGTCACGCCGCCGGTGGCCAGCCTCGGCCAGTACGTGCTCATCGAGGGCGGCGGCTTCGTCGGCGGCGAGGCCGGGGCGTCGACCGAGATCCGCCTGGTCGGCACCTTCGTGCCCACCGGCGCACCCCAGGGCGGCGCGGTCGATCTCCTGCTCATCCCCGAGTTCGAGACCGGCAACCGCGTCCGCTACGTGATCTCGCCGAGCGACGCGCTGGGCATGGCCATCGATCTGCGCACGGTCACCGGCACCTTCACCGGCACGATCCAGCCCATCGTCCGCTACCAGGGCGACCAGGTGGTGGGCCCGACCCGGGCGGTGACCCTCGGCATCGCCCCGGTCAAGCAGGTGGTCTACATCGACTTCCGCCCCAGCTACGTCGAGAGCCTGCGCCTGTTCGGGCTGCGCGCCGTCGATCAGGCGATCCGCGCCCGGGTCCTCGAGGTCGTGGCCCACGCCTACCGCGGCGTCAACCTCGAGCTGCGCACCGCGCCGCCCACCGACTTCGCGCTGTTCTCGCTGGTCGAGATCCACGGCCCCGATCCCAACGGCCAGGGCCTGTTCGGCTACGACAACTCGCCGGGCAAGGACACCGGCAACCTCCGCCTCCACGACCGCCTGGGCGGCGTCAACGCCCAGACCCAGCAGGACGGCTACGCCGGCTACGGCGGCGTCTTCATCGAGTCGCTCATGGGCTTCTCGCTGCACCCGGCGGCGGGGCAGTCGCTGGGCAGCGCCGAGCCGCTGTTCGATCAGATCTTCGATCCGTTCCGCCCCGATCGCGGGGAGATCATCGTGAGCAAGGATCTGACCGGCGGCGTGCCGGCAGCCGACGGCGGCCTGTGCCCGGCCAGCAACCGCCGCGACCGCATCGCGTGCGCGGTGTGGACCATGGGCTCGCTCATCGGCGGCACCCTGGCCCACGAGATCGGCCACAGCCTCGGCCTGGCCAACCCCTACGGCGACGGCTTCCACAACTTCGGCGACGAGCCCAACCGGCTGATGGATGGCGGCGCCAACCGCTCGTTCGCGGAGCGCGCGGTGCTCGGCGGCGAGGGCCCGGCGGACTTCTGCACCGAGGAGTACGAGTACCTGCGGCAGATCCTGCCGCCGGCCGCGCCCGACGTGTCGAGCCGTCCGCCCTGCTGAGCGCCGCCGGTCACCGCCGGTCACCGCCGGTCAGTCGGGCTGCGCGGGATCGCCGGAGACGGCGACCCGGCGGTGGGCGGCGCAGGCCTCGTAGGCGGGCGCGAGGTGGTCGTCGGCGCCGGCGCGGTAGACGGCGCGCGCGCACCGCGGGCGTCGCGGCTCCCCCTGCTCGAGCCCCTGCTCGAGCAGGGCGTCGAGCTGGTGCTCGAGGTCCTGGAGCGCGTACCAGAGCCCGACGATCTGGGCGCGCAGCTCCGCCTGCGCGACGTCCGCCGCCTCGATCCGGCCGCGGGCTGTCGCCGCCGCGCCCGCGTGGTCGACGGCGCGCATCGGCGCGCGCGGGGGCTGGGCCAGGAGCGCCGCGGTGCTGGCGATGGTCAGCATGGCCGCCGCCCCCAGCGCCAGGAGCGGACCCCACGCCGCGCCGCTCGACCGCGGCGGCTCGACCTCGCGGCGGAGGGCAGGCAGCGCATCCCGGCTCATGGCACCAGGATACTGGAACCGGCCCCCCGTTGCACCGCGCGGGTGGGTGGGTAGCACCGCGCGGGTGGGCACCGCGCGGGTGGGTGGCACCGCGTCCTGCCGCGTCCTGGTAGCACCACGCGGGTGGGTGGCACCGCGCGCGACTCCCGACCCGACCACGCGACTAGCCGCCAGGCGTGGTGGCCGGTGCGCCCCCGCGCAAGTGCCTGGAACCCTGGTTCGCCGGGGCGGGCAAGGTGGGCATGGTTCATGCTCAGGGTGGTCGGACCATGCGCGCGACCCACCGTGCCCTCCACTCGCTCCTCCTCGGCCTGTGCGCCTCGGCCGCCCTCGCGGCGTGCGCGGACGAGGGCGCCGACGACCAGCGCGACCTCGACGAGGAGTGGGGCATGGAAGGCCCGCTCGAGCCGGTGCCGGCGCCGGGCAAGGAGGACAGCGAGTACCGGCGCGGTCTCCTGGTCGCGACCAACACCACGCGGACCCAGGTCTGGACCGCGCGCAACGCGTGGGACGACACGACGACCACCGCGGCCCGCGCCGCCGGCCTGGCCTGGGGCGCCGACTCGGGGCTGACCTGGGACCAGAAGTACGCCGCCTGGGTCGACTCGCTCGCCTTCATCCCCTCCGCCGACGGCTACTCGCAGACGGTCGAGCTGACCACGCCGTGGGGCAAGCGGCTGCCCTCGCCGTCGCTCGAGTGCGCGGAGATGTCGATGTTCCTGCGCATCACCTTCGCCGCCTGGCACGAGCTGCCGTGGTTCATGGAGTCCGCGACCTCGACCGGGACGCGGGTCTACTTCGGCCACAACGGCGTGCGCACCGCCAGCGGCCGCTACGCCCAGAGCCCCGAGTTCGGCGTCGCCTACGCCGACCACTCCCGCCTGACCCCGGCGCAGTGGATGGCGTCGTGGCCGGTGGACGCCAACCTGCGCACCCGCAAGCTGGGCGGCGGCACCGACACCCAGCCCGCGTTCGACGGCGCGCCGTTCGGCCGCTACCTCGACGAGATCCACCTCAACAAGCGCGTCGGCTACTTCACGGTCATGGCGCTGAGCTACCTGGGCTCGATGAACCTGGCCGACACCGCCAACACCTACAACCTGGTGCCGGAGGCGGTGCGCGCCGGCGACATGCTGGTCGAGCGCTGGCAGCGCAGCGGCATCGGCCACACCCTGGTGGTCAAGGAGGTCCTGCCCATCGGCGAGGGTAACCTCGACGTGGTCACGATCTCGGGCTCGATGCCGCGCCGCCAGGGCAAGCGCGAGAGCGGGGTCGCCTCCAAGAGCTACTTCACGAGCGCCTACGCCGGCGGCCCCGGCGTCAACGCCGACGGCCACGAGTACGCCAAGCTGGGTGGCGGCGTGAAGCGCTGGCGCGTGACCAAGAACGTCGGCGGCTACTGGACCAACACCTGGATGCGCGGCGACGAGGCGGTGTGGATCAACTCCACCGACTACGCCCGCATCGCCGCCCGCCCGGCCCGCTTCCAGCAGCTCCTCGGCCAGGTCTCGCCCGAGCAGCAGCGCACCGAGCTCCTCGCCCAGATCGAGGACGCCCGCCGCCACCTCCGCAACTATCCGGCGTCGTGTGCGGCCCGCCAGCGCCGCGAGAACGCCTTCGCCGAGCTCTACGCGCTGTCGTCGCGGACCTGGGGCACGACCCAGGCCGAGCTCGATCGCCTCCACCGCAAGGACGAGGACTACGTCCTGGCCGAGCTCACCTACGGCAAGAGCAAGACCTGCTGCTGGAACTCGACCACCAGCGCGATGTACGAGATCATCATGGCCGAGGCCGCCGCCGAGCGCGCCGCCGCCGCGGCCGCCGGCACCTGCGCGCCGCCGACCGTGTTCATGTCGCACGCCGACGGCTACGCCCGGTGGGCGGCGCGGGCCCAGACCATGGGCCAGGCCGCGGCGTGGCGGGCGTGGTCGGAGGACGAGTCGTGCCCGCAGCGCGCCGTCGCCCAGGACGAGGTCGCGCCGGTCGAGGTCACCCCGTACTGCGAGCGCACCAGCGGCGGCGGCGGCGCCTGCACCGACGCCTACGAGGCCAACGACAGCCGGGCCGCGGCGCGCGCCATCGCCGCCGGCACCCACGCCGAGCTCCGCATCTGCGCCGCCGATCGCGACTGGTTCTCGACGTCGACCGCGCGCACCGTGCGCATCACGTTCTCGCACGCCGCCGGCGATCTCGATCTCGCCGCCTACGACGCCAGCGGCGCGCGGGTCGCCACCTCGCAGGGCACCGGCGACAGCGAGCAGGTGACCGTGCCGGCGGGCGGCACGTTCGAGGTCTACGGCTACAACGGCGCGACCGGCGGGTACACCCTGACCGTGCAGTGACGTATCGTCCGGGGCGATGGGCAAGAAGGCCAAGCGCGCTCCGGGCTCCACGTCCTCCTCGTCCACCTCGGGCTCGGCGTCCGCCTCGGCCGCCGCCTCCGGTCGGGGCGCGGCCTCGGCGTCGGCCGCGAGGTCGACCCCCGGTGCTCCCGGCGCGGTGGCCCGGCTGCGCCGGCCGTCCCTGCGCGAGGATCCGAGGCGCTGGATCTACATCGTCGCCTGCCTGGTCTTCACGGTCGGCTACCTCTGGGCGTACGGCGAGCTCCTCCACAATCGTTTCGGCTGGGCGCGCGCCGTCCTCTACGTGCTGCCGGTGTGCTCGCTGGGCATGGCGGTCGGGACGTTCGTGGGCGGGCGCTGGGGCTGGCTGGGGGTGGTGGTGGCCGGCGCCGCGATGCTGCTGTGGACCGTCGGCATCATCATCGTCCTGCTGGTCACCGCGTCGTTCCTGTCCGGGGTCTACGGCGCCTTCGGCAAGGCCGCGTCGTCGATGGCGCTGCTCACGATCGCCTTCGTGATCCAGTTCGCGGCCACCTTGCCGGCGCTCCAGCTCAAGTGGGCGATGACCCGCGCCGGGCGCCGCGCCTTCGGCCTGACCCCGCTGTGGCGCCAGCAGGCGGCCGCCTCGTGACCCGTCGCCGGGCCCTGGCGCTGGCGGCGGTGTGGACCGTGCCGTCGCTGGTCTTCCTCGTCCTCGTCACGATGGTCTACACCCGCTGGCGCATCGTCGTGCCGCCGCGGCTCGGGCCCGAGGCCCGTGCGGCGGTGATGACCACCCTGCGCGACGCCCTCGAGGGGCGGACGCCGGTCGCGCCGGCCCACCCCGAGCTGGGACGCCGGCTGCCCCACCAGGGCCCGGTGGCGGCGTCGATCTTCCTCGAGGGCAGGCTGGTCGCGCGGCTCGACGGCTACGGCGACACCGTCGCCGGGGCGACCCTGGCCGCCGCCGCGCGCTTCGCCGAGCACCCGGCGGTGGCGCGGCTCGGCCCGAGCGAGCGCGCGGCCGCCGAGCTCAAGGTCGACGTCGTGGTCGGGCGCGGCCCCATCGAGCGCGATCACCCGGTGCTGCAACTGGTCGCGCTGCACCCCGGGCTCGAGGGCCTGGGCGTCGACCGCCTGGCCGGCGACCTGCCGCCGCAGCTCCTCATGCCCGACGAGATGTTCCTGCTCGGGCTCCTGGCCAAGAAGCCGCTCACCACGCTCATGCCCGAGGTCGGGATGGGCGTCGAGTTCGGCAAGGCCGACCAGATCCTGGCCACCCGCGCCGGGATCCCCCCCGATCGCTGGAAGGAGCGGGCCGGCCGCTACTTCCGCTTCCGCACCGACGCCTTCGTCGAGGCGCCCGATCGCAGCGCGCCGCCGCTCGCGCTCTCCCGCGGGCTGCCCGACGGGCCGCCGGTGTCCCCGGCGACCCTGCGCCAGGCCGCGCTCGACGGCGCGCGCTACCTGGTCGAGCACCTCGGCCCCAACGGCCGCTACATCTACGAGCAGAACCTCACCACCGGGGCCGCCACCGATCCGATGAAGCCCGGCCCGTACAGCCTGCCGCGCCATTGCGGCACCACGTACTTCCTGGCCGAGATCTACCGCCTGACCCAGGAGGAGTGGCTGCGCGAGCCCATCGAGCGCGCCTTCGCCCACATGAACGAGCTGGTGCTGGCGGGCGGCTGCACCCGGACCTTGCCCGACGGCACCGAGCTGGCGTGCATCGTCGACCGCGGCGCCGAGCAGACCAACCGCGGCTCGACCGCGCTCGGCGTGGTGGCGCTGGCCGAGTACCAGCGGGCCACCGGCGACCCGCGCTACCAGCCGCTGGCGATCCGGCTCACCGAGTGGATGCTGTGGATGCAGCGCCCCGACGGCTCGTTCCGCCACCGCTACAACGTCCGCACCCAGGTCGCCAACGACCAGGTCATGGACCTCTACTTCTCGGGCGAGGCCGCCCTGGCCCTGGCCCGGATGTGGGAGGTCACCGGCGACGAGCGCTACGCCCGCGCCAGCGTCCAGGCGCTCGACTGGCTGGTCGACTGGTACGACTTCTTCGTCGGCGGCTTCCTCTACGGCGAGGAGCACTGGACCTGCATCTCGGCGGAGGCCATCGCCCGCTACCAGAAGCGCGACAAGTGGCTCGACTTCTGCCACGGCCTGTCGCGGTTCTGGGGCCAGAGCCAGAGCAAGGTCGGCGACTGGCCGGATCTGCCGGATCTTGCCGGCTCGCACATGTTCACGCCCTTCGTCATGCCCCACAACACGCCCGCTGGCTCGCACACCGAGTCGCGGATCTCGACGTATCTGCAGGGCAAGTACCACGGTCGGCCGAGCCGGGCGCTGCGCCGGGAGATCCTCGAGACCCTGCACTACCTCCTGCGCCAGCAGGTCCGACCCGACAACGACTACGCGGTGGTGACGCGGGCGCGGGGCCTGGGCGCCGTCCCCGCCAGCCCGGTCGACCGCATGGTCCGCATCGACTACGTCCAGCACGTGGCCTCGGCGATGATCCGCGGCGTCGAGCTGGCGGAGGAGGAGGAGGCCGAGCGGGCTCGGCGCTAGACGGCCCGCGGGTGGCGCCCCGGGGCTCGCGGCGGCGGCGCGGCGCGGACCCGCCGTGCTACGCTCGGGATCCGTGGCGGACGACAAGAAGACAGTGCTCGGCACGTCCATCCCGAGCGTGGCGCCGCGCACCGGCGCCCACGGCGCGGTCGCGCCGGTCGCCACGCCCGCGCCGATGCACGGCACGCCGTCCGTCGTCGATCAGCCCACCGTGACCACGCCGGCGCCGGCGGCGGCGGCGAGCTGGGGGACGTCGACGCGGCCCGGCGAGGCCGCGCCGGCGACGGCGCCGGTCTACCAGGCGCCGGTCGATCCGCTCATCGGCCAGGTCATGGCCGGCCGCTACCTGGTGCAGAAGAAGCTGGGCGAGGGCGGGATGGGCGCGGTCTACCTGGCCCAGCACACCGTGCTCGAGAAGGCGGTGGCGCTCAAGGTCCTGCACGGCGAGTTCGCGCGCAAGCCCGATCTGGTCGAGCGCTTCATGCAAGAGGCCAAGGCCGCCTCGCGCATCCACCACGAGAACGTCATCGACATCTCGGACTTCGGCGCGACCGGCGACGGCATGGTCTTCTTCGCGATGGAGCTCCTCAACGGCCACGACCTGCACGAGGAGATCGCGCGGGCGCGGCTGGCCAAGACCCGCCTGCCGTGGGAGCGCAGCCGCCGCATCTTCCTCCAGATCTGCGCCGCGCTGTCGGCGGCGCACGCCCAGGGCATCGTCCACCGCGACCTCAAGCCCGAGAACATCTACCTGGTCGAGTGGCTCGGTCACAAGGACTTCGTCAAGCTGCTCGACTTCGGCATCGCCAAGCTGACCGAGGTCAGCGAGGGCGATCGCAAGCTGACCCGCACCGGCATGCTGTTCGGCACCCCCGAGTACATGTCGCCGGAGCAGGCGCGCGGCGAGAACGTCGACCACCGCGTCGACGTCTACGCCATGGGCTGCATCCTCTACCAGCTCTGCACCGGCCGGGTGCCCTTCGAGGCCGAGAACTTCATGGGCATCCTCAGCCTGCACCTGACCGAGCCGCCGCCGCCCATCGGCGCGCCGCTCCTCCAGGGCATCGGCGCGCCGCCCGAGCTCGAGGGCGTGATCATGAAGGCCCTGGCCAAGAGCCGGGACGAGCGCTGGCAGACGGTCGACGAGCTGGCCAACGCGATCCGCGCCCTGCACGGCGAGGCGGCGCAGCCGGTGGCCGAGGTGCGGGTGCCGCGGGTCGAGTCGCGGCCGCCGACCGGCGTCCGCAACAAGACGGCGTGGACGGGCAACCTGCAGGTGCCGATCGAGGAGGCGCCGCCGACGCCGGCGCGCCGGCCGGTGTGGCCGTGGCTGGTGGGCGCGGCGCTCCTGGTCGGCGGCGGCGCGGCGGCGGTGGTGGTGGCGACCGGCGGCGGCAAGGGCGGGGCGGGGGGCGTGGCGCCGGCGATCGTCGTCGACGCCGGCCCGGGCCCGGCGGCGCTGCCGGCGCGGGTGACGATCAGCCTCGACAGCGCGCCGCAGGGCGCCGAGATCACCGACGTGGCGACCGGCCAGGTCGTCGGCACGACGCCCTTCGACATCATCGTGCCCGGCTCGCGGGACGTCCGCAGCTACCGGCTCACCCTCGCCGGCCACGGCGGCAAGATGATCGAGCTCGTCCCCGACGAGGATCTCACCTACAAGGCGGAGCTGCCGAAGCTGGCGGCGGGCGCCGTGGTGGCCGAGCCGGTGGTCGAGGTGGTGCCGCAGAAGGGGCGCAAGCCGGCGGCGGTGATCCGCCCCGACGTCAAGCCCGACACCGGGCCGGCGATCGGCGCCACCGGGCCGACCACGACCCCGGACACCGGCCCCGACACCCGACC
>CAADGB010000394.1 GCA_900696455.1 uncultured delta proteobacterium
GTTCGGATTCGGGCTCGGGTTCGGATTCGGGCTCGGGTTCGGATTCGGGCTCGGGTTCGGATTCGGGCTCGGGTTCGGATTCGGGCTCGGGTTCGGATTCGGGCTCGGGTTCGGATTCGGGCTCGGGCCCCGCTCACCCCGCGCCGCCGCCGCGCCCGCGCCGCCGCCGCGCCCGCGCCGCCCCCCGTACGTCCGGTATCCGGACCCGACGCGACCGATCGCCGGCGCGCCGCCACGGCCCGCCGCCGGTCAGGCCCGGTCGAGCTCGAGGGTGAAGGTGGTCCCGGCGCCCGGCGCCGAGGCGACGCTCAGCTCGCCGCCCATGGCCCGGGCGTGGGAGCGAGCGATGGCCAGCCCCAGCCCCGAGCCGGTGCGACCGCCGGGCTCGGCGCGGTAGAAGCGATCGAAGATGCGGCCCAGGTGCGCGGCCGGGATCCCGGGCCCGGCGTCGTGCACCGTCAGCCGCACCCGCCGGGCGTCGACCGTCGCCGCCACCCGCACCGGCGGCGCGCCGTGGAGCTGGGCGTTGTCGACGAGGTTCTGGATGACGTGATCGAGGCCGTCGCGATCGGCGCGCACCGCCAGCCCGGCCGGCACCGCGACCTCGATCGCCGGCGCGGCGGGGCGCGCCGCCGCCGCCGCCCGCGCCGCCGCCGCCACCACCGGCCCGAGCTCGATGGCGTCGGGCGCGGCGGTGGCCTCGGCCCGCGCCTCGAGGCGCTCGAGCTCGAGCAGGTCGCTGACCACGCGGGCGAGGCGCAGGGCGTTGCGGCGGATCGTGGCCACGAACTCCGCCCGCGCCTCGGCCGGCAGCCCGTCGTCGGCCAGGGTCTCGGCGAAGCCGGCGATCGCGGTCACCGGCGTGCGCAGCTCGTGGGCGGCGTCGGCGAGGAAGTCGCGGCGCACCCGCTCGAGCGCGCGCAGCCGGGTGACGTCGTGCAGCACCGCCACCGCCCCGGCGCCGCCCGGCAGCGGGCGCGCGCTCACCATCACCGCGCGGTCGCGGAGCGCGAGCTCGCCGTCGCTGCCCTCGCCCGCTCGGGCGCGGGCGAGGTGCGTGGCCAGCTCGGTGGGCACGTCGTCGCCGCACAGGGCCTCGGCCGCCGGGTTGGCGAGGACGCGGGCGCCGCCGGCGTCGACCACGACCACGCCCTCGACCATGGCGCCGATCACGGCCAGCGACAGGTTGCGCTCGGCGGTCAGCGCCGCGACCTGGCGGCCGACCTCGTCGGCGAGCCCGACCAGCGCCCGCGACAGCACGCCCAGCTCGTCGGGGCGCGCGCTGGCCGGTCCGATCGCGTAGTCGCCGCGGGTGACGCGCGCGGCGGCCCGGGTCATGTCGGCGAGCGGCCGGGTGATGGCGCGGATGACCATCAGCCCAAGCACCAGGGCCAGGGCCATGCCGCCAGCGGTGGCCAGCAGGAGCTGGACCCGCAGCTCGCGGCGGGTGGCGGCCACCCGCGCGGTGGGCACGGCCAGGCGCACCACCCGCCCGTCGCGGGCCGGCACCGCGACCAGGTAGACCTCGGGCCCGCCCCGCGTCAGGGCGCGGGTCGCCCGTCCGATGCCTCCCGCCCGCGCGGCGTCGATCTCGGGCGCCGGGCCCACCGGCTTGCCGACGTCGGCCCAGCGGTCGGAGTCGCCGAGCACCATGCCGTCGCGGTCGACGATCGTCACCCGCGCCGCCACCACGGCGGCCAGGCGGGTGGCGAGGCGCTCGGGGTGGCCGGCGGTCTCGATCCAGCGCACCACGCCGTCGCCCTGGGCGCGCAGGCGAGCGTCGAGCTCGGCGGTGAGGTCCTCGCCGAGCGTGCGGTCGAGGAGCACGAAGGTGAGCGCGCCGACCGCCGCCACGATCGCGACGAAGCTGGCGAGGAGCCGGGCGGCGAGCGAGCGACGCATCACGCCGGGCCGGCCCGGCCGGCCGCGCCCCGGGCGGCGCCGGGCTCGCCAGCGTCACCATCGCTGCCGTCCCTGCCGTCGCTGCCGTCGCTGCCGCCGTCGCCGCCGTCGGGCGCGTCGCGGCGGGCGCGGTAGCCGAAGCCGTGCACGGTCTCGATCCAGTCGGCCGCCGCGCCCAGGCTCACGCGCAGGCGGCGGACGTGGACGTCGACGGTGCGGGTCGACACGCTGCCGTGGATGTCCCAGACCTCGGCCAGGAGATCCTCGCGGGAGAACACCCGCCCCGGCGCCGCGGCCAGGGTGAGCAGGAGCTTGTACTCGAGCGGGCGCAGCGCCAGGGCGGCGCCGCCCTGGGTGACGGCGTGGGCCACCGGATCGATCGAGAGCGGCCCGAGCTGGAGCGTCGCCGCCGGCGCCGGCGTCGGCACCCGCGCCTTGCGCTCGGCGATGCGGCTGGCCAGCGCCGCGACCCGCAGGATGACCTCGCGCACGACGAACGGCTTGACCACGTAGTCGTCGGCGCCGACCTCGAGCCCGGTGATGCGATCGTCGGGGTCGCCGCGGGCGGTGAGCATGAGCACGCCGACGTCGGCCGACGCCGGCTCCTCGCGCAGCTTCCGGCACACGTCGAAGCCGCTCATGTCGGGCAGCATGACGTCGAGGATCACGACCACCGGCGCCTCGGCCCGGGCCCGGGCCAGGGCCTCGAGGCCGCGGGCGACGTGGGTGACGCGCCACCCCGCGGCCTCCAGGTTGTACCCGAGCAGCCGCGCCACGTCGGGCTCGTCCTCGACGAGCAGGAGCCGCTTCGCCATCGGCCGGCGATCATACCCCGTCCCTCCCCCGGCCGGGACACCGCCGGGAGCCGTCGTCCGGTCGTTCGCGTCCGGCAACGATCTGTTCGCGCCGCGCGCTCGCCGCCGGCCGCCGTTCCGGTCACAGTGGCGACGTGTCATCCGCCGTCGTGTCGTCGGCCGTCTCGCCGGCCGTGTCTCCGATCGTCGAGCGGCGGGTGATCGTCCTGGTGGCGCTGGTCCAGCTCGTGAACGTGCTGGACTTCGTGATGGTCATGCCGCTCGGCCCCGAGTTCGCGCGGGCCCTGGCCATCGACGAGGCGCTCCTCGGCTGGGTCGGCGGCAGCTACACCGCGGCGGCCGCGGTCTCCGGCGTCCTCGCCGCGCGCTTCCTCGATCGCTTCGATCGCCGCAGCGCCCTGGCGGTGGCGATGCTCGGCCTGGTCCTGGCCACCGCCGCCGGCGGCCTCGCCACCGGCCTCGACAGCATGATGGCGGCGCGGGTCGCCGCCGGCCTGTTCGGCGGGCCGGCCACCTCGCTGTCCCTGGCCATCGTCGCCGACGTGGTGCCGGTCGAGCGCCGCGGCAAGGCCATGGGCGTGGTCATGGCCGCGTTCGCGGTGGCCTCGGTGGTCGGCGTCCCGGCCGGGCTGGCCGCCGCCCAGGCCGGATCGTGGCGGACGCCGTTCTTCGCCCTCGCCGTCCTCGGCCTGGTGGTCACCGCCTTCGCGGTGCGCCAGCTCCCGAGCCTGCGGCTGCACCTCGACGGTCCGCGCCCGCGCTCGACGCCGACGCTCGCGCTGCTGCGCCGCCCCGAGATCCGCATGATGCTGGGCGCGGCGGCGGCGATGATGCTGTCGATCTTCCTCGTCGTCCCCTACGTCCGCAGCTTCCTGGTCAACAACCACGGCTACCCCGACGACGAGATCATGTACCTCTACCTGGCCGGCGGCGTGGGCAGCTTCGTCGTCGTCCAGTTCTCGGGGCGCGCCGTCGACCGCCTGGGCTCGACCCCGGTGGCGGCGCTGGGCACCGCGCTGGTGACCCTGTGCCTCCTGGTCGGCTTCGTCCCCGCCCGGCCGGTGGTGCCGGTGATCGTGGTCTTCGTGCTGTTCATGTCGACCGCGTCGCTGCGCGGCGTGCCGCTGTCGGCCCTGGCGTCGCGCATCCCGGCGCCCCACGAGCGCGCCCAGTACATGTCGATGCAGTCGGCGGTGCAGCACGTCGCCTCGTCGCTGGGCGCCATCGGCGCCGCCCAGATCCTGGCCACCGAGCCCGGCACCCACCGCCTCCTCCACGTCCCGCAGGTCGCCGTCGCCGGCGTCGCCATCGGCCTGACCATGCCGCTCCTCATGTGGCGGGTCGAGCGCCGCGTCCGCGCCCGCGCCCACGCCACCGCCACCGCGGCGCCCACCGCCGCGGTGATCCCGGACCCGACCGGGGCCGCCGTGCCCGCGGTCGCGGTCGCCGCGGTCGCCGGCGTGGCCGCCGTCATCGAGGGCCGAAACGACGACGGGGCGACCGAGGCCGCCCCGTTCCCGACCGAACTCTAGCCGGCCAGCCGTCTGCTCGCAGCGAGCGATCAGCCCATCGCGCGGGCGTTGGGGAGCTGCCCCTGATCGGCGACCTTGTTGAAGGCGTCCTGGATGATCGCCATGCCGATCACACCGAGCACGAACATCAGGACGAACGCGATCACCTGCGACGTCTTGCCGCGCGTCACGTGCTCCACGCCGCCCGAGTACTTCCACATCCACCAGATGCTCACGATGGGCACGATGA
>CAADGB010000395.1 GCA_900696455.1 uncultured delta proteobacterium
GCACCGCCCGGTGGGTGGCACCGCCCGGTGGGTGGCACCGCCCGGTGGGTGGCACCGCCCGGTGGGTGGCACCGCCCGGTGGGTGGCACCGCCCGGTGGGTGGCACCGCCCGGTGGGTGGCACCGCCGCACCGCCGCGGGAAGCGTGCGGCGACCGGACGGGTTACATTTGGCAGACATGCAACGGACGAACTCCGGGGGCCGCCTGGCCATGCTCGGTCTGGTGGTGGCCATGGCCGCCCTGCTCGTGCCCGCCGCCACCGCGGCGCCGCCCGAGATCTACCCGCTCTCGAGCGTGCGCCGCGGCCAGGTCGGCTACGGCATGACCACGTTCCAGGGCACCACGCCCGAGCGCTTCGAGTTCGAGGTCATCGGCGTGGCCAGGAACTTCCTGCCCAGGCAGGACATCATCCTGGTCAAGTCGAGCGATCCCAAGCTCGCCGTCACCGGCTTCTGGCGCGGCATGTCGGGCAGCCCGCTCTACATCGAGGGCAAGCTGGCGTGCGCGTTCTCGTACGGCTGGTCGTTCAACAAGATCTCGATGGGCGGCTGCACGCCGCTCGAGTACATGAAGCGCGAGGGCCTGGAGACCAAGCGGCGGAGCGCCCCCGGCGCCCTCGCCCCGCCGTCGACGATGGCGGAGTGGAAGCGGCTCACGCCCACCGGCGCGGTCGAGGATCTGTTCGGCGGCCCCCGCACGCCGTGGTTGTTCGCCACGCCGCTGCCGGCGCGCCCGGCCCCGCCCACCGACGACACGCTCACCGCCGCGGTGCCGCTCGCGCTCGGCGGCTTCAACGCCGACGCCTTCGCGATGATGGAGCGCCTGTTCGCCGGCTACCCGCTGCAGCCGATGCGCGCCGGCGGCGCCGGCGGTAGCCTGGCCGGCACCGAGGGCCCGACCGAGTTCAAGATGGGCGCGTCGATCTCGGTGCAGCTCATCCGCGGCGACATGTCGGCGGCGGGCACCGGCACGGTGTCGTACGTCGACGGCAACCGGGTCCTCGCCTTCGGTCACCCCATGTTCCAGGCCGGCGAGATCTACGCGCCGGTGGCCTCGGCCGAGGTCCTGAGCGTGGTGGCGTCGGCGCAGTTCCCGTTCGTGCTGGCGACGCCGCGCCGCGAGCTCGGCTCGCTGGTCCAGGACCGGCAGTCGATGATCATGGCCGACACCAAGCTGCGCAGCGCCATGATCCCGGTCGACATCTACGTCACCTCCAAGGGCGCCGACGGCAAGAAGCTCGAGACCGGCGAGTTCCACGTCGAGGTCCTCGACGACAAGTTCCTGACCCCGGCCCTGGCCGGCGCCGCCGCCGCCAACGCCGTCGGCCACTTCTTCCCCGATCGCGATCACGTCACCGCCAAGATCGACTCGCTGGTCAAGATCAAGGACCTGGGCGAGCTCCGCTTCACCGACTACCTCTACGCCAACGACGGCGCCGGCTCGGTGATCAGCGGCGCCCGCGGCCTGCGCGCCCTGGCCGCCCTCGCCTTCAACCCGTACATGCCGGCCAAGGCCGAGCGCGTCGAGCTCCGCGTCGACCTCACCTTCGCCGCCGACTACGGCGAGATCAAGAAGGTGAACCTGCGCCGCCCCACCCTCGCCGTCGGCCGCAACGTGGTCACCGTGATCATGGACGCGCCCGACGGCCGCACCGTGACCGAGGACGTCGCCTTCGACGTGCCGGCCGCGGTCGCCGGCGCCCTGGTCCAGGTCGAGATCTCGGCCGGCGACGCCGCCCGCCTCGACGCCGCGCCGCCGGTCGACCTGCCCAGCCTGCTCGCGGCCTTCCGCAAGCTCCTGCCCGGCAACGTCTGGGCGGTGACGGTCTACATCCCCGAGGAGGGGGTCGCCGTCGAGGGCAAGGTCATCCGCGACGTCCCGGTCAGCGTCCTCGACAAGCTGGCGCCGTCGAGCCGCACGCCGCGCACCCAGCCCTTCCGCCCCATGGCGCGCTCGCTGCAACCGGCCAAGCGCGTGATCGGCGGCAGCACCAGCCTGCTGGTGCGCGTCGACCCGGCGCGCTGATCGCCCCCGTGACCGCCGCCACCGTCGCCGTCGTGACCGCCGCCGGGCCCGCCGCCGGGCCTGGCCCCCGCCTGCCTCAGTGCGCCCACCGGGCGCTCGCCAAGGAGCTCTCGTGATCCACCGCCTCCGCTCGATCCTCGCCGCCGCCGCCGTCCCCGGGGCGGCGCTCCTCCTGTGCGCCCTGCCCGCCACCGCCGGGGTCACCGCGACCTGGACCGTCGAGTCCTACACCCAGTTCGACGCCGGCGACGCCACCGACGCCTTCATCACCTCGCTGGGCGAGGTCCGGCCGGGCTGGGTCACCGAGCGCAGCGACGCGCTCGAGGGCGACGGGGTGTGGAGCGCGCTGCGCCTCGGCTCGGGCAAGGTCCTGGTCGGCAGCGACGTCGACGGCGCCATCTACAGCTTCGAGGGCAAGAAGCCGGTCAAGGTCACGGCGGTGCCCGAGGTCCTGGCGGTGGTCGCGATGGTCGAGAGCGGCGGCGCGATCTACGCCGCCGGCATGCCGTCGGACGCGATCTGGAAGGTCGACGTCGCCGGCAAGAAGGCGACCGCGTTCGCCCGCCTCGGCAAGCCCGGCAAGGACAAGGACAAGGACGGGCCCGAGACGGTGTGGGCGCTGGCCGCCAGCAAGGACGGCACGCTCTACGCCGGCACCGGGCCCGACGGCGCGCTGTGGGCGATCGACAAGGCCGGCAAGGCCCGGGTGGTGTTCGCCACCACCGACAAGCGGGTGACCGCGGTGACCGTCACCTCCGACGGCGCGGTGTGGTTCGGCACCAGCGAGCGCGCCCTGGTCTTCCGCCACGATCCGAAGCGCGGCGAGACCCGGGCCATGGCCGACTTCGCCGGCAACGAGATCGCCGCCATCGCCGAGGGCGCGGGCGCGGTCGTCGTCGCCGCCAACGAGCTGGTCGAGGGCAGCGCCGGGCCTGGCAAGAAGGCCGCGGTGGTCGAGGCGGCCGAGAAGCCCAAGGCCGACAAGGGCCACGCCGCCAAGGCGCCGGCCGTGGGCAGCGCCCCCGGCGCCGACAAGGACACGCCGACCGAGCGCAAGGGCGCGCGCAAGGGCAAGGGCGCGCTGTTCCGCGTCGACGGCGACGGCAAGCTCGAGCAGCTCCACGCCCTGACCTCGACCTACTTCACCTCGGTCGTCGTCGACCCCAAGGGCAACATCTACGCCGGCGCCGCCGACAAGGGCCGCATCTACCTGATCGAGCCCGACGACACGGTCGCCACCGCCTTCGACGTCGAGGAGCGCGCGATCGCGCAGCTCCTGTGGGACGGCAAGCAGCTCGCCTTCACCACCGACGACGCCGCCGCCCTCTACCGGGTGACCGGCAAGGCGTCGAGCGCGAAGTACGTGAGCGACGTGTTCGACGCCAAGAACCCGTCGCGCTGGGGCCGCCTGATGTGGCGGGGCAGCGGCAAGCTCGTGGTCGAGACCCGCACCGGCAACACCGCCAAGCCCGACGTCGGCTGGAGCCCGTGGGCGGCGCCGGCCAAGGTGAGCGCGCTCGGCGGCGGGCAGAACGGCGGCGCGATCGCCAGCCCGCCCGGCCGCTACCTCCAGTTCCGGGTGTCCCTGCCCGACGACGCCAACCTGCGCCGGGTCCAGGCCTACTACCTGCCGGCCAACGCCGCGACCGAGGTGAGCGACGTGACCATCGAGCCGGCGCAGAGCGAGAAGCTGCCCACGCTCAAGGAGGCGGGCGGCAAGACCCGCAGCCCGGTGCTCAAGCTCAAGTGGAAGATCGAGAACCCCGACGGCGACGAGACCACCTACGCGCTGGCGGTGCGGCGCGACGGCGACGCCGACTGGCGGACGCTGCAGACCGGCAAGCCGCCGTTCACCGCCACCAGCTTCGACTGGAACACCGAGACCTTCCCCGACGGCTGGTACCGGCTGCGGGTGACGTCGTCGGACGCGCTGTCGAACTCGCCCGACCGGGCGATGACGTCGCAGGCGACCAGCGCGCTGTTCGTGGTGGACAACACGCGCCCGGTGCTGAGCGGGCTGACGGTGAAGGGCACGCGGGCGGAGGCCCGGGTGGTCGACGAGCTGTCGGTGATCTCCGAGATGGCGTTCTCGGTGGACGACGGGCCGTGGCAGCTCGGGGCGACGGTGGATGGGCTGTTCGATGGTGAGGAGGAGGCGCTGCGCATCGATCTGCCAGGGGACCTGGCGAAGGGCACGCACACGCTGTCGATCCGGGTGGCCGACGCCGCCGGCAACGTGGCCTCGGCGACGACCACGTTCGTCGTGCGGTGAGCCGTGCGGTGGGGTGAGGCCGCGGGCGGCCGATGTCGTTCACCCCACCGTTGGAGTGACGCGCGGGCGCGAGCCCTCGGGGAACGCGCGCCCGGGGTCCCTTGCGGCCTGCGGTGCGGAGGGCCCGGCCTGCACGGACCACCTGTGCCGTATCCTCGGGTCACCGGCGTGCTCACGAGGCGGCCGTGGAATCGAACTCGGCCTTCAGGGACCCCGGGCACGCGCCCCCTCGGCTCGCGCGCGTGCTCCCCGAACCCGAGGCCGAGGCCGAACCCGAGCCCGAACCCGAACCCGAGCCCGAGGCCGAACCCGAACCCGGGCCGAACTTGGGGACGGGGGCGGGTCAGCGGGGGAACTTGTAGGTGATGCAGGGCTCGAGGGGGGTGCCGTCGAGGAGGCGGGGGCAGACCTCGGCGTGGCGGGGGTAGAGGGTCATGAGGACGTAGTGGTGCTCGCGGGCGACGTGGAGCATGCCGTCGTCGACCTTGCAGCGGGGCTTGCCGGGGACGCCGCAGGAGATGGCGTAGAGCGGCGCGCCGCCGCCGCCGCTGACCAGGTAGTCGAGGCCGGCGTGGCGGCCGCGCTGGTAGAGGTGCTCGTGGCCGGAGAACAGGAGGGTGACCCCGGCGCGGGCGAGGACGGGGGCGTAGTCGCGGGCGGCGCGCTGGTTGCCGCCGTGGAGGCCGCGAGAGAACGGGCCGTCGTGGGTGAGGGCGAGGATGGCGCGGACGCCGGCGGCGCGGGCGGCGGCGAGGTCGGCCTCGAGCCAGCGGAGCTGGGCGGCGTCGTCGTAGCGGTTGGAGTCGAGCACGACGACGTGCACGCCGGCGACCGCGAAGCTGTACCAGCCGGCCCCGGCCGGGCGATCGGGCGGCGGCGGCGGCAGGGCGAAGATGTCGACGAAGCGGCGGCGCAGATCGCCGGCCTGCCCGAGGTCGTGGTTGCCGATGCACGAGTAGAACGGCGTGGTGGCGAGGAGCGGCGCCGCCACCTGGAAGAAGCGCTGCCAGTCGCCCTCGTCGGTGCCGCGGGCGACCAGATCGCCGGTCGCCAGCACCAGGTCGGGGGCCTCGCGCGCCAGCGCCGCGATCACGCGGGCGTGGGTGGCGTGGCCGCCGCGCACGTCGCCGTAGATCGCGACCCGCAGCACCTCGCCGGCGCGCGGCGGCGTCGAGAAGGTGTGGACCGGGCCGGCCACGCCGTCGACGGTGACCTGGTAGTGGACCGGCGCCGCCTCGGGCAGCTCGCGCAGCTCGAACAGGTGGCGGCGACCGCCGGCGTCGGAGGTGGCCGCGAGCCGCTGCGTGGGCGCCGGGGTCGAGCCCGGGCCCGGGCCCCACGCCAGCTCGGCGCCGGCGGGCAGGTCGGTCTCGACGACGATCGTGGCCGAGGTCGCGCCCACGCGCTGCACCAGCGGGCCGCGCACGACGTGGCTCTGCCGGCGCGCCACCACCTCGAGCTCGAGCAGGGGCGCCCGCTGCGCGCCCGACGGATGGACGGCGGCGGCCAGCACGTTGTCGCCGGCGCGCAGGAGGCCGGGCGTCACCGGCACGAAGAACGTCTCCCACTCCGGACCGCGCAGGCGCTCGGCCAGCCGCAGCGGGTGCCCGGCGGTGGCCAGGTTGCGGCGCGCCACCGGCACGCCGTTGAGCCACAGCGCGAGCCCGTCGCGGTAGCGGGCGCGGACCTCGAGCACGCGCAGGTCGGCGGCCGCGGCGGGGACCGCGAAGGTCGTGAGGGTCTGCAGGAGCGCGACCCGACGCCCGGCGGGGAGCGAGCCCAGGCGGGTGCCGCACGGACAGTCGTCGCCGGCGCCGAACGGCCCGCGCCCGCTCACGTCGCCGGCGAGCGCGAGCGGCCACGCGGCGTCGGCGACCAGCGCCGGCGGCGGGTCGCCCAGGAGCGCCGGCGGCGGCGGCCCGCCGCGGGCCTGGTCGAGCTCGCCCAGCACCACCGCCCCCAGGCGCGCGGTGATCGCCGGGACCTCGACCCAGCGCACCGCGTGGATCGCGTCGCGCGCCAGCAGCGTGACGACCGCGCCGACGCCGGCGCCAGCGACCGCACCTCCCGCCGCGCCTCCCGTCGCGCCGCCGGCGTCGCTGCTGCCCTCGGCGGGCCGAGGCGCGGGCCCGGCCCAGGCCGGC
>CAADGB010000396.1 GCA_900696455.1 uncultured delta proteobacterium
CTCCGACTCCGACTCCGACTCCGACTCCGTTCCCGACTCCGCCTCCGTCCCCGACCCCGCCTCCGACGCCGTTCCCGACGCCGTCCCCCCCACCCCCCATCAGCTCCCCGCGCACCGCCGGCGCCAGCACCCCGAACGGCGTGCCCGCCGCCACCGAGTCGCCATGACCGTGCAGCACCAGCACCGGCTCGGCGCGGCTGGCCAGCACCCGCAACAGCTCGTGGCGCAGGCGCGACTTGCCCATGCCCGGGTCGCCGATCACCAGCACCGCGCGCGCCGCCTGGTGCTCGAGACAGTCGTCGAACGACGCCAGCAGCGTGGTCAGCTCGCGGCGCCGACCGACCCAGCGGCTGGGCCGGCCGAGCAGCGTGCGCGCGTCCTCGGCCAGCCGCAGGCCGCGCAGGCGGAAGCGCCCGCCGTCGCCCTCGACCTCGCACCGGCCCTCGACCAGGCCCGCCGACAGCGCGTCGAGCTCGATCGCGCCGGCCGCCACGCCGGCGAGGAGCTCGACCGCGCGATCGACGACCTCGCCGACCGGCGTGCGCCGTCCGTCCTCGCTGCCGCGCCCGGTCACCACCGCGATCGCCAGCCCGGCCTCGACCTGGGCCAGCGCCAGCGCGATCGTGGCGGCGCGGGTCGCCTGATCCCGCGGCGACGCGGCGCCGCCGGCGGTGACCAGGAACACGCGCTCGCGCGCGTCCATCGCCTCGAGCTCGCCGCCCAGCGCCGCGACCCGGGCCCGCAGCCGCTCGAGCGACCGCGCGCCGCCGCGCTCGGCCTCGGCCCGGCGCGCGAACAGGAGCGAGCGGATGCGCCGCTCGCCGCCGGTGAGGCGGTGGCGCCCCGGCACCGGCGTGGTCGCCGGGGTCCAGGCCGGCGCCGTCGCCGGCGCGCCGACCTCGGCGACCAGCCGCTCGAAGGCCTGGGCCAGCGGCTCGCCGCTCCGCGGTCGCGCCGCCGGCGGCTTGGCCAGCATCGCGTGCACCAGCTCGGCCAGCGCCGCCGGCACGTCGGGGCGCAGCCCGGCCAGCGCCGCCGGCTCGTCGACGATGATGCGCGCCATCGCCGCCAGCGGGTGCGAGGCCGAGAACGGCGGTCGCCCGGCCAGCGCCTCGTACAGCACGCAGCCCAGCCCCCACACGTCGGCGGACGGGCCGACGTCCTCGCCCCGCACCTGCTCGGGCGCCATGTAGTACGGCGTCCCGATCACGAGCCCGGCCTCGGTCAGGGCCGCGCTCGGCTGCAGGTCGCGCGCGACCCCGAAGTCGATGAGCTTGGCCCGGGTCAGATCGCCGTCGAGCAGGAAGATGTTGTCGGGCTTGAGATCGCGGTGGACGACGCCGCGGGCGTGGACCTCGCCCAGGGCCGAGGCCAGACGCCGCGCCATGACCACGACCTCGGCCACCGGCAAGCCCACCGTCGCCGCCGGGGCGGCCGTCGCGCCGCCCCCCGCCGGCAGCTCGCCGGTCGCCGTCGCGGCACCGGCGCCCACCGCCGCGGCGTCGCCGGCGAACGGCGTCGCCGGCACCGTGGCGTGGGCGTCGACCCGCACCCCGCGCATGCGCACCGCCAGATCCACGCCGTCGAGCCACTCCATCGCCAGGTAGGGCTGGCCGTCGACCGTGCCGTGGGCGACGTAGTCGACGATGCCGGGGTGGCGGATCGCGGCGAGCAGCGCGGCCTCGCGGCGGAAGCGCTCGGCCGCCGCCGGATCGTCGCCGGCGATCAGCTTGATCGCGACCGGTCGCTCGCCCTCGCGGTCGCGGGCCCGCCAGATCCGGCCCATGCCGCCGCCGCCGACCTCGCGCTCCAGCTCGAAGCGGTGATCGAGGACGGTCGGGCCCGACATCGCGCCAGTCTCTCACGCCGGCAGGAACGGCAGCGTGAGGCGCCCGCGCGTGTAGCCGATCAGCAGGTCGCCGTCCCAGCCGCCGAACCACATCGCGACCCGCCACGGCGTCCCGGTGTCGGCGGTCCCGCCCAGGGCACCGGTCACGGTCTGCGGCCCGTTGAGGTCGTGGCGCCAGTCGACCCGGGTCTGGATCTTGCTGATCACGCGATCGCCCCAGCGCTCGAGCTGGAAGATGCGGCTGCGGTAGCCCTGGATGTCGCCCTCGAGCCGGGCCCGGGTCGCCGGCTCGGCGCCGGCCAGCGCGGCCTCGGCGCGCGCGATCTCGCGCTCGAGGAAGCGGCGGCGATCGCGGAAGTAGCCGTACGGATCGTAGACGTTGACCGCCTCCGCGACCTCGGCGTCGCCCTCGACCTGGCAGGTCGAGATGCGGCGGGCGTAGGCCGCGGGATCGGTGAACTGCCAGGTCTGCCGCGTGGGGTCGGCCGGATCGAGGTAGTCGGTGGCGGTGAGCGTCGCGCCCGGCCCCCGGATCACCAGGTGGAAGGGCGCGATCACGAACGCCATCGCGTCGTCGTTGCCGACGATGTTGTTGCGGCTCTCGAACACCGGGCCGTCGGCGAACGGGCGGTCGCCGCCCACCAGCTCGACGGTGGCGCCGGCCAGGGCCTGGGCCGCGGGCGCGAAGGGCGCGCCGTCGTAGCGGACGCCGGTGACGCCGACGCCGATGCGGATCGCCATGTCGGGCAGGGGGGGCCGGGCGTTGCGCGCCAGGTACTCGGCGTCGACCTGCAGCCGGATGATCTGGTCGAGGCGGGTCTCGCGCGGCAGCGCCATGGTGTAGCCGCTCATGCCCCGGCCCTCGTTGGACGGATCGGGATCGGTGGCGATGCGGCAGGCGAAGTAGCCCTCGAAGTCGATCTCGAGGAGGCGGGCGGTGGCCGCGAGCAGGTCGGCGCCGAGCATGGGGACCTACGCGCCGTCGCAGCCGGGAGCCGGCGCGCAGTTGATGGCGGGGTTGTCGGGATCGAAGCGCGGGTAGATGCCGTGCTGGTAGTTGTAGATGAGGTTGCGCACGATGCGGGTCACGTTCTCCACGATGAAGGCGAGGCGCGGCCGGACCTCGTCGGGGACCGGCTCGGCCAGGACGTCGGCGAGGATCTTGGTGATCATGTCCAGCGGCACGGCGTAGAAGAGGATGTCGTCGTAGAGCGGGTTGGCGGGATCGGCGAGCAGCTCGAGCTCGCCCGGGTAGAGGTCGAAGCTGACCCCGGCCGGCCCGCCGTCGTCGGCGGGCAGGAGGGTCACGACCTCGGCCAGCGAGCGCACCAGCATCGTCATCATCGGCGCGAACGCCGCCTGCTGCAGCATGGGCAGGAGGTGGGGCGAGGCCTGCCACGCGGTCCGGGTCCAGCGCGCGTAGTAGCCGGTGAGCATGGCGAGGAGCGTGGCGTAGCCGATGTGGAAGGCCTCGCTGGCCAGGAGGGTGGCGCGGTCGGCGTACTGGTCGGGGCGCGGATCGGGCGGCAGCGACCGCGACGGCTCGAACCCCGGGTTGGCGGCGAGCAGCGCCTCGTACTCGCGGGCGATGTCGACGAAGAGCTGGTAGTGGCTCTCGGCGCCCGGCGCCTGCGCGATGCCCTCGCCCTGGGTCTTGATCATCTTCGTGCCGGCCAGGGCGCTGGCGAGGTCGCAGATCGGGAACAGGTAGATGTCGTACTCGCTCGGGATCTCCGACTGCCCCGAGCCGTGGCCGCTGAACAGCGCGGCGGACCCCAGCTCGGCGTCGAGGCGCCGCAGCCCGGCGTCGATGGCGTCGTACAGCTCCTGCACCGTGCCGAGCTCGACGTCGGCGGGCGGCGCGCCGACCTCGGTCGTCGCCGCCAGCGGGCGCGGCGGCGCCGGCGTCCGCCGGGCCGCGGCTCCCGCCCCGCCCGCGTCGGCCTCGCCGCCCTCGATCAGCCCGCACCGGCCGTCGGCGTCCTGGAAGCACCAGCGCAGGAGGTCGTCACGATCGCCGGGCACGACCCAGGCCAGGGCCGGCGCCTCCATGCAGGCGTAGCGACGCGCCGTCGCCAGCGTGAAGCGCTCGAGGCGGAACGGGATGTCGCACGGCGCCGGCTCGGCGGCGGCGCGCTCGGGGTCCCGCGCCCGCGCCGCCGTCGCGTACCAGCGGCTCTGCGTCGGGAACGTGCCGAGGTGGCCGAAGTACGGCTGGCCGCCGATCGCGGTCAGGATGCTGTTGACCACCGACAGGTGCTCCATCTCCTGGCGCGCGACCTTGTAGATCGTCGACGCCCACCGCCGCACGTACTCGAACTCGGCGTCGCCGCAGCCGGCGTCGGGATCCTTCTTGAGCGAGAACGCGGCGTACAGGTACTGGCACATGAACTGCTGCTCGAGCACCGCGGCCTCGCGCAGGTACTGCTCGAGCATGGCCTTGCTCGTGATCGGCGGCAGGCCGCCCGGACGGTCGGTCATCGCTCCCCCCAGGCTCGGGACGCTAGCACGCGGCCGCGCGGCGCCGCTTCACCGCTCGCGGGTGAGGGCCGCGCCGGCGGGCCAGCGCAGGGCCACCTCCAGCCACCGCGCCGGCGCGAAGCTGGCGGCGAGCCAGATCATCATGAGCAGCGAGAACCAGACCACCGGCCCGAACATGAGCCCGATCATGGCGTGCATCGCGAGCCCGTAGGCCAGGGCGGGCCCGCGCGTCCACGGCGCCGCCAGCAGGAGTGGCGCCGCGGTCTCGAAGATCAGCGTCGCCACCTGGAGCCCGCCCCACGACCACGTCGGCGCCAGGTTGGCGACCAGCACGGTGACCGGCGTCTGGTACGAGTCGTGGAGGTGGGTCCACAGCACGGCGTAGCGATCGAGCCAGTCGCCGCGCAGCTTGCAGACGCCGGCGCCGAGGTAGAAGACCACCAGCAGCGCCTGGAAGAAGCGCACGTTGCCCCACGACACGTGGGTCGGCGCGCCCGCGGCGCGGCCGCGGCGAGCGGCCCACCACGCGTCGACGCTGGTGCGGGCGGCGCACGGGGTGGCGACCAGCGCCAGCACCAGCACCGGCGCCAGCTTGCTGACGGTGAACGCGGCCAGCCGGTCGGCCAGGGCCACGTAGGCCAGGGTGATCGCGAACACCACGCCAGCGGCGCGGGTGAACGCGCCGAGCGCGAACGCGACGCCGCTCGTCACCAGGGCGCTGACCAGGAGCCAGGCCTGCCACGGCGCCAGCGGCGCCAGGTGCACGGGCTGACGCCAGTCGCCGCCGAGATCCGGCACGATGAAGCCGGCGTCGCCGATCCAGTGGTCGGCATGCACGATCCGGCTCGACATGAAGCCGAGGATGGCCAGCGGCATGGCGATCCGCATCACCACCAGCCGGGCCAGCGGCTGGGGCGCGACGAACGCCGCCCACGCCCGCGCCCAGGGCGGGGACGCCGCGGACCGTCGTGCGCGGGCCGCGGACGCGCGCGCGCGTCGAGCCGCGCCCGGCTTCCGACCCGGATTCGACTTCGGCTTCGACCCCGGATTCGACTTCGGCTTCGGACCCGGATTCGGATCCGGCTTCGGACCCGGATTCGGATCCGGATTCGGACCCGGATTCGGATCCGGCTTCGGGCCCGGATCCGGACTCGGATCCGGATCCGGACCCGGACCCGGACTCGGACTCGGACTCGGACTCGGACTCGGACTCGGACTCGGACTCGGACTCGGACTCGGACTCGGACTCGGACTCGGATCCGGATCCGGATCCGGACCCGGATTCGGATCCGGCCCCTTCGGCGGTCGGCCGCGCGGGCGACGCCGCCGGCTCACGGCGCCCCGCCCTCGCAGTAGGCCCGGCGCGCCGCGATGCTGGTGATGTACCAGGTCACGCGCTGGTCGGCGGTGTACTCGTGGAGCGGGCCGACCCGGTTGCGCTCGACCCGCGCCCCCATCGGCGGCAACGGGATGCGGAGGCTCATGAAGCGGATGCCGCCGATCGGCCCCTCGACGCCGTCGCCGGCGCCGCCGCCGGCGGCGCGCCGGTTGTGGCGGTCGATGAGGTAGCGCTCGAGCGCCTGCATCACGGTGCGGTTGCGGCGGTAGAAGTGCCCGACGCGGGGGAAGCGGCTCTCCTTGTCGTCGGCCCGCAGCGGGAAGTACGGCCGGTGGTCGAGCTCCTGGAACTTGCGCGCCTGGCAGGCGTAGGCCTCGACCCGGTACTCGATCTGCATCTCGCCGGCGCGCGGGAACAGGCACGACGACTGGAGGAAGAACCGCGGCACCGCCGGGACCCGCGTCGGCAGGCCGCGGTCGAGCGCCAGCGCCCCCAGGAGCACCACCCAGCCGGCGCCGATCACGAGCAGCGCGCGGCGGACGCGCGGACCGCCCCAGCTCGCCGCGACCTCCGGACCGGATGCCTCCAGCATGTTCGGGACCGTCGATCAACCGCGACCCGCGTACAAGCGCACGCGGCGCGAACCGGGCCGCCGCGCGGTCGATCGAGGCCCGCGGCCCGCGCTACCATGGGCGGCGGTGCAGGACCCCGCCCCCGCGCGCCGCGCCGGCAGCGACAGCGACGACGACGCGCCCGACGACCTCCCGGGCCGCGACGCGTTCGTCCACGCCGCGGGCCTCGCCGACAGCCGCGCCGCCGGACGCCTGCGCGTGCTCCTGGCGCGGCTGCGCGTCGACGCGCCGCTGGCCGATCACCTCGAGGGCTTCGAGCGCCTCGGCCACTTCGTCGTCGCCGGCCCGCCGGTGCCCGCGACGCACTCCGCGGCCTACGCCCGCCTCGACATGCTGGTGCAGGCCGTCGAGCGGGTGCCAGCGGCGAGGACCCGCGTCACCGCCTGCCTCGCGGCCGTGATCGGCCACGCCAGCGCCGTCAACCTGCTGGCGGTCATCGGCCTGCCCAACGATCGCGGGCTCCTCGCCGAGACCGCCGACCGCCTGGCCCGCAGGCTCCTGCCGGCGCCGCCCGACGATCGCGACCTGGCCGAGGTCCTCGGCCGCTTCGTGCGCCGCCCCGGCGACCATGCGTGGCTCGCCGACGTCGCGCTCGAGCCGCTCCTGACCCGCCTGGTCGCCGCCACCGCCAGCGTGTGGGCGCCGCTGGCCGCGGCCGCCGCCGACGCCGTCGGCCTGATCTCCACCCGGGTGGCCGCGCTCGGGCTGAGCGAGCAGCTCCGCGCGCGCACCGAGCCCGGGCCGGTGCGCGAGTCGCCGTTCTACCACCTCGGCCGCGCCGCCCCCGCCGACCTGCCGCCGCTCATCGCCGGCTGCCGCCGCGAGCTGGGCCGCGCCCACGACGTGCTCGAGCACCACGGCGTCTCCGTCGACGTGGTCTACACCCTCGACGCCATCGAGCGCGAGCTGGTGCGCATCGAGCGCCTCCTGCCGCTGGCCACCGGCCGCGGCCTCGCCCCGGCCCAGCTCCGCCAGCTCCTCGCCGATCTCGGCGGCGGCCTGGTCGGCGAGCGCCGCTTCCGCGACCTGCTCGCCGACAACCTGCGGCTGATGGCGCGCAAGGTCATCGAGCGCGCCGGCCGCACCGGCGAGCACTACGTGACCTCGTCGCGGCGCGAGTACTTCCGCATGCTGGGGACCGCGGCCGGCGGCGGCGTCATCACCGCCGGCACCGCGATCACCAAGTTCCTCATCAAGTGGGGCCAGTTCCCCATGTTCATCGACGGCCTGCTGTCGTCGGTGGCCTACGCCGGCAGCTTCCTCGTCATCCAGTTCCTCGGCTTCACCCTGGCCACCAAGCAGCCGTCGATGACCGCGGCCGCCCTCGCCGGCACGATCCGCGACACCGCCGGCCCCGACCGCCTGCGCGACCTGGTCGCCCTCATCGCCCGCATCGCCCGCTCGCAGTTCGCGGCGGCGGTCGGCAACGTCGCCACCGTGATCGTGGTCGCGATGATCTTCGACGCGCTGTGGGCCCAGGCCACCGGCGCTCCGTTCCTGTCGCCGAAGGGCGCCGAGAAGACCATGGCCGGGTTCCACCCCTTCGGCTCGGGCACGATCCCGTTCGCCGCCCTCACCGGCGTGCTGCTGTGGATGTCGAGCCTGGTCGCCGGCTGGTTCGAGAACTGGGTGGTCTACCGCCGCCTGCCCGAGGCCATCGAGCACCACCGCCTCGGCCGTCGCCTCGGCCGCGCCCGCATGGCGCGGGCGGCGCGCTTCGTCGAGCGCCAGGCCGCCGGTTTCGGCGGCAGCGTCGCGCTCGGCTTCTTCCTCGGCATGACCCCGGCCTTCGCCGCCTTCGTCGGCCTGCCGCTCGACGTCCGCCACGTCACGCTGTCGGCGGGCTCGCTGACCCTGGCGATCTCGTCGACCGGCGTCGGCGAGGTCGGCTGGGAGCCCATCGTGTGGGGGTGGCTCGGGATCGCCGTCATCGGCCTGCTCAACTTCGGCGTCAGCTTCCTGCTGGCGCTGCTCCTGGCGCTGCGCGCCCGCGACGTGCCGCGCGGCGAGCGCCGCACCCTGCCGTGGGCGGTGCTGCGCCACTTCCTGCGCCGGCCCCACACCTTCTTCTGGCCGCCGAAGGATCCGCCGGGGACCCCGGCCGCGCCCGCCCACCATTGACGGCGACGCCCGCCGCGGCGACCGCCCGCCGCGGGGCCGCGGCCGCCGCCTACATCTGATCGGGGGCCCGCAGGCCGAGGATGCCCAGGCCGCGCTCGAGCGCGCCTCGCACCAGCTCGGTCAGCGCCAGGCGCGCCGCCCGCAGCTCGGGATCGTCGCAGACGATGCGCAGCGCCGGCTCGTCGTTGCCCAGCGTGTACCAGCGCGAGAAGTCGCCGGCCAGCTCGAGCAGGTAGTGGGCGAGCAGGTGGGGCTCGCACGACGCCGCCGCCCGCGCGACGTGGTCGCCGAAGTCGAGGAGGCGGCGCGCCACCGCCCACTCGGCGTCGTGGGTGAGGCGCGACCAGTCGGCGGTGGCGAGCTGCGAAGGCGGCGCGCCGGCCCGGCGGCGCAGGTTGCTGCAGCGGGCGGCGGTGTACTGGAGGTACGGCCCGGAGTCGCCGGACAGCGCCATCGCCCGGTCCCAGTCGAAGTCGACGTCCTTGTCGCGCTGGGGCAGGACGTTGGCGAACACGACCGCGCCGACGCCGACCCACTCCGCGGTCCGCTCGAGGGTGGCGGCGTCCATGTCCGGGTTCTTCTCGGCGATGATCGGCCGCACCTGCTCGGCGGCCTCGCGGAAGACGTCCCGGAGCAGGAAGCCGCCGGCGGCGCCGCGGGTCGAGGTCTTCTTGCCGCCGAAGCGGACCAGGCCGAACGGCACGTGCTCGCACTGGCTCGCCCAGTCGAAGCCGAGCAGGGTCAGGCACTTGAAGACCTGGCGGAAGTGCTGGCTCTGGCCGCGGTCGACCACGTACAGCGAGCGGTCGAAGGCCCAGGTCCGCTTGCGGTAGAGCGCCGACGCCAGGTCGCGGGTGGCGTAGAGCGTCGTGCCGTCGCGGGTCTTGATGAGCAGCGGGTCCTTCTCGTCCGGAAGCCGGACGACCGTGGCGCCCTCGCTCTCCTCGAGCAGGCCGCGGGCCTCCAGCAGGCCCAGGATCTCGGGCATCTTGTCCTCGTAGAACGACTCGCCCAGATCGTGGTCGAAGCGGACGCCGAGGAGCTGGTAGACCGCCTCGAACTCGGCCATCGAGACGTCGCGGAAGCGCTGCCAGCGGGCGCGGACGTCGGGATCGCCGTCCTCGAGCCGCTTGAACCAGGCCCGGGCCTCGTCGCCGAGCGCCGGCTCGCTCTTCATGGCCTCGCGGTAGCGGACGTAGAGGGCGTTGAGAGCGGTGACGTCGAGGGGCTGGTAGCTCTCCTCGTGGCCCCAGCGGGCGTACGCGGCCAGCAGCATGCCGTGGGTCGTGCCCCAGTCGCCGACGTGGTTGATGCCGATGACGGTCCAGCCCAGGGCGCGGTGCAGCTCGGCCAGGGCGTGGCCGAGCATCGTCGAGCGGATGTGGTGGTAGGCGAGGTGCTTGGAGATGTTGGGCGACGAGTAGTCGATGCACACGACCTTGCCGGCGCCCGGCGTCGGCACCAGGTCGTTGCCGGCCAGCCAGCGCAGCGCCCAGCTCCGGTCGATCGCGAGGTTGACGTAGGGCCCGGTGGCGGTGGCGCGGGCGATGACGCCGCCCACCGGCAGCGCGGCGGCGACCCGGGCGGCGAGCGCGGGCGGCGGCTGGCGCAGGGCGCGCGCGGCGGCGAACATGCCGACGGCGAAGTCGCCGAGCTCGGGGCGCGGCGGCGCCTCCACCTTGAGATCGTCGGGGCGGATCTCGGGGCCGAGCGCGGTGGCGACAGCGCGGGCGATCTCGGCGGCGGCGGGATTGGCGAGGGACATGGCGCGCGGAATCTAGCCTCGCTCCCGCAAAAAGCACAACGCTTTCAAGGCAGTCCGATTTGACCGGGCGCGCGCCACCGTGGTACCAATGGCGACGTCGCACGGGGGTGCTCGGGCCCGAGGCCGCGCTTGCGCCGGCGACACCGGAGGAACGCGAACCCATGACCAAGGTCATTCTCTGCGCCGACGACAGCGTCACCATGCAGACGGTGGCGGAGATCACCTTCCGCGGCACCGACTACGCGTACGTCGGGGCTCGCTCCACCGACGACGCGCTCGACAAGGTCCGGGCGCAGCGCCCCGCCCTCGTGCTCGCCGACGCGGTCATGCCGGGCAAGACCGGCTACGACCTGTGCCAGGCGATCAAGTCGGACCCGTCGACCGCCGACGTGCCGGTGGTGATCCTGTGCGGCAACTCGGCGCCGTACGACGCCGCGCGCGGCGCCCAGGTCGGCGCCGACGGCACGCTGACCAAGCCCTGGGACACCCAGGTCATGCTCGACAAGGTCGGCGAGCTCCTCGACAAGATCGCGCAGGCCGGCGTGGCCCGGGCCGGCGGCGCACCGGCCGCGGTCGCGGCGGCGCCCGCCCACGTCGCCGCGCGCCCCGCGCTCGTGCTCGCCGACGCGGTCATGCCGGGCAAGACCGGCTACGACC
>CAADGB010000397.1 GCA_900696455.1 uncultured delta proteobacterium
GGCAGCGAGGCCCCGACCGCCGGGAGCGCGCGCGCCGGCGAGGAGCCCGCCCCGCCCGGCGCCGACGCCGACGCGGCGGTCGAGCCGCCGGCGCCACGGCCGCCGCCGCCGGTGCCGGTGACGCGCGAGGCCCGCGCCGAGTACAAGCGGCGGCTCCTGGCCGGGCGCAAGGCGGCGAAGGCGGCGCGCTGGCCGCAGGCGATCACGGAGCTCGAGGCGGCGCTGGCCGCGATCCCCGGTGACGAGCGGGCCCTGAGCGAGCTGTCGTGGGCGGCCCTGTCGGCGGGCGACTTCGAGCGCGCCCGCATCGCCGGCCACCTGAGCGTGCGCGCGGCGACCGACCCCGCCGTCAAGGCGGCGTCGCTCTACAACCTGGGGCGGGTCGAGGAGGCGACCGGCCACGCGGCCGAGGCGGCGGCGCGCTACCGCGAGTCGCTGGCCCTGCGCCCCAACCGGACCGTCGAGGAGCGCCTCGCCGGCCTCGGCGCCGCCGGCGCGCTCGCCGACGCCGCGCTGCCGTGCGCGACGCCGATGCCCGAGGCCCGGCTGTGCGCCTGCCTGAACGCGAGCGGCGGGCCCGAGGACGCGGCCGACGCCGCGTGCGCGCTCCAGCTGACCGACGTGCCCGAGCTCAAGCTCGCGGTCTTCAACACCTACGGCGCCAGCGAGCAGCGCGCCCTCCTGGTGGCGCGCCAGCCCGGCGGGTGGTCGGTGGTGGCGCACGTCGAGGACCTCTACAACCCGGGGATGGCCGGGATCTTCGAGGAGTGGGAGCTCGGCCGGGTCCGGACCGAGACCGTGGGCGGCAAGCGCGTCTACCGCGTCACCAGCCGCAAGCTGCGCGCGGACACCGACGCCGGGATCGACGAGGCCGAGAACGAGGCCACCGAGCGCCTGGTGGTGTGCGTGCGCGCCGGCGGCGCCGGCACCGCGATCACCTGCCCGCTGCGGGTGGTCACCTCGTACGAGTACGTGCGCGATCGCCTGGGGCTCGCCGAGGACGGCGAGCTCGCCGACGTCGCCGACCTGCGCACCCGCGGCCTGCCCATCCGCGCCCGGACCCAGGTCTCGGTCGAGCTGGGCGCCGACGGCACGGCGCGGGTGCGGGCGCGCGCCGGCCGCCCCGATCCGGCGACCCTCGGCGACAAGCAGCTGTGGTGAGCCCGGCGCCCGCGCCGGGGCGCGGCGCGTGATGCCTTCCCCCGCGCGGCGCCGGCGGATCAGGCCGCGCGCGGCGCGAAGCCGCGGCGGGCGACGTAGGCGGCCTGGGCCTCGCGCAGACGCTCGGCGAGATCGTCGGCGCTGGCCGGCCGCTCCGCCGGGTCCTTGGCCAGGCAGGCCAGGATGATCTCGCGCAGCCCGCCGTCGACGTGGTCGGGCAGCGGCCGCGGCGGCTCGGGCACGATCGCCAGCATCTCGTCGCGCGCCGAGCCGCGGTCGCCGAACGGCAGGTGGGCGGTGATCATCTCGTAGGCGAGCACGCCCAGCGCCCACACGTCGGTCCGCTGATCGATCGTGTCGAGCGTGATCTGCTCGGGCGCCATCGTGCGCAGGGTGCCGACCACGCCCTCGCTGGGATCGGGGTCGTCGGGATCGGGCGTGAGGCGGCGGGCGATGCCGAAGTCGATGAGCTTGGGCACCAGGCGCCGGCCGTCGCGCACCAGCAGCACGTTGTCGGACTTGATGTCGCGGTGGACGTAGCCGGCGTCGTGGATCGTCGCCACGGCGTCGGCCAGGACGATCGCGGTGTCGAAGCACTGCGCGGTCAGCAGCGGCCCCCGCACCAGGCGTCGGGCCAGGCTCTCGCCCGCGGCCAGCTCCATCACGTAGTACGGCCGGCCGTCGCCGCCCTGGCCGAAGTCGTAGACGTCGATGATGCTCGAGTGGCGGATCGACGCCGTCACCCGCGCCTCGCGCAGGAACAGGCGGTGGGCCTCGGGGAACGGAGCGAGCGCCGGCGCGAGCTGCTTGATCGCGACCCGGCGGCCCATGATCGCGTGCTCGCCGAGGAAGACCTGGGCCATGCCGCCCTCGCCGAGGAGGGCGAGCAGCTCGTAGGCGCCCAGGCGCTCGCCGAGCTGCGACGAGCGGGTCTCGGCGCAGCCGCGGGTGAGCACGCGCGACCGCTCGCGGGTGACGTGACGGCAGGTGCCGTCGCTCACGCCGTTCCAGGTCGCGGTCTCGGTGCGGGCCTGCATGGTTCCCTCGCGCTCCACCCAACCACCGCGCGATCACGCGGGCAAGTTTCCGCCCCGCGCCCGGCGCGGAGCCGAGGCACGGCGCGGACATGGCGGCGCGGCCTCGCGGCGGGCGCTCGCGCGTCCCACGGGCTGGTGAGCTCAGTCCCACTGGCTGGTGAGGTAGACCTGCCACCCGTGCAGCGTGCCGGCGGCGCCGGCGCCGAGGGTCTCGACCACCAGCTTCCAGCCGCCGTTGACGTAGGCGTCGCCGCTGATGCCGCCGCGCGGGCGCAGCCCGGCGCCGAGGAGCGCGCCGTCGGTGGCGCCGTCCCAGAGGAGGCCGCGATCGCCGTTCGGATCGTCGAGCCAGATCCGCACCCGGCGCGGGTCGACGCCGCGCAGATCGACGTCGACCAGGATGTCGATGGGCACCGTGGCCAGGCCGTGGACCACCGCGGTGGTGGTGAACGACGCGCCGGCGGCGGCCGGCACCTGCTGCGGGACGTCCATGGTGAAGGTGCCGGTCATCCACCCGGCGACGCACACGCCCTGGTCCCACAGCGCGCCGCCGGCGCAGACCAGCCCGGCCGCGCACGCCCGGGTCGCCGAGCACGGGTCGCCCTGTCCGGGCTGGGTGCGGGTGTCCTGACACACGCCCAGCGCCGTCGAGCCGTCGTGGGCCTGGCCCCAGCATCGCCGCGGCAGGCCCCCGCAGTCCGCGTTGTCGACGCACAGCGGCGCCAGCTCGGCGGTCAACGCGTCGACGCAGGGCGGGACGTGGACGGTGAAGAAGGTCTCGTAGTCGACGCCGCAGAACGGCGCGCCCAGGGGGCCGGCGCACACCGCGTCGAACACCGGGCCCAGGGCCTCGGCGTCGACGCAGATCATCGCGGCCTCGGCCAGCGACACGCCGTCGACCACCTGGGCCTCGACGCAGGCCCGCATGCCCGCGCGCAGGCCGGGGTGGCAGGTGACCTCGGTCGACGGCGCGCGCCAGCCGGGCGCCCACACCCGCAGCTTCTCGAGCGCCGAGGTCCCGACGTAGGCCACGGCGGCGACGGCGTGGAGGTCGGCGTGCGGCCGGCGGTCGACCAGGTTGCGGGCGGCGCGGACGTCGAGCGCGGCGTCGACGTCGAGCTCGGTCAGGGTCGCGCCGTTGGCGGCGGCGACGATCGCGGCGGCCTCGGCCGCGGTCAGGTGGACGCCCTCGACGTGGAGGGTGGGGATGCCGCCGATCGAGTCGACGTACGCCACCAGGCGCGCGATCGTCGCCGGACCGACCTGGGGGATGGCGTCGAGCTCGGCGATCGAGTCGAGCAGGTCGTCGTCACCGGTGCCGAGCAGCCCGTCCGGTCCCCGGACATGAGCCACGATGTTGCGGGCGGCCCGGACGTCGAGCGCGGCGGCCACGTCCAGGGTCGCGACGTCCGCGGCCGGGCTGTTGAGGAAGCGCAGGACGCCGATGGCCTCGGCGCTGCCGTCGGCGACCGCGCCCTCGTGGGCCCCCAGGTCGTCATCGAGGCAGCCGGCGAGGCCGGCGAGGCCCCCGAGGCCGAGGGCCAGCGGCAGGAGCAGGGAGGCGCGGGCGAGGGCGGAGAGGCGCGACATGCCGCCGTCCATCAGCAACCGCCGTGCCGCGACAACCCGTGTCGTGACGGTCGGTTGGACCCTGCGGCCGATCCCGGGAGTGTCGCCGCCAGCGACACTGGCGGCCGCAGCGGCCAGGCCGCTCTGCCCGCCACGGGCCAGCCGCGCGCGGCCCTCCACCCCGCCCGCCACGCCAGCCGCCCGCGGCCCCTGCCTACCCCGCCGCGGCCGCCGCCTGCTCCTCGGCCTCGATCGCGGCCTCGCCCTCCCGGAACGTCGGGTAGCGCAGCGCCACGTGGAGCTCCTGCTTCAGGCGCGTGTTGCGGATGCGACGGTTGCGGTGGGCGGCGCGGGGCGCGCCCGGCGAGAACAGCGGCCGCGACGGCGGCAGCGGCAGGCCCAGGCGCTCGCACAGCCAGGTGGCGTAGGCGCGCTGGGTGGTGGGCTCGTCGTCGGCGACCAGGTAGCGCGAGCCGCTGGCCGCGTGCTGCTCGGCGGCGAAGATCACGGCGACCACGTCATCGACGTGGACGCGGGAGATCGCGTGCTCGCCGTCGTCGAGCAGCTTGTAGGTGCCGGCGCGCAGCCGGGCGCGGACGCCGCGGCCCGGGCCGTAGACCGGGGCCAGGCGCAGGATGACCGTGCGCAGCCGGTCGAAGGTCGAGCCGTCGATCGCGGCCTCGTCGGTCAGCACCCCGGTCATCGGCGGATCGTCGCGCACGGTCGGCGTGTCCTCGTCGATCCAGGCCTCGTCGTCGGGGCGATCGCCGTAGAGCCCGCACGAGCTGAGGTGGACGAAGCAGGCGGCGCCGCCGCCGGCGGCGGCCTGCAGCGCGGCGCGCACGGCGTGCCCGGGCGGCAGCGTGCCGACCGGCGGGATCGAGTAGACGACGGTGGCGCCGTCCAGGCTGGCCATGGCCGGCCCGAACTGCTTGACCATGGCCGCGTCGACGTACTTGATCTGCGCGCCGAGCTCGGCGAGCGGCGCCAGCTTGCCGGTCGAGCGGGCGCACACCCGCACCGGACGCCCGGCGGCCAGGGCCGCCCGCGCCAGGCGGCTCCCGATGTAGCCGCAGCCCAGGATGATGAGCGGAGTCGTCACCGCGCCATCGTCCCACGCCCGGCCGGGCGCCGGCAGCGGGTCCAGGATAGTATTCTCTCCGAGGTCGGCCCCGGGGGCCCGCCGCGCCCGGGACCGATGCTGCGCAACAACCGCGTCTACCGCTTCCTCCGCGCCGGCGTCACGATGCTGGTGGCGATCGTCCGCTACCTCGCGCTGCGGGCGCGACGCTGGATCCCCGGGCTGCGCCCGACCGAGCGCTCGTGGCAGCGCGCCCACCGCAACACCGGCCGGGCCATCCATGGCCTCGCCACCAACCTCGGCGGCGCCTTCGTCAAGCTCGGGCAGGTGCTGGGCGCGCGCGCCGACGTCATGCCGCCGGCGCTCATCGAGCCCCTGCGCGGCCTCCACGACCGGGTGCCGCCGCGGCCGTTCGCGGCGCTGCGCCACCACGTCGAGCGCGAGCTGGGGCGTCCCATCGCCAGCGTCTTCGCCGAGGTCGACGAGGAGCCGATCGCGGCGGCGTCGCTGGCCCAGGTCCACCGCGCCCGCCTGACCACCGGCGAGGCCGTGGTCATCAAGATCCAGTACCCCGAGGCCCGCCGCCTGTTCCCCATCGACCTCGGCTCGCTGCGGCGCTCGGTGCGCATCGTCCGCTGGCTGGCGCGCATCGATCTGCGGCCGCTGGCCGACGAGCTGGCCGCGCAGATCGTGCTCGAGCTCGACGTCGCGCGCGAGGCGGCGTCGACCGACCGGGTGCGGGAGGCCTTCGCCGGCCAGCCCGGGATCCGCGTGCCGCTGGTCCACCGCGAGCTGTCGACCGATCGCCTGCTGGTGCTGGAGTTCGTCGAGGGCACCGCGCTCACCGACCTCGATCGCCTGCGGGCCGCCGGCGCCGACCTGCGCCGGATCGCCGGCGCGGTCGCCGACCTCTACGCCACGATGATCTTCGAGCACGGCTTCTTCCACGGCGATCCCCACCCCGGCAACATCCTGGTCTCGCCCGATCACGGCACGATCGTGCTCCTCGACTTCGGCCTGACCAAGGAGCTGCCGCCCGGCTTCGGCGACGGCGCCGCCGCGATGATCGTGCGCGGCCTGAGCGGCGACCTCGACGGCGCGATCGCCGCCGCGCGCTCGATCGGCTTCGAGGCCACCGGCGATCCCGAGGCCTTCCGCGACCTGGTACGCGCGCTCATGGGCGACAACGATCGCGCCCGTCACGCCCTCGACTCGCTGCGGGCCGCCTCGGTCAAGGGCATCCCCAGCGACTTCGCCATCATCGGCCGCGCCTTCATCCTGCTCAACGGCCTGTCCCACCGCCTGGCGCCCGGCGAGCGCCTGATCGCCAGCGCGGTGGCGCGGCGGCTGATGCCGCGGGTCCTGGCCGCCGGCGCCGCGGCGGACGCGCTACGTTCCGCGCCGGGAGCGATCCGCGACTCGCCGGCCGCTGGACTGGCTTCGGCACCAGCATCTTCACCGAGATGACCGACCTCGCCCGCGCCCACGGCGCGGTCAACCTGGCCCAGGGCTTCCCCGACTTCCTGGGCCCGCCCGAGCTCCTGCGCGCGCTCGCCGACCACGTCGCGACCTCCCACCACCAGTACGCGCCCGGCATCGGCGAGGTGCGGCTGCGACGGGCGGTCGCGCGCCAGGTCGCGCGCGCCACCGGCGTCGAGCGCGATCCGGCGACCGAGGTCACGATCACCACCGGCGCCACCGAGGCCATCTACGCCACGATCAACGCCTTCGTGAACCCGGGCGATCGCGTGGTCGCGTTCGAGCCGCTCTACGACAGCTACGCCCAGGCCATCGCCAACGCCGGCGGCGAGCTGGTGCCGGTGCGGCTGCACGCGCCCGCCACGGGCGGCGCGAGCGGCGCGGGCCCCGGCGCGGGCCCCGACGCGGCGGGCGGCGACTGGGCCGTCGACTGGCCGGCGCTCGAGGCCGCGACCGCCGCCGGCTTCCGGCTGCTCGTCCTCAACACCCCGCACAACCCCACCGGCAAGGTCTTCACCGCCGACGAGCTGGCCCGGATCGCCGACGCCGTGCGCGCGGCCGGCGCCGTCGCCCTGTGCGACGAGGTCTACGAGGCCATGACCTTCGACGGCGCCGAGCACCGCTCGCTGTCGAGCCTGCCCGGCATGGCCGAGCACGTCGTGCGGGTGAGTTCGGCGGCCAAGACCTTCGGCTTCACCGGGCTCAAGGTCGGCTGGGCCACCGCCTGCCCGGCGCTGACCGCCGGCGTGCGCCTGGTCCACCAGGCCACCGTGTTCTCGACCACGCCCTTCCTGCAGACCGCGATCGCCAGCGTGCTCGAGGACGAGCCGTGGCTGACCGGCTACCTCGACGCGCTGCGCGTCGACTACCGGGCGCGGCGCGAGCTCCTGCGCGACGCGCTCGTCGCCGCCGGCTTCGACGTGCCGGCCGCCCGCGGCACCTACTTCCTCATGGCCAGCTACGCCCGGCTCGCGCCCGGCGAGGGCGACGTGGCGATGGCGCGGCGGCTGGTGGCGGAGCGAGGCGTGGCCGCGATCCCGCCCTCGGTCTTCTACGCCGCGCCGCCGGGCCCGCTGCCGTGGCTGCGCTTCGCCTTCTGCAAGCGCGACGAGACCCTGCGCGAGGCGGCCGCCCGCCTGCGCGGCCCCGTCGCGCGCCCGGCGTAGCGCGGCCGCGCCGTCAGCGGCGGGCGGCGCAGGCGCGGCCGTAGATCGTGCTGCTCGACGAGCTCGCCACCAGCTTGCAGGTGTAGCCGTCGCCGCAGCCGGCGTCGGCGACGCAGGCCGCGGTGCAGGTCTTGCCGCCGGCGGTCGCGACGCACAGGTTGCCGGGCCCGCCGCAGTCGGCGTTGACGCGGCAGGCCTTGCCGAAGCCCGCGACCCGGGCCCACGGCACGACCGTCGGGTTGTCGTCGATGCCGTGCATCCCGTACATCGTGGCGAAGCCCCGCGACGACGCGTCGAGCTTGGTGAGCAGGCTCGACACCGGCTGCGGGCGCAGCCGCTGCAGGCTGTCGCGGGCGAGGAGCGTCGACAGGAAGTGCTGGACCGCGGCCGGCGACGACGCGTTGGAGAACGAGGTCGTGGTGATCACGTCGACGTGCTTGCCGGCCTTGGCCGGGTTCTCCTTGAACGCGGTGCCGATCTGGTAGGTGTCGCAGCCCTCGGCCAGCACGAGCTGGTAGCGATCGGCGGGCATGGGCGCGACCCGGATGTCGTCGTCATCGAGGTCGCCCTCGGCGGTCTTCTTCCAGTTGGCGAGGGCGAAGCCGTAGAACGGCCCGGAGTGGCCGGAGTAGACGATGACGTCGCGGGTGGCGAGCGAGCCCAGGGCCAGCTCCTCCAGCAGGCGACCGCCGGCGTCGGTGTCGGGATCGGTCGGGGTGCCGGGCTTGCCGAAGTACAGGCGGACCTCGACGTCGACCGTCCGGCCGTCGGCCTTGACCGTGCGCTTGAACGCGCCCGAGGTGTGGGTCAGGCGCTCCCAGCTCGACACCGGCGGGCGGAAGCCCTGGTTGTCGAGCCAGGTGAACATCTGCTTCGAGTGCTTGAGGTGGTACTCGGAGTGGTAGTCCCAGCCGAAGTAGACGTCGATGTCGAGCTTGCCGTCGGCGGTCAGCCGGGCGAGGTCGAAGAAGCCGTCGGTGGACGGCCGCTCGCGCTTGATCGAGAACGTGATCGCCTCCTTGCGCGCCGCCGGCACGGTGGCCGGGTTCCAGCTCGACCACGGCGCGTTGCGGTACCACTCGGCGTTGGTCTCGAGCTGGGCCAGCTCGGCGTTGGTGGGCCGGCCGATCTCGAGATCGAACACGGTCTGGCCGCCGACCTGGCGCGTCGGCAGCTTGCTCATCAGGTTGCGGCCGCCGGCGGCGATCTGGCGGAAGCGGAAGTCGTAGGTCAGGCCGTCGGCGCGGGGGCGGATATCCCAGTCCTCGTAGGCGCCGGCCTTGGCCATGCCGCCGAAGCCGCCGAAGCTGGCCGACGGATCGTCGTCCTCCTTGTCGACCAGGTACTGGGTGATGAACCAGGCGATGGCGACGTGCTTGAGGCCGATCAGCTCCTGGGCCGCGGCCAGGCGCTCGGCCTCCGGCTTGCCGGCCATCGCCGGGTCGAGCACCACCGCGCTCTGGCCCTCGAGCAGGTACTCCTGGGCGGTCAGGCTGTAGAAGTCGTCGGCCTTGCCGTCGTCGACGAAGATGCTGTCCTCGGGGTCGTCGGCGTCGAGCGCGTCGTCGTGACAGCCGGCGCCCAGCAGCGACAGGGCGAGACCGGCGGCGACCAGGGGAGCGGGCGAGCGGCGAGGCGGGCGCATGGCGAGGCCAGAGAGCAACCCCCGTGCCGCCACGCGGGCCCGTGATGACGCGGAGTTACTCGCCGGCGCGCCGGGGTCGACCGTGGGTGGCCAGTCGAGCCGCCGGCAACGCGCCCCGCGGCGCCGGCGCCCAGACACGCCGAGGCACCCGGGCGCGACCGCCAGGGCGGCGCCGGGACCCGGGCGAGGCGCCGTGGCGACGGCGACAGCGCGCGGCAAAGAGCGGCTGACAGCCGTCGGCCGTGGTGGCGCCGCGCCCCCGCGTGCAACGCTCCGGCCGGCGCGCGGGTCTGCTCGACCGCCGCCGCCTCCCACCAAGGATCCGCCATGACCCGCGCCGTCTCGTGGCCTCGCCCCGTCCCCGCCCTCCTGGCCGCGCTCGCCGTCGCCGCGCCCGCCGTCGCCGCCTGCGGCGACAACGACCCCGGCGACACCATCGCCGACGTGGTGCGCCGCACCCCCGAGCTGTCGACCCTGGCCGGGGTCCTGGACGAGGCCGGCCTGATGGAGACGCTCGATCGCGAGGGCTCGCTCACGCTGTTCGCCCCCACCGACGAGGCCGTCGCGCGCTTCCTCGCCACCCAGGGCCGGGACCTGCCCGACCTGCTCGCCGCGCCCGAGCTGCGCGACCTGCTGCGCCACCACCTGATCGAGACCGCCGTCGACGGCGAGGCCCTGGCCGCCGCCCGCGAGCTCACGACCGCCTGGGGCGGCGCCATCCTCGTCGACACCGACCCGCTCGGCGTCGAGCTCGACAGCGACACCCGGCTGGTCGGCGAGCCGCTGCCCGCCTCCAACGGCGTCGTCCACCGCGTCGACGCGGTGCTGGCCCGCCCCACCGTCTCCACCCACGCCAGCGCCGCGCCCCGCCGCCTCGACACCTTCAACCAGGACGTCCTGCTCGTCGACGCCCCGGGCTTCGTGCGCGGGGTCGAGGTCGAGGTCGATCTCGACGCGGCGCGCGTGTTCGGCACCTACCTGTTCCTGGTCCACGAGGCGAGCGGCACCACGGTGCGGCTGGTGGGCGCGCCGGACACGCTCAACGCGGGGATCGAGACCACCTTCACCGATCGCGCGCTCCTCGACGTCGTCGACGACCTGCCGTTCGGCGAGGGTGGCGGGCCGGCGTTCCCGGCCCCGCGCTACCGCCCCCACGAGCCGCTGCGCTACTTCTACGGCCTGCCCGCCGCCAGCGAGTGGAGCCTCTACGTCTACCACTTCAGCGGCGGCGGCCCGTCGCCCCAGCCCGACACCCTCCAGCGCTGGACGCTCCGCCTCGTCACCACCGCCGAGCGCCCCGATCCGACCTTCGCCATGGCGCGGCCGCGCGGGGTGAGCGCGATCGTCGCCCACCCGGTGCGCAGCACGCTGCCGGTGGCGGTCAAGCGCCTGGCCGGGATGACCGAGCCCATCACCGTGACCCTCGCCGCCGACGGCCTCGACGCGACGCCGGTGGTGATCGCGGGCGACGCCGAGATCGCCCACGTCCCGTTCGCGGCCACCGGCCCCGAGCTGGGCGAGACCCGGGTCCGCGTCGACGCCGCCGCCAGCCGGCGCCAGCGCCGGGTCGAGCTCGGCGGGGAGCGGGTCACCGCCGACGCCCAGGGCACGGAGCTCCTCGCCCAGCTCCCGCTGGCCGAGCTGGGCGCCGCCGGCGGCAGCGGCAACGACGTCTGGGGCTGGACCGATCCGGTCACCGGCGCCGAGTACGCGATCATGGGCACCTCCGCCGGCACCGCGTTCGTCGACGTCTCGACGCCGACCCGGCCGCGCGTGGTCGGCGTCCTGCCCACCCACACCGAGCACAGCATGTGGCGCGACATGAAGGTCTACCGCGACCACGCCTACATCGTGAGCGAGGCCGCCGGCCACGGCGTGCAGGTCTTCGACCTGACCCGGCTGCGCGGCGTGACCACGCCCATGACCTTCACCGCCACCGCCCACCACGGCGGCGTCGGCCACGCCCACAACATCGTCATCGACGAGGCCAGCGGCTTCGCCTACGTGGTGGGCGCGGTCGACGGGGGGCCGCAGCTCTGCAGCGGCGGCCTCTACATGCTCGATCTCGCGGTGCCGGCGGCGCCGACCTTCGCCGGCTGCTTCGCGGGCGGCGTGCCCGCGGGCGCCAGCCCCGGCCCCGCGTTCCCCACCGGCGTCTACACCCACGACGCCCAGTGCGTGGTCTACGCCGGCCCCGACGTCGAGCACCAGGGCAAGCAGATCTGCTTCACCTCCGACGGCGACGACGTCTCGCTCGGCATCGCCGACGTCACCGACAAGGCGACGCCGGTCCAGCTCGGCCGCTTCACCTACCTCGGCAACGGCTACAGCCACCAGGGCTGGCTGACCGAGGACCACCAGTTCTTCCTGCTCAACGACGAGTTCGACGAGCTCGACGGCGTCGACGCCACGCGCACCTACGTCTTCGACGTCCGCGACCTCGACGCGCCGGTGCTGCACGGCACCTTCGACAACCCGCGCGACGCCGTCGGCCACAACGCCTACGTCCACGAGGGCCTGCTCTACCAGGCCAACTACACCAGCGGCCTGCGCGTGGTCGACCTCGCCGGGATCGCGACGATGGCGCTGGCCGAGGTCGCGTACTACGACACCTACCCCGACGACGATCGCGCCGACACCCCCGGCCAGCGCTGCGGCCGTCGCGGCGACGCCTCCGCCGGCGGGTGGTTCGCCGCGGCCGGCCCCCGCCCTCACCCCGGCGCCGGCCGCGCCTGCGGCGTGGCCACCTACGCCGGCGCATGGAGCACCTACCCGTTCTTCGCCAGCGGGACGATCCTCGTCAGCGACATGCAGCGCGGCCTGTTCCTGGTCCGACGCACGCCCTGACGGGGCGCGGCCGGGGCGCGGCCGGGGCGCGCGGCCGGCCCCCAGACGAGGTCAGTCGGTCTCGCGCCCGGTCAGGCCGCCGTAGCCGGCGCCGCCGTACTCCTCGGCGTTGCCCGGGTTCCACGCGAGCGTGATGTCGTCGTCACCGAACCGCGTGAGGTAGCCGGCGCCGGGGCCGCGCTCGAAGGTGACCTCCATCGCGGCGTCGCAGTCGCCCCACGGGCAGAAGAACTGGCCGGCGAACTGGATCGTGCCGTCCGCGGTGAACTGCACGTCGCCGGTGAAGCGCTGCGAGCCGAGGAGCTTGGTCAGGCGCCAGCCGTCGCCCTCGCGCTCGAACTTGCACGGCTGCGGATCGTAGTCGCTGATCTGGCAGGTCCACAGCGCGCCGTCGGCGACCCCGGGCGGCAGCCCCGGCTGGCCGCCGGGCGCGGTGACCGCGGTGGTGGCGACCGCCGGCGACGACGACGACGAGCCGCCGCACGCGGCGACGGCGGGGAGCGCGGCCGTGACCGCCGCGAGCAGGGAGGCGTGGAGCTTCATGGCCGGGGACCGTACGCGATGGCGACGCCGCGGTCGAGCCGCCGCGGGCGTCAGGACGGGTCAGGACGAAGTCCGCGGTCACCGCGCAGCCCCGGTGTAGAGTCCGCGGCCATGCAGCGACGGATCCCAGCCTGGCCGGCGGCCCTGACCGCGGCCCTCCTCGTGGCCGGCGGCGGCTGCCGCGCCGAGGCCCCCGCGACCCGCCCGGCGCCGACCGAGGTGACCGCCGGCGCGCCGGCGGACCGCGCCCACGCCCACGCCCACGCCCACGACCTCCACGACGCCGACGGCGCCGTCCCCCGGCGCGGCCCCGACAAGCCGCGGGCGCCGGTCGACGTCCAGCTCGCCCACCGGCCGCTCGGCGGCGGCGCCTACGAGGTGACGCTGTCGGCGACGCCCGGCCGCGACGTGACCGTGCTCGACCTCGTCCTCGACGGCAAGGTCGTGGCCGCCGGCCCGACCCGCGCCGGTCAGGTGCGGACGCTCACCGCCCGCGTCGAGCTCGGCGACGGCCGCGGCAAGCAGCTCGCTGGCAGCGCGATCGTCGAGGTCGGGCCGCACCGGCGGCGGGCCGCCGCCGTGACCTGGCTGGGGCCGGCGCCCGCCGCCGCCGAGCCGCCGCTGACGATCGTCCGGCTCCCGGACGGCACCGAGGCGGCGGAGGTGCGGCCGTGAGCCGCCCGCGCTTCGCCGGGCGCGCGTGGCCGCGGGTCGCGGCCGCGATCGCCCTCGCGCTCGCCGGCTGCGGCGGCGACGACGACGGCGGCAGCGGCGACCCCGACGCCGCCGCCTGCGAGCTGCCCGCCGAGGGTCGGTGCGCCGGCAACGTGGTCGAGCGCTGCCAGGACGGGGTCCTCGTGACCGAGGACTGCACGACGACCCAGGCCACCTGCACCGCCACGCCCGGCGCCGGCACCTTCGTCTGCCTCGACGCCTGCGCCGCCGCCGGCGTGACCGAGGCCGGCACCTGCACCGGCGACAGCGTCCGCCGCTGCGAGGTGGTGGGCGGCGTGCGCACGGTCATCACCCAGGCCTGCGCGCCCGGCCAGGTCTGCGAGCAGCCCGACGGCCAGGCGGCGACCTGCGCCGCCGACGCCTGCGCCGGCATCGGGCCGCTCGGCCGCTGCGACGGCGACCGCCTGGTGCGCTGCAGCGGCGGCGCTCCGGCCACCACCGACTGCGCCGCGGGCGGCCAGGTCTGCGGCTACGCCGACGCCGCCACCGGCTACGCCTGCGTCGCGCCCGGCGCCGCCTTCGTCGTCACCGGCACGGTGTCGTACGAGGACCGCCCGCCGCTCACCAGCGGCGCGCTCGGCGCCCTCGCGCCGGCGGTCGCCCGCGGCACCGAGGTCGCGGTCGTGCTCGATCAGGGCGGCACCGTCCTCGCCACCGCCCACACCTCCGACGACGGCAGCTACACGCTGCGCTACGACGCCGCGCCCGGCGCCATGGTCCACGTCATGGTCACCGCGCGCAGCACGGTGGCGCTGCGCCCGATCCGGGTCAACCGCACGCAGACCCAGGTCCACGCCTTCGGCGGCCCCAGCTTCGCGGCCACCGCCAGCGCGGTGCAGGACCTGCTCGTCACCGAGGCCTCGGGCCTGGCCCAGGCCTGGAACATCCTCGATCAGGCGGTGGCGGCGATGGACCTCCTCCGGCTCGAGCTCGGCCTCACCCCGGTCCAGCTCACCGCGCGCTGGGCCCGCGGCAGCAACACCGGCACCTACTACTCGGGCGGCACGATCTACATGCTGGGCAGCAACTCCGACGACGACGGCTACGACGACACCGTCATCCTCCACGAGATCGGCCACTTCGTCGAGGATCGCCTCGGCCGCTCCGACTCGCCCGGCGGCAGCCACGACGGCTCGCCCACCGACCCCAACCTGGCGTGGAGCGAGGGCTTCGCGACCTACTTCGCCATGGCGGTGCGCCGGCGACCGCACTACATGGACTCCAACGCGGGCGGCGGCTGGGGCTACGACGCCGACACCAGCGTCACCGCGGCCCCCACCGGCACCACGATCGGCGGCGACGTCAGCGAGGACATGGTCAGCGAGATCCTGTGGGACGTCGGCGACGGCGGCAGCGGCGACGACGATCCGGTGACCTCGGCCACCCACGTCGACGTGCTGCGGGTGGGCACGACCTACCTGCGCACCGCCACCCTGCGCGCCATCGGCGAGAGCGGCGCCGACCTCGTCGACTTCCTCGACGGCTGGTTCGTCGGCGACGGCCTCGGCACCTGCGCCGGCGTCCGCGACATCGTGACCACCCGGCGCCGCTTCCCGTACGACTACGCCGGCCCCGCCGGCGCCTGTCCCTAGCGCACCGACCGGTTCGAGGCGCCTGCGCCGACGGCCTCGAACCTGCGCCGCCCGGCCGCGCCGTCCTCAGCGCCGACCCGGGTTGGCGCGCCGCCACGCCGCGGCGCGCTCGCCCAGGGCCAGCATGTCGATGTAGGCCGAGGCGCCGGTGAACATCGGCATCAGCACGCGCTGGCGGTCCGGCGCCTGGTTGGCGACGTCCTGGAGGAAGTCGGGCACCAGGCCGACGTGGACCGGCCCGTCGACGTTGACGTCGAAGGTGCGGCCACCCTCGGTGTAGGCCACCAGCGGGCGGTTGGCGCCGAGCGGGAGCTGCTTGCTCGTGTTGCCGTCCTTGAGTCGCCCCACCGGGTGGACGCTCAGGTCGGCCGAGGTCACCGTCGCGCCCGCCGGGTAGTGGGCGTAGCGGACGGCGCCGGTCTGGGCCATCGTGGTCGCGGGCACGGCCAGGCCGGTCGCCGGCAGGCAGTGGTTGCGGCCGAAGCGGGCGTGGGGCACCTGCAGGAAGCCGTTCATGTCGCTGCCCATCGGCATGCCGCGGCCGCCCATCAGCGTGGCGGCGGCCCGCCACGCCACCAGGAACGAGGTCGAGCTGTGCTGGCAGCCGCGCGCGCTCGGATCCTTGACCTCACCCAGGATCGACCACACCGGGGCGACCGTGCCGCCCAGGTCGCGGATCGCCGTGATCTCGCGGTCGCGCAGCATGCCCTCGTTGGGATCGTCGTGGATCGAGAACACGTCGGTGTGCGACGACGTCAGCGGGTACCCGCCCTCGACCCGCCGGGCCATGGCGACGATCCGGTCGCGGGCCAGGAACGACGAGTGGTCGATGTCGATCACGAAGCCGCGATCCATGAGGGCGTGGATCATCCGCTCGCCGTCGCTGGAGAGCCCCTTGGCGTTCACCTGCGCCGGGGTCCGGAAGTACGATGGCAGCCCGAGGACGAAGTTGTCGACCGTGTGCTGGTCGACCGTCCACCGGTTGATCTGGATGGGGAGGAACTCGCGGGCCGCGGCGATGGCCAGCCCGTACAGCGGGACCGGGGCGCCGGCGACCTCGATCGTCAGGTCGCCGAGCCCCGACGGGAACCACGTGCGCGTCGGCCGGACGCCCTCGGCGCTGCCGTCGCGGACCGCGAACAGCTCCTTGTTCAGGTACAGGTTGTTGAGGTTGAAGAGGTCGCCGTTGATGGCGGTGGCGCCGAAGGCGTTGTCGGTGTTGTGGATGGCGTAGACGTGGCGGATGCCGTCCTTCCACAGCCGATCGGCGAGGTCGGCGAACGGGTCGGGCCGGCGGCGGTCGAGGAGCTGATCGATCGACCCGACCTCGATGCCGAGCACGATCGCGAGCTTGCCCTGGCCGACCGCGCGCCGGGCCTCGGCGGCCGAGGTGACCAGCGCCAGTACGTCGCTGTTGGCCGCGACCAGGGCGCGGGTGGCCGCGATCTGCTTGCGCATGGCGTCGCCCACGTCCTGCTTGTTGCCCTGGACGTCGGAGAAGATGTCGGCGTGGCCGATCATCATGACCACGGTGCGGAGGCCGCCCTGGTGGGCGCGGCGCAGCCACGAGATGTGAGCCTGCTGGTGGAGGCGGGTGAAGTTGTTGGGCCAGCCCTCGAGCAGCGGGTTGTCGCGCTCGACGCCGCGCTGGGTCAGGCGCTGCGACGGCTGCGAGCGCGGGTAGTCGGGCGCGCCGCGATCGACGTGGGTGCGCGCGCCGGCCCACGCCGACCGCGCCTTGTCGAGGTCGTGGAGCACGATGCCACCGGCGATCGACCCCTCGAGGGGGCCGAGCACCAGCGGCGGCAGGGGCACGCCGCCGTTGGCGATCCACCACGCCGGCGTGGACTGGACCTTGAGCGCGAGCGCCTGGGCCAGCGCATAGAGCGTGACGCCGTCGTTGACGCCCAGGACGTCGAGCACGATGCGCGCGAGCGCCTTGTTCGTCTCCGGACCCATCGGCGCGCCCTCGATGACCTGGACCAGCTTGCTCGAGATCGGGAGCTTGACGGCGCGCCCCTTGACCTTGATCTCGGTGACGCTGCCGCCGTGGGCGTGGCCGTCGCACTTGAGCGGGCCGGTGGGCTCCCCGGCCAGCATGCGGCCGCCGAACCCGAGGTGCGCCATCAGGTGGAGGTGGGCGTCGGCGTAGCCCCAGACCGCGGGCGGGTCGTCGTGACGCTCCTCGCGCGTGTAGCGGACGCTGCCGAAGTCGTAGGTGACCAGCGGCATGGCGTCGGCGAAGCGGAAGTCGTCGACGTTGACGTGGCCCCAGCCGTCGTCGCGCCGATCGACGATCAGGAGGCGCGCCACCTGACCCTTGAGGTCACCGACCTTCCAGGCCACGCGATCGAAGATCTCGCGGTTCCGCCCGGTCGCCCAGCGGGCGTCGCGCCAGGCCCCGCCCCGCCACACCTGCAGCACGACGCCGAGGCGGGCGGCGGTGATCGCGCCCGGCGGCGGCGAGTCGCCGGCCGGGCGGTCGCCGGTGATCCCGGGGTCCTGGCCGCCCGCGATCAGGAAGCCGATGAAGCCGGTCCGGATCGTGAACGCCGCCGAGGCCAGGATGCCGGTGGGCGCATCGCCCTGCGTCTCGCCGATGGCCGTGGCGGCGGAGCGCCGGTCGAAGGTCCCGATCCAGTTGGCGCCCTGGTGCCCGATCGGGAAGTAGGTCTCCCAGTAGTCGCCGCCGATGCGATCGAGGTCGAGGAGGTTCATCCCGGGCGGCTGCGCCCGCGTCGCGGTGACGTTGTGGCCGCGCACCGGCTGGGCGGCGAAGGCGTTGCCCTCCAGCACCGTCCAGCTCCGGAGCCCGCCCTCGAACGACCAGTTGTGGGGCTCGGTGTCGGGCACCGGCGCCGCGATCGGCGCGGGCCCCGGCGGCGGCGGCGGCGGCGCGGGCAGCGGCACCGGCCGGGGCTGGGCCGCGCTGGTGGCGGCGGCGGCGCCGAGCGCGACCAGCGCGGTGAGGGCGCGACCGCGACGACGGCGGCGGGACGACGGAGGGCGAGGACGCATGCGGATCTCCAGGGCTCGAGGTGAAGGCCGCGCAGGGAGCGGGCGACGGCGTCCCTGGCGAGGGACAGCGTCACGTCGCTCGCGTCAGCGCGGCGTGATCGTGACGGTGGTGGTGACGGCGCGGCCGGTGCCGTCGCGAGCGACGCCGCGCAGGGTGACGACCGTCGGCCGGTCGACGGTGGCGGGCGCGCGATAGGTGGAGCGGGCGCGGGCGGCGGCGGCCACCGGCTCGTGCACCTGCTGTCGGTCGGCGCCCACGAACTGCTCGACCGTGAACGGCAGCGTGACCGGCGGCGCGAGCGGCGGCGCGGCCTTGCCGGTGGGCGCGACCGGCGGCGTGGCCTTGCCGGCGGGCGCGACCGGGGGCGCCACCTGGCCGGTGGGCGCGATCGGCGGCGTGACCTGGCCGGCGGGCGCGACCGGCGACGGCGGCGCGACCTGGCCGGTGGGCGCGACCGGCGACGGCGGCGACGGCGGCCGGACCCCGCGGGGGACGGGCGCCAGGCGCGGCGGCGGCATGCGCCGGGCGAGGTCGTCGAGCGACGGCATCAGCCGCGCGCGCTCGGCGACGGGGACGCCGACCGTCCCCACCCCCCCGTCGACCACGGTCCACTCGACGGGCACCGGCGGGCTGACCTCCAGCTCGATCGTGCCGCCGGCGACCACGCGGGCCGCCGACGCGCTCAGCGCCGGCGGCGGCGGCCGCACCGTCAGCGCGAGCTCGGCGCTGCGCCCGTCCGCCGCCTCGACGCGGATCCGGACCGGCTCGGGCCCGGTGACGCGATCGGGGGCGATGTACGTGCGCTCGAGGACCGCCAGCTCCTCCCGGGTGCGCGCGACCTCGTCGTGCGCCTGCTGGACCTCGGTCTCGCGGCCGGCGATGGCCGCCGGCGCCGGCGCCCGGCACGTCGCGCCCGGCTTGCACAGGAGGCGCGCGGCGCGCTCCTGCGCGAAGGACCTGCCGACGCGGTCGAGGCGCGCCTGCTGGCTGGCCAGGCGGGTCGAGAGGGCGAGCGCCTCGTGCCGATCGCCGAGCCGTCCCGGCCCGACGAGCGACCAGCGCACCGGGCTCGCCGGCGAGGTCGTGAGGACCACGCGCGTGCCGGCGGCGACGGTGCCGCCCGCCACCAGCGGGTCCAGCCCCCCCGACGCCAGGGCCGGCGCCGCGCGCACGGTCAGCGGCGCACGCGCCGACACCACGGCGACGGCGCGCCGCCGAGGCTCGGCGCGATCGTAGGCCTCGACGAGGATGTCGGTGTCCTCGGTGACCGGCGGGACCACGTAGGTCACGGTGCAGGGCTGGCCGGCCGGGGCGGTGCACCCGGCGGCGATCGCGCCGTGACTGACGCGGAAGCCGACCTCGCGCGACGCCGTCAGGGTCACCCGCGCGCCGGCGTCGACCTGGACGAAGACCGGCGCCACCCGCACCGGCGCGGGCGGAGGCGGCGCCGGCGAGACGACGGTCGCCGCGGGCGCGCACACGTCGTCGGGCTCGCCGGGGTGGAGGTGACCACGGCCGGCCGTGGGCTCGGGCGCGACCACGAACAGCCGCTTCCACGCCGCGCAGCCGTGGGCCGCCAGCGGCATGTCGAGGCTCCACTGGTTGGAGCCGTCGATGGTCTCGCCCCAGCCGAACATGATGTTGTCGCGATCGAAGGCGGGCAGCGGCACGCCGACGCGGGCGGCGATGGCCTGGTGGAAGTCGCGCAGGCCCTTCTCGCCGAGCAGGCTCAGCTTGGTGAGGACCACCGTGTTGTACATGGGCCCGAAGCGGCGCCAGTCGAAGCGCGTGATCGCCTGGCGCGGGTAGTCGGCGAAGTCGTCGTCGGCGGCCACGGGCAGCCCGAGGTCGCGGTTGACGGCGGCCCGGGCGCCGACGCCGAAGAGGGTGTCGATGGTGGCGTGCGGGCTGGCGTAGCGGGTCGCGAGGTCATCGGGCGACACGCCGAACAGGAGCGTGAAGGCGCGGGTGTGGAGCTCGCTGCGGACCGCCTCGATCCTCCTCATCGGCCGCTCGGCGACCCCGACGGCCTCCTGCAGCCTGCGGATGACGTCGCCGTCGATGCCGGCCACCATGCCGGCGGCGACCGGGGCGAAGTCGCTCCACGCCTTCATGGCCTCGGCGACCTTCATGCCGCCGGGGTTGAACGCCATCCAGTAGGTGAAGCGGTGGTTGGTCTCGACCCACTTGACCAGCCCCTCGTCGACGTTGTGGACCCACCGCCGGACGATCATCGCGGCCGGGCCGGCGGTCGCGACCAGCGCGTGCCACGGCGCGAGGGTCGCGACGACCGGCCCCTCGATCGTCGCCAGGTAGAGCCCGACGGCCAGACAGGCGCCCGGGTTTCCGCGCATGCCGGCGTAGGGCGCCGGGCAGGTCGCCGGGCTCGCGCCGTCGACGGGGCACGGCGTGTTGCGGGTCAGATCGCACGCCCACGCCAGCGTGCGGTGGGCGAACGCGAGCTCCTGACCGAGCGGCCCGAGGTGGGCGAGGAGCGTGGCCTCGGCGCGGTCGTAGGCGGCCAGGGCCTCGCGCGCCGGGCGGGTCATGTCGGCGTAGATGGCGGGCAGCGAGGTGGCGCGGCCCCCCTCGGTGGCCAGGCCGCCGGGGATGTCGATCGTGTTGCGCGCGATGAAGTCGGCGAGCGCCGGCGGCATGCCCTCGCGCAGGAAGGCGTCGTACGGATCGCGGCCGCCGATCTTCGCCAGCGCGGGCGTCCGCTGCTCGAGGTAGCCCTCGAGCATCATGTGCTTGAGGCCGTTGAGGCCGAGCTGGAAGATGCCGCCGGTCCGCCGGTTGACGTAGGTGTGGGCGAAGTAGTCGCCGGCGGCGTGGGCGAGGTAGCCGTACGTGAACGCCAGCGCCGCCTGGTTGTGGCGCTCGACGCGCGCGCGCCGCCACAGGTGGCGGAGCCACGGCTCGGTGCCGGCGCCGTCGACGTTGAGGTCCGGATCGCCGGGCTGGCCCTCGCCCGGCGGGTGGACCCGCATCTGCCCGGTGATCAGGTCGGGGTAGCCGTCGGGGCCGATCACGCCGGCGAAGTACGCGGCGGGGAAGTTCCGGAACGCCGCCACCACCTCGGGATCGACCTCGAACTCGCCGAGCCGCGACCGCGCGCCGGTCGCCGGATCGATGAGCTCGATCGTCACCTTCCCGTCGAGGGCGTCGTCCCAGGCCTGCTGCGCGAGGTGGACGTGGGTGACCGGCTTCCAGGCCCGCGCCGGCGCGGGAGCCCACAGGGTCACGGCGAGCGCGAGCGTGACGAGATGCGCGCGTTGCTTCATCGCCATGGGCACACAGCACGGCGGATGCCACCGGCGAGGCGGCGTAAGCCCGCGACCGCGCGCGAGCGCGCGCGCTCGCTGTCAACCGCGCGGCGACATCCGCCGGTGCGCGGCGCCGGCTGTGAACCGCCAGGTGACAGGCGCCGCCCGGTCCGCGCGTCGCCGACCGCGGCCATCGGCCTGGGTACCCCGGTCTCCGCCGCCACGTCGCAAGCCCACGGATTCGCTCGATCGGCGGCGGCTCGTCGCGTGGCCCCGACCTTGAAATGGCGGTGGTCATGAGCACCCGCCGCGTCTCCGCCGCCGCCGTCGCCAGCCTCGTGTTCGGCCTCGGAGCCGGCCTCGCGGGGTGCGTCGACCCGCCGTCCCTGGGCGACAACCAGCACCGCGTGTCGTGGGAGGAGTTCCGGGCCGCGGTCTACCAGGAGCCCGACAGCGGCCTGTTCATCCTCGACTGGGATCACCCCATCCGCGGCGAGGCCGCGCTCCACGCGTACTGGTCGCGGCTCCAGCCCGGCGCGCTCACGATCTACAACAACGGCGCCGACGTGGCGTGGAGCGCCGCCCAGAAGAAGAACCTCACCTACTGCGTGTCGAACGGCTTCGGCGGCAACAAGAACGCGGTGCTGGCGGCGATGGTGGCGGCGACCGAGGACGGCTGGGAGAAGATGGCCGACGTCGACTTCATCTACCGGCCGGCCGAGGACGGCAACTGCACCGCCGCCAACCCCAACGTCGTCTTCGACATCCGCCCGGTCAACACCAGCGGCCAGTACCTGGCGCGCGCCTTCTTCCCCGACTCGCCGCGCGGCGATCGCAACGTCCTGGTCGACCTCGCCGCGTTCGACCCGCAGCAGACCGGCGGCATCCCGCTCGCCAACATCATGGCCCACGAGCTCGGCCACGCCCTGGGCTTCCGCCACGAGCACGTCCGCCCCGAGGCCAACGCCGCCGAGTGCTACGAGGACAACCAGTTCCGGCCGGTGACCGCCTACGACTCGGCGTCGGTCATGCACTACCCGCAGTGCAACGGCACCTCGACCCCCCTCGCCTTCACCCAGCGCGATCGCGAGGGCGTGGCGCTGGTCTACGGGCCCCCGGTCGTCAACATGCCGCCGATGGCGCAGGTGACCTACCCCGGCGACGGCGCCACCGTGCCGCCGACGTTCACGGTCGAGACGTCGATCGTCGACACCGACGTGGCGCGGGTCGAGCTCCACGTCGACGGCGCGCCCTACGGCACGTCGACCACGCCGCCGTACCGCTTCGAGGTGGTCGGGCTCGCCGCCGGCGCCCACGTCCTCGAGCTCGTCGCCGTCGACCGCGTCGGCCAGACGGTGTCGACGACCGTGAACGTCACGGTGCGCAGCGGCGGTGGCGGCGGCGGTGGCGGCGGCGGCGGGACCGGCGACGACCGGGCCGAGATCATCACCGGCGGCTGCCAGGCGAGCGGCCCGGACACCCCGACCGGCGCCGGCCTGACGTTCGGCCTGGTCCTGCTCGCCGGGCTGATCCGGCGCCGCCGCGCGGCCTGACGGTCGCTCCCGCACACGCGCCGCGCGCGAGATGGGCGGAGCGGTTATGCTCGCAGGTGGGGAGTCTCGTGCGCACACACCGCAGGTCCGCGTTCGTCGTCACCATCCAGCCCCGGCGCCTCGGGCGCCTCGGACGCCTCGGCCACGTCGGGCTCGTCGGCGCCGGCCTGTTCGCGCTGGGCGCATGCGGCGGCAAGGAAGCCACGCCGAGGCCCGGCCCCGCCGCGCCCGCCGCGCCCGCCGCGCCCGCCGCGCCCGCCCTCGCCACCGCGGTCGATGGCCAGTACCAGCTCCCGGCGGCGAGCGCCGGCAAGCCCCTGCCGGTCGCGCCGCTCGCGCACCTGTTCGTGTCCGCCGACGGCACGATCCGCGTGGGCAAGGCGGCTGCCCTCGCGCAGGCCGTCGCGGTCGCCGACGTCGACGCCCTGCGTGCGGCGCTGCCGCCCGACGTGGCCGCGCCGGCGCCGGTCGCGCCGCGGCCGGCGCGCGCCGACGTCCCGACGCCCGAGCCCGGCGGCACCAGGCCCCGTGACACCCGCGACACCGGCGGCACCGGCACCGCCATGCCCCCCGAGGAGGGGCGGATGGGTTCCGGGCGCCCCTCCGGTCAGTACCGGATGCGGAGCGCCGACGATCCTGCCGCCGCCCGCGACGAGGCGCTCCGCGAGGCGCGCGCGGCCGGAGTCATCGGTTCGACCGCGCCCATCGAGGGCGGCGCGTTCGCGTCGATCACCGGCACCGGCGACGGGTCGGCCGGGTTCGAGGACGTCGATCGGTACGGCGGGATCCTGGGCCAGGAGCCGCACGAGGACGAGGCCGGCGGGCTCGGCACCACCACCGACGGCCGGGACTCCACCGGCTGGGGACAGCTCCGCATCCCCCGCGACCCGCGGCTGATCGGGCTCGCGACCCTGGGCCGCGGCGATCCCGCCACCGCGCGCGTGACCCTCGTCGGCGACCGAGGCGCGTCGGTCGGCGCCCTGCGCGCTGCCCTCTCCGCGATCGCCGCGCCGGTCGCGGTCGCGGTCGACGGCGGCGCCGGCAACGCCGCGGCGCTGCCCTTCGTGCTCGAGCCGGGGCGCCCGGGCGACCGGCCGCTCGGTCCGGTGCTGGTGGTGCGCGTCGACGGTGGACGCGTCCAGCTCAGCCGCGGCGCGCTCCCGGAGGTGGTCGAGCCGACGGCCGACGGCGGCGTCGACCGCGCCGCGTTGACACGCGCGATCGCGGCGACCGACGTCCCCGGCGACCCGCTCGTGGCCGTGGAGGTCCAGGCGACGTCGGCCGCGCGGTTCGCCGACCTGTGGGTCGCGCTGGAGGTGGCGGCGAGCGCCGCCGCCCCGGTGACCGTGTGGATGTACGACCCCTCCGCCCCCGCCCCGTACGGCGTCGGACGGGGACCTCGCGGCAGCGCCGCGCCCCGGGTCGAGATCGGGCAGCCCGGCGTCGCCGGCGAGCTCGATCGGAACCTCATCCGCCGCTACATCAAGCGCAACCTCGCGAAGCTCAGCTACTGCTACGAGAAGGCGCTCCTGGTCACCCCCGACCTCGCGGGCACGGTCGCGACCCGGTTCGTGATCGGCCCCAGGGGGACGGTCACCTCGGTCGAGGCCAGCGGCGTCGCCCCGGAGGTCTCCGCCTGCGTCGCCGAGGTGCTGCGCGCCATCGAGTTCCCGAAGCCGCGTGGCGGCGGACAGGTCGAGGTCACGTACCCCTTCGACTTCCGCCCGGCGGGTGGGTGAGCGCCGGAGGCGCCGGGAACCAGGTGGCCGGTCGCGCTGTCGAGGTGACACCCGTTCGAGCGTGCGCCGGTCCGCCCGGCGCCGAAGGAGCCCGATGATCGACCTCCCGCGCGGCTCGCGCCGCCCCCGCGCCGACACCCTCGCCCTCGCCCTCGCCCTCGCCGTCGTCACCGCCGCGGCGTGCGGAGGCGACACGCAGGCGTCGCCGCCGGTGGGCTCCGGGACCGGCGCGACCACGCCCGCCGCGCCGCCCGGGCCGACGCCGGCGCCGGCGCCGGCGCTGCCGGCGGTGGTCGCCGGCCAGTACCAGCTCGCGACGTCGACCGCGGGCACGCCCCTGCCCGCTCGCCCGGCGGCCTTCGTGTTCGTGACGACGAGCGGCGCGATCCGGGTGGGCAGCGGGCCGGCGTTCGCGGAGGCGGAGGAGCTCGCCGGCGTCGGCGTCCTGCGCGGCCGCCTGCCGCCGCCGGCCGCCGCCGCGACCGCGGACGCTGCCGCGGGCCCGGACGCCGACGCGGCCGAGCGTGCGCGGGCGCGGCAGCGCCTCGATCCCGGCGTGGCGGTGAACCCGAACCTGCTCGGCCAGGGCCCCGGCTCCGGGGTGTTCGCGGAGCTGGCGAGCGACGCCGACGCCGACGCCGGCGCCGGGCTCGGGACCATCGGCGCGAGCCGTCACGGCACGTCGGCGGCCGGCGCCCACCACGTCGTCGTCGCCCGCCTGGATCGCACCGCGCCGGCGTCGGCCCGGATCGTCGTGGTCGCCGACCACGGCGTCACCATCGGCACCCTCGACCGCGTGCTGCGCGGGATCGACGAGCCGGTGGCGCTGGCGGTCGCCGGCGCCGGCGACGCCGCGGCCGCGCTGCCCTTCACGATCGTCCCGGGGACCGCCGGCGCCGCCAGCGGCGCGCGCGAGCTCCGCCTCACCCTCGAGCGCCCGGGCGCGGTCACGCTGGCCGTGGATGGTCAGGTCTACTTCGTCGAGCCGCGCCCCGACGCCACCACCGATCGGGCCGAGCTCGACCGCGGCGTCGCCCACGTCGCCGGCGCAGCCCCGCTGTCGGCGTTCCGCCTCGAGGCGCGGCCCGAGCGCCTGCTCGGCCCCGCCGTCGCCGCGCTCGACGCCATGGCCCGCGGCGCCGCCCCCGGCACCATCTACCTCCGCGTCGATCGAGGCGGCGGGGGTATGCGGTCCGGACGCATCGCCCTCCCGCTCACGCGCTTCGGCAACGTCACCGCCGAGGGCGAGCTCGACCGCGCCATCATCCGCCGCTACCTCCGGCGCGCCGCCCCCAAGCTCACCTACTGCTACGAGCAGCGGCTCCTGACCCAGCCCAGCCTGGCCGGCACCGTGACCACCGACCTCGTCATCGACGGTCAGGGCCGGGTGACCAGCGCCCGGTCGAAGGGCGTGGATCCCAGCGTCGAGCGGTGCGTCGCCGCCGTCGTCAAGGCGATCGTGTTCCCCCGCCCCCACGCCGGGATCGTCCGGGTCAGCTTCCCGATCGAGTTCCAGCCCACGGGCGGCTGAGCACCGACGCGGGCGATCCGCTCCCCCGCCGGCGCGGCGCCGTCACAGGCGGTGGCGCGCCAGCCACGCCTCGACCTCGGCCGCGCTCTGCGCCGCGGTCGCGCCGGCGGCGGCGTAGGCGGCGAGCGCGGTGCGGGCGTGGGTGCCCGCCGCCGGGCGGGCGCGGGTGGCGAGGGCGCCCCGGGCCAGCGCGAAGTGGATGGCGCCGGTGGCCAGGGCGTCGCCGGCGGCGGTGGCGAGGGCCAGCGCGCGCTCGAGGTGGGGGCGGGCCTCGGCCGGGCGACGATCGGCCAGCGCGTTGCCGAGGCAGGCCAGCGGGTGCATGGCGTCGGGGTGCTCGAGCCCGTGGGCGGCCTCGACCGCGGCCAGCGCGCGCCGGCACAGCGGCTCGGCGGCGGCGGGCTCGCCGCGGCGCATCGCGAGATCGGCGAGGTTGACGAGCGGCCACGCCACGTCGGGGTGGGCGGCCGCGCCGGCGCCGCCGCTCGACACGCCCTCCCAGATCGCGAGCGCGCGCTCGAAGCGATCGCGCGCCGCCGCCAGGTCGCCCTCCTCCTGGTCGAGCAGCCCGAGGTCGTTGAGCGCCCACGCCACCTTGGGGTGGCGGGGCCCGAGCGCCGCCTCGAGCGAGGCCACCACCCGCGTCTGGCAGGCCCGCGCCGGCCCGAGCTGCCCCTGGCGCGCGTCGAGGTAGCAGAGGTTGGCGCGGGTCACCGCGGTCGAGGGGTGATCGACGCCGAGCTCGACCTCGGCGATGGCGAGGGCGCGCGCGTAGGCGGCGCGCGCCTCCGCCACCCGCCCGCGCGCCTCCTCGACGTTGCCGAGGCGGTTGAGGATCTGCGCGACCCGCACGTGCTCCTCGCCCAGCGCCGCCTCGGCCAGGCCGAGCGCGCGCTCGAGCTCGAGCGCGGCGGCGCCGAGATCACCGGCGGTGGCGTGGGCACCGCCGACGTGGGAGGCCAGGGCCGCCGCGCGCCCGCCGTCGTGGACGCGGGCCGCCGCCGCCGCGGCGCCGGCGGCGAGCGCGACCGCGTCGCCGCCCTTGCCCTGATCCGACAGAGCCCACACCAGATCGACGAGGGCGTCGGCCGCGATGTCGTCGGCGCCGGCGCCGGCGGCGAGGATCGCGGCCTCGCGCAGGGTAGCGGCGGCGGCCGCCGCCTCGCCGGTCTGCGCCTCGAGCCGACCGCGCACGGCCAGGGTCTCGGCCACCAGCGGCGCGTGCTCGGTCGCGATGGCGGCCGCCACCACCGGCACGAGCAGCGCCAGCGCCTCCGGGTAGCGCCCGGTGCGCTCGACCGCGGTGACCCGGGCCAGCTCGTGCTCGAGCGCCGTCACCCGCTGCCGCGTCTCCGGATCGGCGGGCGGTCCGGCGATCGCGGTGAGCTGATCGCGGTCGGCGCAGGCGTCGAGCGACGGCAGATCCGACGCGATCTCGATGGCGCGGCTGACGCCGTCGCGGTCGATCTGGACGAGCGCGGCGATCAGGGCGTCGACCCGGGCCAGCCGCCGGTCGAGGCAGCGCATGCGGGCGTCGAGCAGCGCCTCCGACTGGTCGCCGTGGATGCGCGTGGCGGCGCAGGCGTCGGTGCGCGCCACCACCCACCGCCCGGTCCAGTCGTCGAGGTGCGCGCGCACGCGCGCCGCCGCGTCGGCGGCGCCCGGGGCGCCGGTCGCGCGCAGGGCCGCGACCAAGGCGCCGGCGCGCGGCGCGTCCCACACCCGGACGAGGTGACGCTCCTCGCCCTGGCACGGCCGGGCCGCGGCGGCGCGGTCGCGGGTCCAGCCGACCACGGCCAGGGTGAGGCTGGCGAACAGCGCCAGGCCGACGCTGGCCAGCGCGAACCCGCGGCGCCGCGCCAGCGCCCGGTCGCGGCCGAGCTCGGCGAGGAGCGCCTCCATCGACGGCCAGCGCGCCGCCGGCTCCGCCGCCAGCCCGCGGCGCAGGAGCGGCTCGATCCACGCCGGGATCGCCGCGCCGGCCGGCGGCGGCCGCAGCGGCCGGTCGCGCACCGACCCGCCGCTGGCCACCGGCGCGAACGGGCGCTCGCCGTACAGCGCCTCCCACAGGGCGACGCAGAACGCGAACTGGTCGGCGCGGCCGTCGACCGGCGCGCCGTCGTGCTGCTCCGGCGCCATGTAGGCCGGGGTCCCGACGCGCATGCCGCTCCAGGCGTCGCTGCCGTCGGCCTCGCGCTCCCCGCTCGCGCCCGGGGTCGACTCGTGCTGGCCGTGGCTCATGCTCGCGACCCCGAAGTCGGCGACGCGGACGCGACCGTCGTCGCCGATCAGCAGGTTGTCGGGCTTGACGTCGCGGTGGACGAGGCCGGCGGCGTGGGCGGCGGCCAGGCCGCGCCCGGCGGCGAGGAACACGGCCAGGATCTCGCGCCACGATCGCGGCCGCGCCCGCAGCCAGGCCTTGAGGGTGGCGCCTTCGACCAGCTCGAGCGCGAGGTAGACGTCGTCGCCGAGCTCGCCGACCTCGAGCACCGCGACCACGTTGGGGTGGGACAGCCGGGCCATGGCCTGGGCCTCGCGCACCAGGCGCTCGCGCGGGCTGACGCCGCTGACGCCGCGGCGATCGGGGCGCACGACCTTCATCGCCACCTTGCGGTCGAGCAGCGTGTCGTAGGCGGCGTAGACCGCGCCCATGCCGCCCTCGCCCAGCTTCTCGAGGATGAGGAAGCGATCGACCCGGCCGGCGACGGTGAGCGCCGGCGCCGGCGCGCGCCGCGGCACGAGCGGCTCGACCTCGGTGGCCGGGGTGGCGTCGTCGGGTGGCGCCGCGGGGACGCCCGCGGTCGGCACGGCGACGGCGCGCCCGCGATCCCGCGCGCTGGTCGCGGTCGGCGACTCGAGCTCCTCACCGGTGTCCAGCGGACGCGACATCCCCACTGGATCATATCGAACCCGGCGGCGGCGTGGCGCGGATTCACCCGGACGCCCGCGGGCCGCGCCCCGACGCCGGGTCAGGGCGGCGACTTCGACCGGCCGACGAGCCCCCACGCCCGCAGCCGCGCGAGGAGCGCGCCGCGCGACATGCCGAGGCGGCGCGCCGCCTCGCTCTGGTTGCCGCCGGCGGCCGCCAGCGCGGCCTCGATCCGGGCCCGCTCCAGCTCCACCACCTCCTCGCGCAGGCGCTGGGCCTGCCGCCGCCCGTCGCGGACCAGGCGCACCAGCACGCTGCCGACCTCGAAGGCGTCGCCGACGCCGAGGCCCACCGGCACGCCGGCGGCGATGCGCTCGCCGCGCACGAACGTGCCGTTGCGCGAGCCGAGATCCTCCACCGACGTCGCCGGGCCCAGCCGCAGCCGGACGTGCTCGCGCGACACCGAGGTGTGATCGAGCTGGAGGGTCGCGGTCCGCGACCGGCCGAGGACGACCTCGCCGGCGGCGGGGAGCGCGTGCACCTGGACGGCGCCGCCCAGCTCGACCTCGAGGGCGAGCGGGCGCGGCTCGGAGACGCCGGTCTCGGCGGTGTCGACCGGAGCGTCCGGAGCGTCCGGGCTTTCGGGGGTCGAGGGCGACACGCTCACCCGCCGACGTTCCGTGCTCGGGGCGCCGGGTGTCAAGCCGCGCGGGCCGCGGTCGGTCGCGACCTCGGTCACCGCGCCGGGCGCCGGCGGGGCGTCGGCCGCGCGCCCGGCGGCCGGCTGGTATACGCTCGCGCTCGTGACCTCCCGGTCGAGCGTGGTCGTGTTCGCGGTCCTCGCCGCGTGTTCGTGGGCCTGCACCCGCCAGAACCCCGACTTCTGCTGCACCTCCCTCGAGTCGTGCGGCGCGGTCGGCGTCACCAGCCTGGTGCCGTGCAACAGCGCCGGCAGCCGCCCCTACTGCGACGACACCGGTCAGTTCGGGCCGGCCCGCACCTGCATCGTCGATCCGTCGGCGCCGGCCTGCTCGCGGGACGAGGACTGCACCTCCCCGGGACGCCCGGTGTGCGACGTCGAGGACACCGGCACCTGCACCGGCTGCCAGGTCAGCGCGAGCTGCATGCGTTTCGGCGAGCGCGACCTCTGTCACCCCGGGACCGGCGCCTGCGTCGCCTGCATCGGCTCCGAGCACTGCACCCAGCCCACCGCGCCGGTGTGCGGGGACGACGGCACCTGCACCGCCTGCACCGCCGACGACCAGTGCGCGAGCGGGCTGTGCGACGAGGCCTCCGGCGCCTGCGCCGCCGAGGCCGAGATCATCCACGTCGACCGCGGCGGCGGCGGCACCGCGTGCACGCGGGCGATGCCGTGCGCGACCTTCGCCGACGGCGTGGCCGCGATCACCGCCACCCGGCGCTGGATGCGGGTCGGCCCCGGCGACTACATGGAGCCGACGGTGACCCTCGACGGCCGCACGGTCACGATCGTCGCCCCCAGCGCCGGCCTCCGCCCCAGCGCCTTCGATCAGCCGGTCCTGCAGGTGCTCAACGCCAGCGTGGTGCAGGTCGAGGGCTTGCGCCTGTTCTCGGCGGGCGGGGACGGACGCGCCGACGGGCTGCGCTGCCAGGCCCCCTCCGGCGGCCGCCCGCGGGTCACCCTGATCGGCGTCCAGATCGACAGCAACGCCGCGTTCGGGATCGACGCCAGCGAGTGCGACGTCCGCATCGAGCGCAGCCGGATCGCCGGCAACCCCGGCGGCGGCGTCTCGATCAGCGCCGGGTCGTTCCACGTCACCAACACGTTCATCATCGGCAACGGCGGCAACACCCCGATCGGCGGGGTCCGCCTCCAGGACAACGACGCCACCAGCGTCTTCGCGTTCAACACCGTCGCCGACAACTTCGCCGCGAACACGGTCGCGCGCGCCCTCATCTGCACCTCCACCCAGCCCCAGCGCATCACCAGCAACATCCTGTGGGGCAACGCCGCGCCCGATCAGGTCTCGACCACCAACTGCCAGCTCGACCACAACCTGTCCAACCAGAGCCTGAGCGGCTCGAACAACCTGATGGCCAACCCGACCTTCGTCGCGGCCTCCGACTTCCACCTCGCCGCCGGCTCGCCCGGCATCGACGCGGCCGATCCGGCGGCCACCCTCGCCGTCGACTTCGACGGCGACACCCGGCCCCAGGGCGGCGGCCGCGACATCGGCGCCGACGAGGTCGTGCCCTAGCTCGCCCTAGCTCGTGCCCTGGCTCGTGCCCTGGCTCGATCCCTGGCCCGATCAGAACGTGCCGCGCACCAGGGGCAGCCGGACCTCGACGTAGCGCTCGCCCAGGAAGCTGCGCGGCACCACCTCGAAGTCGGGGAGCTCGAGGCGCACCCCGCGGCCGGCCAGGGTCAGGTCGATCGCGGCCTCGACCTGGGCGCCGCCACCGCGGAAGTGGACGTCCCCCTCGATCGTGAGCGAGAGCCACCGGCTCTCCCCCGCCAGGCGGAGGTGGGCGCGGCGGGCCCGGCCATCGAGGCGGAAGCGGACGGCGTCGAGGCTGAGCGCGCCGACGTGGTCGCCGATGGCATCGCCCAGCTCGGTCAGTCGATCGGCGAGCTGCTCGCTGAAGGTCCGCCCGCCCCCCGCCACCCCGGCGCCCCCGGCGCCGGCGGGATCGTCGGCCCGCGCCACCCCCGGCGCGCCGGCGGCCACGGCCGCGGCCACGGCCCCGACGAGGGCCAGGCGGTCCACCGGAGCACGTCCGCCGCGCATCCCTCGATCGTCGCCGGCGCGCCGCCCGCGGTCAAGGCCGCGCTCGCCGGGCGCCGGCCTGCTACGGTTGGCGCCGGTGTACGCCGTCAAGGAGATCTACTACACGCTCCAGGGCGAGGGCGCCCAGACCGGGCGGGCCGCGGTCTTCCTGCGCTTCACCGGCTGCAACCTGTGGTCGGGGCGGGCCCAGGATCGCGGCCGCGGCGCCGGCGGCTGCTCGGCGTGGTGTGACACCGACTTCGTCGGCACCGACGGTCCGGGCGGCGGACGCTTCGCGACCGCGGGCGAACTGGCGGCGGCGGCGCGGGCGCGCTGGCCGGCCGGCGCCGGCGGCGAGCCGCTGGTGGTCGCGACCGGCGGCGAGCCGCTCTTGCAGCTCGACGCCGCGCTGGTCGCGGCGCTCCACCGCGAGGGCCTGGCGGTCGCGATCGAGACCAACGGCACCCTGGCGGTCCCGGCCGGCGTCGACTGGGTGTGCGTGTCGCCCAAGGCGCACGCGCCGCTGGTGGTCACCGGCGGCGACGAGCTCAAGCTGATCTACCCCCAGGCCGAGGTGCCGCCGACCGCGGTCGAGCACCTCGCGTTCCGTCACTTCTTCCTCCAGCCGCTGGACGGCCCCGACGCCGCCGCCCACACCCGCGCCTGCCTCGCCTACTGCCTGGCCCATCCGCGGTGGCGGATCTCGCTGCAGACCCACAAGCTGCTGAACATCCCCTGACGCCCGCGGGCCCGCGACCGTGACGCGCCGGGCGTCCGTGCGCCGGACGGCGCGCGCCGCGCGGCGCGCGGCGGTCAGTTCAGGTGGATCTTCTTGCCGTCGATGTCGACCTCGCCCTCGGCCTCGACCTTGACCTCGCCGCGGGACTTCATCGTGATCGACTCCTCGGTGGTCACCGTGAGCTGGCGGGTGGCGATGTCGATCGACTCGGCGGCGCGCAGCTCGAGGCGCGCGCTCTCGAGCTGGAGGACCGGCCCCTGCTCGGTCAGCCGGATGCGGACCTCGACCTGGCCCGACGAGCTGCGGATCTCGACCAGCTCCTCGCCACCGGCGGTGGCCACCGTCAGCGTGCGCCCCTCGCGCAGGTAGACCTCTCGGGTCTCGGTGGTCTCCTCGGTCGCGACCTCCCCGAGCTGCTCCTTGGGATCGCCCGACATGCGGCCGACACCGTAGCACACCGGCGCCGGTCGCCGGCGCGCGGCGCACCGCCGTTCGCCGATCGGATATGCTGGGGGCATGGACATCAACCAGGCCTCGCAGCAGGTGGAGGAGTTCCTGGCCGCCTACGTCGGCCACGGCGGTCGCCAGGCCAGGGAGACCCGCGTCCATCCCTCGGGCGACGACGCCGGGGCGATCAAGGTCTGGGTCGATCTCGGCGGCGGGGTCAGCGACGATGACTGCCACGCCTGGGCCGCGCAGTGCACCACCGACGCGGCGGCGGCCGCCGCGGGCTTCGCGCTCGAGGTCCGCGCCGAGTCGCTGTGATCGGCTCCTGACCGGGCGGCCGGGGCCCGATCGCCCGCCGGTCGCCCCGGCGGTCGCCCCACGCCATGTGTACCTTGCTCGCCCTGATCGGCGTGGTCCCCGACACGCCGGTGGTCCTCGCCGCCAACCGCGACGAGCTCTACGACCGGCCGGCGCGCGCGCCGGTGGCGCTCGGGCCCGGCCTGGTCGGCGGCCTCGACCTGCGCGCCGGCGGGTCGTGGCTGTGCGTGGCCCGGGACGGCCGCTTCGTCGGGGTCACCAACCAGCGCGAGGCGCCGGGGCGGGGCGGACCGGCGCCGCGCTCGCGCGGCGAGCTGGTGCGCGCCCTGGCCGCCTGCCCCGATCGGGCGGCGATGCGCGCGCGCCTGGCCGCGGTCGATCCGGCCGCGTACGCCAGCGCCAACCTCCTGTTCGGCGATCCCGGCGGCGCCGATGTCGCGTACCTGCGCCGCGGCGGCACCCTCGAGACCCAGGGCCTGCCGCCCGGCGTCCACGTCCTCACCAACGATCGCCTGGGCTCGCCCGACTTCCCGCGGGCCGACCGCGCGGCGGCGCTGGTCACGCCGCGGGTCGCCGGCGGCTGGGCCGCGCTCGCCGCCGCCCTGCCGGCGATCCTCGCCGACCACGTGACCCCGCCGCCCGCGCAGGTCCCGCCGCTGCCGCCCGGGCTGCCGCTGGCGCCCGAGCTGGCCGCCGCGCTGCAGGCGCTGTGCGTCCACACCCCGAGCTACGGCACGCGCTCGTCGACGATCGCCGCGATCACCGCCGCCGGCACCCGCGCGCTGGCGTGGGCCGACGGCCCGCCGTGCACGACCCCGTTCGTCGACGCCATGCCGCTCTACGCGTAACCTCCGGCCATGGCCGACCCCGACGACGACCTGCGCTGGCGGGTCCTCGCCCGCACCGCCGTCCACGACTACCGCATCTTCCGCGCGCTCGCGGTGCGCGCCGCCCACCCGCGCACCGGCGCCGCGCGCGACTTCACCGTCCTCGACACGCCCGACTGGGTCAACGTGGTCGCGCTGACGCCGGCCGACGAGGTCGTGCTCATCCGCCAGTACCGGCACGGCGCCGAGCGCGTCCACGTCGAGATCCCGGGCGGCATGGTCGATCCCGGCGAGGCCCACGCGGCCGCCGCCCGGCGCGAGCTGGCCGAGGAGACCGGCTACACCGCGACCACCTGGCGACATGTGGGCACGGTCGAGCCCACCCCGGCCATCCACGGCAACCGCCTCTACACCTGGCTGGCCCTCGACGCCGTGGTCACCACCGCCTGCGCCCACGATCCGGGCGAGGTCATCACGACGTTCACCGCGCCGCTGGCCGAGGTCACCGCCATGCTCCGCGACGGGCGCATCGATCACGCCCTGGTCGTGGCGGCCTTCGCCCACCTCGCGCTCGCCGCCGGGGAGCTGCGCCGGCCTGACCGCGGCTGACCGCGCCCGGCGCCTCCGGGGCCTCGGCACGGGCCAGGAAGCGGCCCGCCGCCCTTGTGTCCTCGCCGAGCGCGCGGCTACGCTGGATCCCGAGGGTATGCACCTGCGCTCGCTCTGCGTCGCCGCCGTGCTCGCCATGGCCGCGCCGGCCGCCGCCGGCACGGTGTCCGGAAAGCTCGAGCTCCCGCCCGGGCCTCCCGAGCGCCCGCCGGTCCGCGGCAAGGCGTTCGTCGACCGGACGCCCAACCCGCTGACCCCGGTCCGCCCGGTGGATCCGCTGCCGTCGATCATCATCGCGCTCGAGCCCGCGCCGACCACCCAGTACACGCCGCCGCCGCCGGCGGCCGTGATCTGGGACCTCCTGGGCGAGAGCTTCACCCGCCCGGTGTTCCCGGTGCGCGTCGGCGGGGAGGTGCTCATCCGCAACAAGGGCCGGTCGTCGCCGGTGCTGGTCGCGGCCGGCCAGCCGCAGCTCCTGGTGCGCAAGCCGCTCAACCCGACCGCCGAGCTCCTGTTCATCCCGGGCACGGCGCCGGGGCCGGTCGAGATCGTCGACGAGACCAGCCCGCACCTGCGCGGCCGGCTCGTGGTCATGCCGTCGCCGTTCTTCGCCGTCCCCAACGCCAGGGGCGAGTTCGAGGTGCCGGCGGTGCCACCCGGCGAGTGGGTCATCAAGGTCTGGTACGACACCGGCTGGATCGATCGCCCCGACGAGCGCATCACCGTCCCGGCCGGCGACAAGAAGACCGAGGTCACGCTCAAGCTGCCGGCGCGCTGGCCGATCAAGGCCGGGCGGGAGTAGGCGCCGTGTTCTGGTCCAAGATCTGGATGTTCATCGTCGCCGCCGCCGCCGCGGTGGCGCTCACCGTCGCGCTCCTCTTGCCCCGCCCCGCCCAGCGCGAGCGCGTGGACGAGGAGCGCCAGCGGCTGGTGGTGGCATGCGACGTGGTCGCGATCCAGCTCCGCGACAGCGCCCGCGTCCAGGTCGACGTCGCCGGCGCGTTCGCGCGCCAGCCGGCGGTGGTGACGACCCTCGACAAGGCCAGCGGCGCCGACGCCATCGACGAGAGCCGCGCCAAGGCCGCGCGCGAGCTGGCGGCCGACACCATCGCCGAGGTCCAGGGCACCCGCCCCGACTTCGCGATCCTCATCGATCGCCGGGGCCGCGTGGTGGCGCGCGCCGGCATCGACGAGCGCGAGTTCGGCGACACCCTGGCGGGCCGCTGGCTGGTCGACGACGCCCTCGCTGGCTTCCTGCGTGACGACCTGTGGTTCTCCGACGACCGGCTGTGGCGGGTGGCGGCGTCGCCGGTGATCAACGGGCCGACCTACGTCGGCGCGGTCGTGGTCGGCAACGCCATCACCAAGGAGTACGCCGAGAGCCTGATGCGGCCGCTGGGCGCCAAGATCGCGTTCTACGCCGACGGCCGCAGCGTGGCCGCGTCGTCGACGGTGGCCATCGACAAGGTCGCCGACGAGCACGCCCGGCTGGTCGCCAGCGGCGCCGATCTCGGCACCGACTGCCGCGCCAACAAGCCGCTCACCAGCCGCGCCGGCCGCGAGGAGTACAGCGCGGTGGTGGCGCGCCTGCCGGGTGAGGCCGAGAGCCGGGGCGCGTACTACACCGTCTTCGTCGAGCGCGCCCGCGCCCTCGGCCTGACCGCCACCCTCGACGCCGTCACCAAGGACGACATGTCGTTCGCGACGTTCCCGTGGCCGCTCATCGCCGTCGCGTTCCTGGTCGCGCTGGGGATCGGCATCGCGCTCATGATCCTCGAGGCCGACCGGCCGGCGCGCCGGCTGGCGGCCGACGCCGTGCTCCTGGCCAAGGCCCAGATCGAGCGCCTGCCCGAGGAGCAACACCGCGGCCGCTTCGGCTCGATCGCGCGCTCGATCAACATCCAGATCGACAAGCTCGGCCGCGAGGCCCGCGCCGCCCGCCGCGACCTCGATCAGCTCCTCGGACCGAGCGAGGGCGGCGAGGGCGGCCTCGGCACCCTCGATCTCGGCGGCCCGCCGCCGGCGCGCCCGCAGGCGCCGAAGCCGCCGCCGCCGTCGGAGTTCCGCTTCCACGATCCGCTGCCGCCGCCCGACCTCGACCTGTCGACCGGCAAGCCCGGCCGCGCCCCGGCGCCGCCGCTGCCCGGCACCGGCTCGGGGCCGGTCGCCCGGACGCCGACGCCGCC
>CAADGB010000398.1 GCA_900696455.1 uncultured delta proteobacterium
CCCGCCCGCGGCCGCGCCACCCGCCGCCCTCGCCCGCCCGCGCCCGCGCTCACCAGGTCGGCTGCCACACCGGGCCGCCGCCCTCGGCCCAGGTCGCCGCCGCCGCCGCGGTCATGCCGAACAGGCGCAGCGGCGCGTCGTCGCCGGCGGTGGCGGCGAAGCGCCCGAGCCGGCCGCCGCGCTGGCGCATCCGCTCGCGGGCGACGGCGCGGATCACGCCGACCTCGGCCAGCACCGCCGCCAGGGGGGTCCGCACCCAGCGGCCGTAGACCTTGCCGCGCATCGAGGCCACCAGCGCCGCCGCGCCGCCGCCGGCCATGAGCCCGACGCCGGGATCGAGGAAGACCGCGCCGGCCGTGGTGCCGCCGACGAAGGCGGTGACCGCGGCCGAGGTGATCAGCAGGGAGGCCACGCCGCCGCGCAGGCGGTCGAGGCCGCGGTCGAGCGCGGCCGCGATCTCGGGCGGCAGCGCGACCAGCTCGCGCCGCGCCGGCGCCACCTCCTCGACGAGGACCAGGGTCAGGGCGGCCGCCAGATCGTGGCAGCGGGCGTACAGGGTGTCGAGCAGCGCCAGGTAGCCGCCGGGGTCGGCGCGCAGCTCGTCGGCCAGCGCCTGGCCGATCGCCACCCGCTGCCGGCGCGGACCGTAGGGCGCCACCGCCACCAGCTCGTAGAGGTAGGGCGGCAGCACCGGCGAGTAGACGTGGCGGTACTCGTTCGCGGCGGCCACGTCGAGCTGGGCCCGCGCCAGCGCGCGCGCGACCGCCGGCGCGTCGGGCCAGCGCTCGACCCGGGCCAGGAGCGCGGCGGCGTCCGCCGTGCGCCAGGCCAGGGCCGCGATCGCCCGCAGCACCGCCACCGCGACCTCGGGGTTGGCCGTCGCCGCCAGCAGCCGCCCCGGCTCGCCGACGACGCGCAGCGCGCCCGCCGGATCGCGCTCGGCCAGGGCCAGGGCGTCGTCGAGCCAGGCCGCCGGCACCAGCGCCGTCGTCGCCGCCGACGGGTCGCCCGGGTCGACCCGCGGGTCGGCCGGCGGGTCGCCCGGCAGAGCGGGCGGCGCGGACGACCGACCGGGGGGACGATCGGGCGGACCGTCGCTCATGCTCGAGGAGTAGCACGCCGCGTCCGTCGCGTCCGCGGCCCGCGCGTCGAGCCGCCCGCGCGCTACGGCGCCGGCGCGGCGAGCCGGCCGCGCGCTACGGCGCCGGCGCGGCGGTGGCGCAGGTCCCCGGCAGCGCCGTCACCCACGCGCGCAGGACCGCCACGCTCTCGACGTGGACCAGGTTGCGCCCCAGCTCCGGCATGCGCACGTCGGGCGCGGTCGCCTCCAGGCGGTAGATGAGGATCGACTCGTCGGGCTGGCCGGGCACGATGCTGTAGCGGCGCCCGCCCGAGCCGGCGCCGGCGGCCACCGGCGGCTTGCACACGCCGTACTGCACCGGGTCGGTCTGGGTCGGGGTCAGGTCGAGGCCCGAGGTGCGGGCCGCGCCGCGCGGGTTGTGGCAATGGGCGCAGTTGACGTCGAGCCAGCCGCGCGCCCGCCCGTCGAGGGTGCCGTCGCCGTCGTCGTCCCACACCGGCGTGCGCGGCCACGCCGCCGCGTCGGGCGCCCCCGCCAGCCAGCCCAGGGCGACGAAGCGCGCGAGCTGGTTCTCGCTGCCGCCGGGCTGCACCCGGTTCCAGTGCCGGGCCTTGGGGCCGAGCGGGCCCACGACCTCGTCGTGCTCGGCGTGGCAGTTCGCGCACTGGTTGACGTTGGGCACCGCGTAGCGGTTGGTCCGCACCTGACCGTCGTCGTGGATCCACTCGGTGTCGATGAGGTCGCCGGCGATCGCGAGCTCGGCGTCGCCGTCGTCGTCGCCGTAGGTGTAGGCCGCGGCCTTCCAGCCGTCGTCCATGCGCACCAGCAGGCGGGTCTCGAGCAGGCGGCGGCCGGCCGCCGGCTGCCGGCGGTCGACGGCGTAGGCGAAGGTCTTGACCAGGATCGTGCCCACCGGCATGGCGAGGCTGTCGACGTCGTGCCACTGCATCACCCCCCCGGCCGGGACGTGGACGAAGCGCAGCTTGTCGGTGTAGTCGGAGAACAGGGGCGTGGTCAGGTCGAAGGGCTCGACCCCGGCCGCCGGCACCTGGCCGGGGACGTCGGCGAACAGGCGGTAGGTGGAGAGCCGCCGGCACAGCGGCCCGCTGGTCGGCGCCGCCGGCCCGTCGCCGGGCGCGACCACGCACACCTCCGCGGGCGCGCCGTCGTCGTCGCCGCCGCAGCCGGCCAGCGCGCCGCCGGCGGCCACGGCGACCACCGTCGCGATCGCGAACCCCCGCGCCTCCACGCTCAGGCCCCGGGCAGCGCCACCGCCGGCAGCGGCGGGTGCGAGCAGTCGTGGGGCGCGGCGTCGCGCGACGGCGGCGTGCCCTCGCCCAGCGGCCACGCCAGGTTGACGAAGTCGGCGTCGCCGTTGCGCTGGAAGCAGATCCGGTACTGGGGCAGGAGCGCACCGCCGCCGTCGAGCTTGGCCGGATCGCCGTTGCCGTCCCACACCAGGTCGGGGACGACGATGGGCGGCGACATGATCTCGACCATGCCCTGGACCAGGAGGAAGCCGAGCGGGCCGGTCGGATCGTCGCTGGTGCCGCCGAAGACGTTGTCGTGGACGTAGATCGTGTCGGAGTACGGGTCGTAGAGCGGGTCGGTCACCTCGTTGCCGGTGATGAGGTAGCTGACGACCGCGAAGTTGACGCTCTTGTGATCGCGGATCTCGTTGTCGAAGACCTCGACCTCGTGGGCGGCGATCGACGCGAAGCCGGTGCCGGTCGGGACCTGGCCGACGATGTTGCCGGGCGGCGCGAAGTTGGGCTCGTTGTTCTCGAAGATCTGGTTGTTGTAGACGCGGGTGCCGCGGCCGTTGGAGACCTGGAGCCCGGGCAGGTTGAAGACCAGCACGCCGCCGGTGTTGCCGGTCGCCACGTTCTCGTAGACGTCGGCCCGGGTCGAGTTCTCGATCTCGATGCCGGCGACGTTCTGGCGGGCGGTGTTGCGACGGACGACGATGTTGTCCGACTGCCCGACGTAGATGCCGGCGTCCGACGCCGCGATCGCCAGCGAGTCCTCGATCAGCACGTTCTGGCACTGCACCGGGTAGATGCCGTAGGCGCCGTTGGACGCGAGCGGCCCCGCCGTCCACTCGACGCGGACGTCGCGCACGGTCACGCCGTCGACGCCCTCCCACTTGAGGGCGTCGCCCGGGGTGTCCTCGACCGCGAGCCGCTCGACCACCGAGGCGTCGCCGGTGATGAGGACGCCCTGGGCCCCGTTCGAGCTCGCGAACGACAGCACCGTGCCGCCGCTGGCCTCCTTGCCGGTCCCGAGCAGGCGGACGCCGTCGATGGCCAGCGACAGGTCGCGGTCGAGGTCGTAGCGGCCCTCGGCGAAGCCGATCGTGGATCCCGACGTCACGGTGATGAACGCCTCCTGGATCTGCTGGGCGGTGGCGCCGGCCTCGATGCGGACGCAGGGGCCGGTGACGCCGTCGCAGGCGTGGGAGGGATCGCCGCCGCAGGCGGCGAGGCCGGCGGCGAGGCCGGCGGTCGCGAGCGGCACGAGGAGATGACGATGGATCATGATGCGGCTCCAGAGTCGACCCGGGTCAGGCTGTGAAGCCCCCGGCGTGCGATGAAGGTGCCTCGCGACGGCCGCCGAGGTCAACCCTGGTGGTCAGACCTCATTGACGCGTTGCTCCGAAACCTGATTCATCTGTTAACAAGGAGGGATGGCGACCCAACTCACCCATCCCAGAGCGGCCCTGTTCGGGGGCGAGCGCCCCTTCCCCATCATCCCGGCGTGCGAGCACTTCGCCGGCAGCGAGAAGCTGATCACCAAGGCGTTCGAGCTGCAGACCAGGCTCGGGCCCGTCTTCGACGTCACGATGGACTGCGAGGACGGCGCGCCCACCGGGCGCGAGCGCGAGCACGCGGAGATGGTGATCGAGCGCCTGCGCTCGCCGGCCAACACCTTCGGCATGGCCGGCGTCCGCATCCACGATCCGGCGCACGCCCACTGGCGGCAGGACGTCGACCTCGTCGTGCGCGGCGCCGGCGAGCGCCTGGCGTACGTCACGATCCCCAAGCCGACGCGCGCGGTGCAGGTCGCCGAGGTGATCGATCACATCCAGGCCACCGCCCGCGACGCCGGGGTCACCCGCGAGATCCCGATCCACGTCCTCATCGAGACCCACGGCGCCCTGCGCGAGGTGTTCGAGATCGCCGCCCTGCCCTGGGTCCAGGTCCTCGACTTCGGGCTGATGGACTTCGTCAGCGGCCACCACGGCGCCATCCCGTCGACGGCGATGAGGAGCCCCGGCCAGTTCGAGCACGCGCTGGTGCGGCGGGCCAAGGCCCGGGTCGCGGCCGCCGCGCTCGGCGCCGGCGTGGTGCCCGCGCACAACGTCACGCTCGATCTCAAGAACGTCGATCAGACCTTCGCCGACGCCCGCCGCGCCCGCACCGAGCTCGGCTTCCTGCGCATGTGGTCGATCTACCCGGCGCAGATCGAGCCGATCGTGCGGGCGATGGCACCCGACTTCACCGAGGTCGAGCGGGCGTGCGCGATCCTGCTCGCCGCCGCGCGCGCCGACTGGGGGCCGATCCAGCACGAGGGCGACCTCCACGACCGCGCCACCTATCGCTACTTCTGGGAGCTGGTGCAGCGGGCGCGGGTGTCGGGGCAGGCGCTGCCCGACGAGGTCGCGGTCTGGTTCTAGCGCACCGGACGGTCTGGCGCGCCGGTTGCGACGCGACGGCTCGGCGCGCTAGCGAGCCTCGGCCAGGCCGCGCGCGGACCAGCCCTCGCGCCGGCGCGGGCGCTCGGCCGCCAGCTCCTCGAGGCGGCGGATGCGCTCGGGGATGGGCGGGTGGGTCGAGAACCAGCGCGCGACCGAGCTGCCCGACAGCGGCGCGCAGATGTAGAGGCTGGCGGTGGCCGGCGAGTCGCCGACGGTGTGCATGGGGATGCGGGCGTTGCCGCGCTCGAGCTTGGCCAGCGCGCTGGCCAGGGCGAGGGGATCGTCGGCGATGCGGGCGCCGGTGGCGTCGGCCAGGTACTCGCGCTGCCGCGAGATCGCGAGCTGGATGACGGTGGCGGCGATGGGCGCGACGATGGCCAGGGCCAGGGCGCCCAGGGCGCCGCCCGGATGATCGCGATCGTCGCGGCCGCCGCCGAACATCGCGCCCCACTGCACCGCGGTGGCGATGAACGAGACCACGGTCGCGATCATCGCGGCGATCGAGGCCACCAGGATGTCGCGGTTCTTGATGTGGGCGAGCTCGTGGGCGACGACGCCGCGCAGCTCGCGCTCGGTGAGGAGCTGGCGGATGCCGGTGGTCACCGCGACCACGCCCCTGGCCGGGTTGCGGCCGGTGGCGAAGGCGTTGGGCGCCGGATCGTCGATGACGTAGATCCGGGGCACCGGGATCTCGGCGCGCGCGGCGAGCTCGGCGACCATGCGCTCGAGCGCCGGATCGTCGCCGGGGCCGATGGGGTGGGCCCGGTTCATCGCCAGCACGATGCGGTCGCTGAAGAAGTACGAGCCGAGGTTCATGGCCACGGCCAGGACGCCGAACAGCCACAGGTACCCGGGGGCCAGGGCGCCGCCGAGGACGACGAGCAGCGCGGTCAAGCCGCCGAGGAGGGCGACGGTCTTGAGCTGGTTGCGGATGGTGGTCTTCATACGAGGGGCCAATGTAGTTCCCCCGCCGCGGCCGGCAACTCCCGATCGGCCAGGACCACCCTGATCTCGGGGGTCTGGCCGACCGCGGTGGGCTCCCCAGGGGGCGGCCGGCCGGGCTGGCAGGGATCGGCGGAACCTGGCACGACCACGGGGAGATCCAGCCCGTCCTGGGCGTACTAGGGACGATGCAGCTCCCCCGCCGCCCGGGCCGCGCCGCGCTCCCGCCCGCGCCCCCCACCCCTTGCAGGGCTCCCCTGAGATAGGCTCGGGTCGATGGACCGTCTCCGGCGAGGTGATTCCACTGACGAGGCGCGCGATCGGCAGATCGAGCTGCGCGCCATCCGGCTCGTCCGCGCCGGCCGCGACTGGCTCACCGCCATGGCCGAGGCCACGCGGCAGGTCCAGGAGGAGGAGCTGCGCGCCGCCGGCGGCGAGGTGTCCCGCCGCGATCCGGGCGGCCGCCGCACCCCGGGCAAGCGCACCCGCTCGGCGGCGCTCGACGCCCTGCCGGCGCTCGCCCGCCAGGCCCGGGGCGCCGGGGCCGACGATCTCGATCTCGACGCGGGCGACCTCGCGCCCGGGCTCGCCTCCGGGCGCCCCTCCCGTCCGGATCCCGGACAGCCGCTGCCGGCCTCGCTGCGCGCCGAGCTGGCCGAGCTGCTCGGCGTCGATCTCGACGCCGTCCGCGTCCACACCGGCCCGGCCTCGGCCGAGGCGGCGGCCGCGATCGCGGTCAGCGCCTTCACGATCGGCCGCGACATCCACTTCGCCGCCGGCTCGTTCCAGCCCGACACCGAGGCCGGCCGCCAGCTCATCACGCGCGAGGTCGCGCAGGCGATCGGCCGGCCCGACGCCGCGCGCGCCGCCGGCGAGGCCGCGGACGGCGAGGCGGCGACGCCGGGCTCGCTCGAGCGCGCCCTGGCCTTGCTCGCCGATCCCCGGATCCCGGCCGGCTTCGCCCAGCAGGCGGCGGTGGCCCACGCCCTGCGCGCCGCCGGCGCCGGCGAGGGCCTCGACGCCGGCGTCCAGGACGAGCTCGGCGATCGCGTCGGCGTCCCCCTGGGCGAGGTCCGCGTCCACCGCGATCCGGTCTCGACCCGGATCGTCGAGGCCCTGGGCGCCCGCGCGTTCGCGTTCGGCCGCCACCTGTTCTTCGGCCCCGGCGCCTACAGCCCCGAGAACGACCAGGGCCGGGCCCTCATCGCCCACGAGCTGGCCCACGTCGCCCAGCAGCCGCGGGGCGACCGCGCCACGCCGGCCGGGCGCATCGCGCTGGGCGCCGAGGGCGACCAGCACGAGCGCGAGGCCGACGTCGCCGCCTCGCACCTCCTGGCCGGCCTGCGGCCGACCGTGCGGCCGGCCCCGGTGGCGGCCCGCTTCGACAAGGGCGGCAGCGTCGACGCCGAGGGCGTGCTGCGCAAGCACATCGGCCAGGACGAGGGCAAGGCCAAGGAGGCCCTGAGCAAGGCCGGCGCCAAGCGCGGCATGGTCGAGCGCATCATCCGCGGCGCGTTCGAGAAGGAGCGCGCCGAGGAGATCATCAAGGGCGCGCCCGCCGGCGGCGGCGGCGAGAAGGCGCCGACCGTCGAGAAGGCGGGCGCGGCCAAGGCCGGCAAGGTCGACGCCGAGGCCGGCAAGGGCGCGCAGAGCAAGACCGACAGCGCGGTCAAGGGCGGCGGCGCCAAGGGCGGCGGCGCCAAGCTCGGCAAGGGCGGCGGGCCGATGGGCGACATGCTCGACGGCCTCGGCATCAACGAGCTGACGCCGGACCAGCGCGACCTCATCGCCACCGAGCTGGCCGAGCACCAGGCGTGGAGCGCGGCCTCGGCCGCGGTCGGCGCCCCCGGCTCGTGGGAGCGCGCGGGCTTCATCGCCGAGCAGTTCGGCCGCGGCTTCGCCCAGGGCGCGGCCACCGGCGCGGTGATGGGCGTGGTGATGGGCACGGTCAGCCAGCTCGCCCAGCGCTTCTGCCCGATCCCCGGCGTCGGCGCGATGATCGCCGGCGGCATGGCCGCCTACGGCCTCGCCACCCGCGACTGGAAGGCGACCGCCGCCAACCTGGCGGCGTTCGGCACCGGGTCGTCGAAGTGGGAGGTGATGGCCAACAGCCTCGGCGCCATCTCCGAGTTCATCGACCTCGTCGTCAACATCATGAACGTCATCGCCGGCATCATCGGCCTGGTGTCGGCGGTGATGTGGCTGGTGACGATCCTCACCGCCGGCGTCGCCTCGCCGCTGGCCGGCACGCTGTCGGCGATCGCGCTCGGCATCGTCACGGTGTCGGGCGTGCTCGACAACATCAACAACCTCGTGCTGCAGCCGGCGGTCATCGCCTGCCGCGCGATGCACATGATCAACTCCGACGCCGATCCGCGCGAGATCGTCGGCCAGGGCGCCAAGCTCGCCGACTCGGCCTCGAAGGTCGGCGCCGCCGTCGGCGGCTTCGTCGCCGGCCGCGCGGTCTCGGCCGGCGCCAAGGGCATCGATCGCCGCCTCTACGGCCCCGGCGGCAAGCCGGGCGCGCGCCCGGCCGCGCCGTCGAAGCCGACCGCCACCGCCCGCCCCGCCGCCGCGGCGGATGCCCCCGCCAGCCGACCCAGCGCCGCGCCCGACGCGCCGGCGAGCCGGCCCAGCGCCACGCCCGACGGGCCCACGACCCAGCCCGCCGCCGACGGGCCGACGACCCAGCCCGCCGCCGCCGCCGATGGACCGACCGCCGCCGCCGTCGACGCCCGCGCCGCCCACGCCCAGCGCACCTGGCGGCAGAAGGTCGGCCTGGTCGGCCAGGAGTTCGCCGATCATCGCCAGCGCTACCGCGAGCGGGCGATCGCCGAGCAGTCCCGGATCGCCCAGGCCGAGGACGAGGCCCACGCCCGCACCCAGCAGGAGATCGAGGCCGAGCGCCTGCGCACGCGCGCCGAGGCCGACGAGGCCTACCGGCGACGGGTCGAGGAGGCCCGCGAGTCGGCGGCGCAGACCGCCGAGGCCCGCGCCCGGGAGGACGCGGTGCGGCTGCAGCAGGAGTACAACGCCGCCAAGACCCGCGCCGAGCAGCGCGCGGCGCAGGAGCAGCAGCGCACCACCGATCGCTACGCGCGGGCCAAGACCGACGCCGCCGACACCCACGCCCGCGAGACCCAGCGCCTGCAGCAGGAGCGCGCCGACCTCGACGCCCGGCTGCAGCGGACGATGGACGAGGCCGCGCAGATCAAGGACGCCGGCGAGCGCGCCCGCGCCGAGGCCAGCGCCCGGGAGCGCCACGCCAGCGACCGGAGCTGGCTCGAGCGGCGGCAGCAGAGCGTCGACGAGCGGCGGGCCAGCGCCGAGCAGCGCGCCGAGGCCGACTACACCCGCTCGGTCGAGCAGGACGCGGCGTCGGCGCGGCGCGGCCAGGAGCTGGCCGCCGAGTCGCACGCCGCGGCCGAGCGCCGGGCCGCGTTCCAGCGCCAGCAGGCGCAGGCCCGCGCCGACTACGAGGCGCGGCGCGACGGCACCACCGCGAAGCACCGCGCCTACGACAACGCCTTCAACCGGCGCAACGAGCGCATGGCGACCGATCCGGACCGGGCCGCGCGCGACGCGCGCACCGGGGTCGAGGGCGGTCCCAACCGCTTCACCGACGGGCTGCGACCGGACAAGGCCTGGAGGAACAACCAGATCGACGACTACGAGTACCGCCCCGACATGGGCGACACGTCCTGGCGCGACGGCGGCCGCCGGTCGCTCGAGTGGGGTGACGTCAGCGCCAAGGAGCTGTCGCCGGGCTACAACCCGGGCGGCGCGTTCGTGCGCGACTGGGTCGACCAGAAGTCGAAGGACCTCTTCCTCGACCCGCGCGTCGGCGAGATGGCCGGCGGGCCCAACGCCGCCGAGGTCGCGCGCCGCGAGCGCGAGGCCGACCAGAAGGAGGTGGCGGAGACGACGGGCGAGGCCCCCGCCGCCCGGCCCGCGAGTGGTGGTGCGTCGACGCCCCCGGACACCAAGGCGGTCGTCACCCCGTCGAGCGGACCGTTCTTGCCCGACCACAAGGAGCAGCCGACCGAGGCCACCTGGACCCAGCCCGGCCACACCCGCAAGAACCCCAACTACCAGCCGCCGCCCGCGGGCAGCCTGCAGGCGCTGGACGCCCTGCGCGCCAAGCTCGAGGTCGCGGTCGCCCAGGAGAAGCAGGCCGCCGCCGCCGCCAAGGCGATGAAGGACGAGCAGCAGAAGCACGAGGCCAACGAGGGCCCGCTCGGCGAGCTGCACGGCGAGGCCCAGAAGGCCGCGGCCAACCTCGGCGCCCACAAGACCGACATCGGCGTGAAGACCGCCGCCAACGTCAAGCAGGCCGAGAAGCAGGCGGTGGCCGCGGCGAAGATCGACGACTACGCCGGCCAGTCGTCCAAGTTCGACGCCGTGATCACGCCGATGCGCGGGGTCGAGCGCTTCACGTACATCGGCTCGCGGCTGGGGGTGTCGTACTTCGACGACATGAACAAGGAGATCAAGTCGACGCTCAAGGGCTTCGACGAGATGACGGCGGCGATGAAGAAGGAGGCCGCCAACCAGCCCGCGGCCAAGGCCGAGATCAAGGCCAAGGGCGACGAGATCAAGGCCACCGACCAGAAGGCGGCCGCCACCGATCAGGCCTTCCAGAAGAACGAGGCCGACGTCGTCCAGATCAAGACCGACAACACCGAGACCATCCAGAAGGCGGCGGCCGCGCACGACGAGGCCGCCGGCGAGAAGAGCAAGTTCGCCGGGCAGGCGGCGCAGTACCGCCAGCAGTACAACGCGATGGCGTCGAGCCTGGTGGGCTGGGCCCAGGCCCACCGCGCCGCCCGCGCCGGCGAGGAGCCCGTGGTCGAGGCCACCGCCGGCGAGGAGGGCGAGCCCGAGGCCGGCGGCGACGGCGCCGCGGCCGGCGCGCCGCCCGCGCAGGAGGCCGCCCCCGGACCGG
>CAADGB010000399.1 GCA_900696455.1 uncultured delta proteobacterium
CCCTGGCCCCGGCGGCGCGCGCCGGCGAGGGCGAGCGCGCGGCGTCGGCCGGCGCCGCCTTCGCCACCTACGCCACGCCCGACGCCGACGAGGAGGAGATGCTGCGCCCCACCGGCGGCCTCGCGCTGGCGGTCACCTACGAGCGTGGCTTCAGCGACTACGCGTCGTGGCGGATCCACGGCGCGGGCGCGCTCCACGCCGGCGGCGGCCTCGCCGGCACCGGCCTGGTCACGGTCGGCCTGTCGTACCGGGTCGACGTGCTGCGCTACGTGCCGTACGTGATCGTCGGCGTCGGCGGGCTCGTGCGGGCCGGAGGGCCGTTCACGACCGGGATCGAGCCCGCGCTCGAGGTCGGCGGCGGCGTCGACTGGCTGCGCGGCCGCGATCGCTCGTGGGGCGTGCACGCGGCGGTCACCGGCTTCGCCGCCGACACCACCACGGTCCAGGTCGGCCTGCGCACCACCTGGCGCTGGGGCTACTTCTGACCGGCCACGCGCCGACCTCGCCTCGGCTCGTCCTCGTCCGCGCCTCGCGACGGCCTCAGGTGGGCTTCTTGTCGTCGCGGGCGCGGGTGAAGACCCGCAGCGGCGTGCCGCGGAAGCCGTAGCGGCGGCGGAGCTGGTTGGCGAGGAAGCGCCGGTACTGCGGCGACACGCCGTCGGGCGCGCTGGCCTTGAGGATGAAGGTCGGCGGCCGCACCGCGGCCTGGGTCAGGAAGTAGACCCGCACCGAGCGGCCGCGCCACACCGGCGGCGGCACGGTCTCGCAGACCTCGGCGAAGAAGCGGTTGAGCTCGGAGGTGGTGATGCGCCGGCGGTGCTGGGCGGCGACCTTCTTGGCCAGATCCATGAGGCGGTCGACGCCATCGCCGCGCTGGGCCGACAGCGTGGTCACCGGCGCCCACGTGAGGAAGTGGAAGGTGTCCTTGACCGCCTGGCGCAGGCGCTCCTGGGCCGCCTCGCCGCGCAGGAGGTCGGCCTTGTTGAAGGCGATGATGAGCCCCCGCCCCGCCTGCTCGATGGCGCCGGCCAGCCGCGCGTCCTGCTCGCTGGGGCCGAGCGCGGCGTCGATCACCAGCACGACGACGTCGGCGCGCTCGATCTGGGCCAGGGCCAGGGTCACGGCCAGCTTCTCGACGTCCTCGTCGATGCGGGCCTTGCGGCGGATGCCGGCGGTGTCCACGAGGACGTAGTCCTGGCCGGCGAAGGTCAGGGGCGTGTCGACCGGATCGGTGGTGGTGCCGGGCTCGTGGTGGACCAGCGACCGCTCCTCGCCCAGCAGCCGGTTGGTGAGCGACGACTTGCCGGCGTTGGGCTTGCCGACGAAGGCGACGCGGATGGGGCCGGTGGGGTCGTCGCCGCGGCGCCAGGGCCGGCGGGTGCGGCGGGGCTCGTCCTCGCCCTCTGCTTCGATATCTGCTTCGGTATCCACTTCGGACTCGGAGTCGGACTCGGAGTCGGACTCGGAGTCGGACTCGGAGTCGGACTCGGAGTCGGACTCGGAGTCGGACTCGGAGTCGGACTCGGAGTCGGACTCGGACTCGGATTCGGAGTCGGACTCGGACTCGGATTCGGAGTCGGTCTCGGAGTCGGATTCGGAGTCGGTCTCGGACCCGGCCTCGGCCAGCACCCGCTCCGAGATGACCTCGAGCAACCGATCGAAGTTGCGGCCGTGGGCGGCCGACACCGGGATCGGATCGCCCAGGCCCAGGGCGTAGAACTCCGCGACCACGTCGTCCCGCCGCGGCGAGTCGACCTTGTTGACCGCCAGGACGATGGGCTTGCCGGTGGTCCGCACCATGCGCGCGACCTCGGCGTCGAGCGGGGCCAGGCCGGCGGAGCCGTCGACCACCAGCACCAGGAGGTCGGCCTCGTCGATGCCGCGCCAGGCCTGGCGGTGGATGCCGGCGCCGATCACGTCGCCCTCGGCCGACGGATCGAGGCCGCCGGTGTCGATGACGTCGAGGACGTGCCCGAAGTAGTCGAGCTCGCCGTAGCGGCGGTCGCGGGTCAGCCCCGGGGTGTCGTGGACCAGGGCCGGCCGCCCGCCCACCATGCGGTTGAACAGGGTCGACTTGCCGACGTTGGGTCGGCCGACGATGGCGATGCGGGGCCTCACGAGCCTGCTCCTCGATCGAGATCGGCGAAGCCCACCTTGCGCAGCCCGCCGTCGGCGGCCGACCAGTCGGGCACGACCTTGACGAACAGGGACAGGTGGACCGGGCAGCGGAACAGCCCGGCCAGGGCGGCGCGGGCGGCGATGCCGAGCTGCTTGATGCGCTGCCCGCCCTTGCCGATGACGATCGCCTTCTGCGACGCGCGCTCGACGACGATGCAGGCGCCGATCGCGAGGTCGCCGCGTTCGCGCTCCTCGAAGGTCTCGATCACCACCGCCGCCGCGTACGGCAGCTCCTTGCCGAGCTGGTGGTAGAGCTGCTCGCGGACCAGCGCGGCGGCGAGGAACTCCTCGGCGCGGTCGGTGACCATGTCGGCCGGGAACATCGCCGGGCCCACCGGCAGGCGGCGGGCGATGGTGGCGACCAGGCGGTCGACGCCGTCGCCGGTCAGGGCCGCGATGGGCACGACCTCGAGGTCGGCCTTGCCCTGGGCCTGCCCCCACCGCATCCAGGCGTCCATGAGCGGCAGGAGCTCGGGCTTGACCGCGCGATCGACCTTGTTGAGCGCGATCACCACCGGCACGCCGGCCACGGCGGCGGCGAGCTCGGCGGCGTCGGGCTGGGTCAGGCGCTCGGGGCCGCGGCCGCGAGCGTCGGTGGCGTCGGCGACGTAGAGCGCGACGTCGCAGTCGGCGGCGGCGCCCAGCGCCTGGTCGCGCATGAAGCGGCGCAGCGCGCCCTTGCCGCGCTGGATGCCCGGGGTGTCGACGAAGCACAGCTCGACGTCGGGCGGCGCGAGGTCGTCGAGCCGGGCGCGGTGGATGCCGAGGATGCGGTTGCGGGTGGTCTGTGGCCGCGGCGACACCGCCACCAGGTGGCGGCCGAGCACGCGGTTGAGCAGCGTCGACTTGCCGACGTTGGGCAGGCCGACGATGGCGCAGGTCCCGCCGTGGACCGCCCCGGCGCCGACCTCGGGGCCGCGCCCCTCGGCGGGCGGTGGAGACGGAGGGGCCTCGGACATGGGGCCCGCGTATAGCACGGCGGGCGCCGAAAACTGGCCTCGCCGCCCGGGCCCTGCGACGGTCGGTCGTGGCCGCCCTCTCGCTCGCGCTCGCGGTGCTGGCCCTCGTCGCCGGCGCCCTGCCCGACCCCGGCCTGTTCGTCGGGCTCGGGCTCGGGGTCGCGGCCGCCGGGACCGGCTGGGTGGCGTGGCGCCGCCGCGGCGCGCCGGGCGGCCAGCGCCTGGTGGCCGCCGCCGGCCTCGGGATCGCGGCGATCGCCCTCGCCCTGGGCGGCGCCCGCTACGCCGTCACGCTGTTCGCGGTCTCGCGGCTCACCGCCCTGCTCTCGCCGTGAACGCGGGCGCGCGGCCGGAGGCGCGCCGCCACCGGCGCGCTACCGCAGGACGAGGAGCCAGGTCGCGAGCGCCGCGCTCGCCAGCACGGCGACCGCCAGCACCGCGATGCCGCGGGCCAGGGCGCCGCGATCGACCGAGCCCAGCACCTCGTGCAGCTCCATCACGCGGCGCTCCTCGGTGGCGATCTCGACGTCGAGGGTGTCGAGGTCGGCCAGCTCGCGGGCGAGGCCGGCCGGCCGCTCGAGCGCGACCCGCTCGCCCAGGGCCGCCAGCTCGCGATCGCGCGCGGCCTGGCTCTCGGCCAGCGCGCGGTCGATGACCTTCTGGTGAGCGCCGACGACGCCCAGCCGCTCCTGCAGGCGCTCGGCGCTGGCGCCGAGCTCGGTGCGCGCCTGCTCGAGGCGCTCGCGGGCGGAGCTCCGCCGGGCCTCGAGGTCGGCGATCCGGGGCAGGATGGCGTCGAGCTCGGCGGCCAGGGCCGGCTCGTCGCGCGCCACCGCCTGGCGGTCGGCCTTGAGCGTGGCCAGCTCGGCCTCGACGGCGGCGCGCTCGCTGCGCGGCCCCTTGACCGTGACCAGGCTGGCCTCGGGGGCGGCGATCCGGGCGGCGATGCGACCGAGCGTGGTCTGGAGCTCGAGCGCCTTCTTGCGGACCGCCGCCGCCTCCTTCTCGAGCGGCGCCAGCTTGGCGGCGAGCTCGGCGAGCTCGGCCTCGATCGCGGTGATGCTCTCGGTCAGCCGCCGGGTCTCGCTCTCGTGGTGGCGGCGGGCGGCGGCGGCCTCGGCCTCGGCGGCCGCGGCCTGTCCGGCCTGGCGGGCGCGCTCCTCCTCGAGCTCGGCCAGGCGGTCGCGGGCCTGGGCGGCGCCGGGCAGGCGCAGGGAGTCGTCGGCGAGGACGTGGGCGCCGACCTCGATCAGGCGCTTCTTGCGGCGCGCCCGCACCCGCCCGAGCTCGGCCTCGACCTGCGCCAGCTCGCGGCGGCTGCGGGTGACGCCGAACAGCACGGTGGCGACGTAGCGGACGTCGCCGCCGAGGCCCCGCCGGCGCGGCAGGGACGCGATCGCGCGCACCGAGCCGGTCGGCGCGTGGCGGCCGGAGGCGGCGCCGGCGTGCGCGCGCGCGGCGTCCCCCGCGCCCGGATCGATCCGGGTCGCGTCGTCGCGCGCGCCCGCGCCCGGCGGCGACGGGTCGAGCTCGCCCGGGGCGGTGTCGGCGCGATCGCCGCGGGCGGTCTCGGCGCGCTCGCCGCCGGCGGAGTCGGCGCGCTCGCCGCGGGCGGTGTCGGGGCGGAGCAGCTCGTCGGCGTCGAGCCGCGGCTCGCGCGCGGTGGCGTCCTCGTGGCCGGGGTCCGCCGCGCGCGCCGGTGGCGGCGGCGGCGGCGGCGGCCGGGACACGGACGGCGGCGGTGGTGACGGTGGTGACGGTGGTGACGGTGGTGGCGGTGGTGACGGTGGTGACGGTGAACCCGGCGGACGGGACGGCGTCGCGGCGCGCGGCGGCGGCGGCGGCGGTGCCGAGGCTCGACCCGGCCGCCCCGGCGGCGGCGGCGGGTGCGGCGGCGACGACGTGCGCGCGGGACGCGGCGGCGGGGCAGCAGGCGCGGGCCCGGGCTCGGCCGGTAGCTCCGAGGTCGGGGCTGGCTCGCGCCCGTCCTCGTCGCGTCCGCCGGGCACCGACCAGCCGCCCGCGAGCTCGTCGATGCGCGCTCGCGTGTCGTCGCCAGCCCGGCGTCGGTCGTTGTCCCCCACCGCCGCACCCTAGCATGTTCGCGCTTTTCGCGTGGCATATCGCGCACCTCTGTGTCGTGTGGGCCTTGGCGGAGGACACCTGGCGGCGGGCGCGTGCCGCGGATGCCAATTGGGTTGACAGGATCGCCACCATTGTTGGCACACTGACCGCATGGCCCGTCGATCGACGCCGGTCGCCCCCGCGACCCCCACCGTCCCGGTGGCTTCGGCTTCGTCGGCGGACCGCTACCGCCTGCTCGCGCCGCTCGGCCAGGGCGGTCAGGGCGACGTCTGGTCGATCGAGGACGCCCACGCGCCCGGGGCGCGGCTGGTGCTCAAGGCGGTGCGTGGCGGCGCCGAGGCCGCTGGCGGTGCCGCGACGCTGGCCCACGAGTTCGAGCGCCTCTCCGGTCTCGAGCACCCGGCGCTGCCCCGGGTCCGCGATCTGGGCGTGCTCGCCGCGGCGCTCGGGCCGCTGCCCGCCGGCACCTGCTACTTCACCGCCGCCGCCATCGACGGCGAGCCGCTCGACGTCGCGCTGGCCCGCGCGCCGGTCGAGGATCGTGCCCGCCGCCTCTGGATCGCGGCGATCGACGTCGCGTCGGCGCTCGCGCACGTCCACGCCGCCGGGCTCTGTCACTGCGACGTCACGCCGACCAACGTCCTCCTCACCGGCAGCGGCGAGCGCACCCGCGCCGTGCTCATCGACCTCGGGCTGTCGGCGGTCCGCGGCGCCGTCGGCGCCGCCCGCGGCACGCTGGCCTACATGGCGCCGGAGGCGCTGGCCGGGGTCGTCGACGCCCGCGCCGATCTGTGGGGGCTGGGCGCGACCCTCTTCCACGCGGCCGCGGGCGCGCCGCCGTTCGCCGGCGCCGGGCGCGCCGCCCTCGTCCGCGCGATCCTCACGACGACGCCGCCGCGCCTCGACGACGGCGCGGCGCCGGGCATGGCCGATCTGGTGGCGCGTCTCCTGGCCCGCGATCCGGCGGCGCGCCCGGCGTCGGCGCTGGCGGTGTTCGACGAGCTGACCCAGGCGGTCGCGGCCCTGCCCCGGCCGCCGCGCCCACGGCCGCGGCCGGCGGTGCGCGCGCCGCTCGCCGCGCCCACCCCGATCGGCGCCGGCGACACCCTGGCCGAGCTCGCCCGCACGCTCGAGGCGGCGCGCGCGGGCGACGGCGCCCCGCCGCTGGTGGTCCGCGGGCCGGCCGGGGTCGGTGCCCAGGCGCTGGTCAGCCGCGCGATCCGCGACCACCAGCTCGTCGCCGCCGCCCACGGCCAGCCGCCGGCGACGATCGTGCGCGGCGATCTGGACGCGGTGGCGGCGATCCTCGGGGTGACCGCGGCCGGCGGCGAGCGCGCGGCCCTCGCCCTGGCGGCGGCGGTGGTGCGCGCGGCGTGCGCCCGCGCCGGCGCCGCGACCGTGCTCGAGCTCGACGGCGCGGCCGCCGACGATCCGCGCGCGGCCGCGGTCCTGGCGGCGCTCGCCGCGGTCGACGCCGGCGCCGGCGCCCTGGTCGTCATCGTCGAGGGCGAGGCCCCGCCGACGCCGCCGCGGACGCGCGAGCTGACCCTCGGTCCCGTCGACGACGAGGCCCTGGCGCGGCTCGCCGCCGAGATGATCGGGCGGCGGCCGCCGCCGCGCTTCGTCGCCAGCCTCGGGCGCGCCGCGCGCGGCCTGCCAGCGCTGGCCGCCGCGATCGTCGCCGCCCTCGCCGCCCGCGGCGACGATCCGTACGCGCTCGATCCCGAACGCGACGCCTCGGGCGCGACCGTCGACGACCTGCGGCTGCAGCAGCTCGCGGCGCGGGGGCCGGCCGCGCGCGACGCCGCCTTGCTGCTCGCCTGCTGGGATGGCCAGCTCACGCCCGAGGTCGCGGCGGCGACCGCGGCGGCGCGGGGCGCCGATCCGGCGGCGCTGGTCGCCGCCAGCCGCGGCCTGGCCGAGCTGGTCGAGCTCGGCGTCGCCCATCGCGACGGCGCCGTGGTCCGCATGCCGGCGTCGCTGGCCGGCGCCGTGCTCGCGGCCGCGCCCGACGACGAGCGGCGGCGG
>CAADGB010000400.1 GCA_900696455.1 uncultured delta proteobacterium
CCGCGTCACCGTCCCTCCTCCGAACGTCGCGGCGTCGCCGACCGCCTGACCCGCAGGCGCGGCGCTGGCGCGCCCACTACCACGACCGCGCGAAGCCGCGCCACGTGGGGTTCACACAGCGCTTACGGCAGATCCGGGCGCACGCCCGAAGCGCAGCGACGAGCGTAGTGGCCCTACGTGAGGAGCGAGCATCGGACGTACGCCCGGAGGTGCCCGCAAGGTCGCGTCGCAGCAGGCACTTCAAACCGTTCGGTGCTCTAGAGCTCGTGGGGCATGGCCCGCCGCGGCGCGCGGAAGTAGCGCAAGGGCGAGTACGACAGGAAGTTCGACACCCGCGAGGTGTAGAGGTCGGCGTAGTCGCCGCACTGCTCGCCGAAGCGCGAGTTCTCGTTGCCCTCGCGCAGCACCGAGCCCCAGTACGGGTTGAAGGCGCGCTCGGTGGCGTCCTCGAGCAACTCGACCTCCTCGGCCATGAGCCGGGCCCGGTCGCGCAGGCTGTCGAGGTTGGCCTTGGTCTGCTTGCGGGCGGCCTCGAGCCGGGCCCGCGACGCCGACGACAGGCTCGGCAGCGTGCGCGGCGGCTCGCCCGGCGGCTCGGCCAGGCCGAGGGCCAGCGCCGGATCGCCGGCGGCGGCGCCGCCGCCGGCGGCCAGGGCGCCGGGCCCGGCGAACGCCACCGCGGCCCCCGCCACCAGCGCGCCCAGGGGCGGGGTCGGCGGCGCCACGGTCGCGGCCGCGGCCAGGGCGTTGGCCTCGTCGAGCAGGCGCTGGATGCGCTTGAGGCGGAGGGCCTGGAAGTCGATCTCGGACTCGAGGTTGCGGCGGCGGCGATCGAGCAGCTCGAGATCGCGGAGCTGGCCGTCGAGCCGCTCGCCCACCGCCAGCTCGTCGTCGAGCTCCTGGAGGATCATCGCCGTCCGCCACATGTACGCCTTGCGCAGGCGCAGGATGTCGCCGTAGATGTGATCGCCGATGTACAGCACGTTCTCGCCGCGGATGCCCATCATCTGCTCGAAGGCGACGACGTTGCCGCCCTGGTAGACGCGGTCCCGCGACAGGCTCTTGACCTCGCCCGGCAGCTCGCGGCCGGTGGCCGGGTCGATCGCCACGAACGGCGGCTGGGCGTTGAAGAAGCGCGGCTTCTGGCCGCCGACGATCACGACGTCGAAGTAGTGGCGCCAGCTCGGGTACGGCGTGGGCGCGCCGTCGAGCAGGTAGGACATGACCGCGTCGGTGTAGTCGTAGAGCGAGTTGGTGAGCAGGAACAGCTTCTTGCCCGAGCTGCGCAGCTTGTGCAGGGTCTCGGCGAGGTCGGGGTCCTTGACCACGAACTCGGGCAGCGCCTGCTTGATCACGCTCTTGAGCGTGTCGTCGCGGTGGGCCTCGTCGATCGACAGCCGGATGTCGGTGAACAGCTTGACGTGGTCGTCCTCGCTGGCCGAGCCCCGGGCCTCCATCCAGTCGACCATCGCCACGTACATCACCACCTCGGGCAGGCCGAACAGGGTGTCGATCCACTCGTAGCGATCGCTCGACAGGTTGATGCGCTCGTTGCGGTAGAGCTGCTTGCGCTCCTCGGGCGTGAGCTTGCGGGTGCCGTGGTAACAGCGGCCGACGTGGCTGTGGCGGTCCATCTTGAAGACGTTGCCCAGCCGCTTGTCGACCATCAGGCCGCGGATCGCCCACTGCGGATCGTAGTGGAGGCCGCGGATCTCCTCGGGGTAGCCGCGGCCCTCGATCAGCTTGGTCAGGGTCAGCTCGATCGACAGCCGCTCCATGCGCGCCTGGTGGTACAGGGCGAGCGTGTAGTCCATGTCGAAGCCGATCATCTCGACCTGGTCCATCCGCAGGTTGCGGTTGCAGAAGACCCGGTGGCGGCGGGCGACGTCGATCTCGGTCCGGACCTCGGCGAGGACCTGGCCGATCTGGGCGTCGAGGTCGTGAGCGGGCGCGGCGGCCATGACCCGAAAGTGTATTACATTCCCGCCATGGCCGCGTCGCCGACCCCGCCCGCCTGGAACCGCGAGACCGATCCGTTCGTCGAGCTCATCTCGGCCGAGGCCATCACCCGCCGGGTGGCCGAGCTCGGCGCCCGCATCACCGCCGACTACGCCGAGCTGGGGGCCGGCGAGGACGTGGTGGTCCTGGGCGTGCTCAAGGGCTCGGTGATCTTCATGGCCGACCTGGTCCGCCACATCGCGCTGCCGCTCACCCTCGACTTCATCGGCGTCGCCAGCTACGGCGACGCCACCGTCAGCTCGGGCGTCGTCCAGATCACCCAGGATCTCACCCGGCCCATCGAGCACAAGCACGTGCTGGTGGTCGAGGACATCGTCGACACCGGCCACACCGTGCACTACTTGATGGAGAACCTGGCCACCCGCAAGCCGGCCAGCATCAAGCTGTGCTCGCTCCTGCACAAGCCCGAGCGGGCCGAGCGCCAGGTCCACATCGACTACCTGGGCTTCACGATCCCCAACAAGTTCGTCGTCGGCTACGGCCTCGACGTCGCCCAGCGCTACCGCAACCTGCCCTTCATCGGCCACGTCGCCCAGCCCTGAGCGGCGGCGCCCGCGCCCTCCGCCCGCCACCACCGCCATGCACGAGGACCAGCTCCGCCGCCTGCCCGGGATCCTGTTCGAGGTCGGCAAGCTGCTCGGCTCGGGCCAGGACGTGGGCGCACTCCTGTCGCGGCTGTCGGAGCTGTGCGTCGAGCTCCTGGCCTGCGACGCCTGCTCGGTCATGCTGCTCGACGGCAGCCGCCGCGAGCTCCTGACCCGCGCCGCGTGGGGGCTGCGCAGCGAGCGCGTCCACCGCCTGGCCTTCGCCGTCGGCGAGGGCGTCGCCGGCTGGGTGGCCCAGCACGGCAAGCCGGCGTGCATCGCCGACGTCGACCAGGATCCGCGCTTCGTCGTCCTCGACGAGGCCCCGGCCACCCCCATCCGCGCGATGGCGTGCGTGCCGATGGTGGCGCGCGGCCAGGTGGTCGGCGTCCTGACCGCGACCGCGGGGCGGCCCGGCGCCTTCGGCCCCAGCGACGTCGAGCTCCTCGGCTTCCTCGCCACCACGATCGCGCTCGACATGGAGAACCTGCGGCTCCACCGCATCGCGGTCACCGATCCGCTGACCGGCGCCTACAACCGCGAGTTCCTGGCCGCCCGCCTGCCGGCCGAGCTCGAGAGCGCCGACGCCGACGGCCAGCCGCTGTCGGTGGCGATGGTCGACGTCGATCACTTCAAGGAGGTCAACGACCAGCACGGCCACGCCGTCGGCGACGACGTCCTGCTCGAGATCGCCCGCCGCCTGCGCGCCGCCATCCGCGGCGGTGACCTCCTGGTCCGCTACGGCGGCGAGGAGTTCCTGGTCGTGCTGCCGCGGGCCAGCGCCGGCCAGGCCTGGGAGGTCGGCGAGCGCATGCGGAGCAAGGTCGCGGCCGGCCCGGTCGTGGTCGGCGCCCGCCTGCTGCCGGTCCGGATCTCGGTCGGCATCGCCCAGTACCGCGCCGGCGGGACCGAGAGCGCCGGCGAGCTGGTGCGCCGCGCCGACGCCGCGCTCTACGTCGCCAAGGCCAACGGCCGCGACCGGGTGGAGGTCGCGTGACCGACGACGGTGCGCGCCGCGACGGCGGGACCGGGGCCGGGGCCGAGGCCGGATCCGTGTCCGAGTCCGAAACCGGAGCCGAGGCCGTGTCCGTGTCCG
>CAADGB010000401.1 GCA_900696455.1 uncultured delta proteobacterium
GACGGCGCCGCCGCTGCCGCGCGACGGGCGCGGCGGGCGGTCCGCGTCGCCCGGTCGGGACACTAGCCGGCGCCGGTCTCGGCGCGGCGGCGGCGGCGCGCCGGGCGCAGCTTGTAGCGGAGGAGCTTGCCGCCGGGGCCGCGCGGCAGGACGTCGATGAACTCGAACCAGCGCGGGTACTTGTAGGGCGCGAGCGTCTGCTTGACGAACTCGCGCAGCTCGGCCTCGAGCGGCGCGCCGGGGGTGTGGCCGACGTTGACGACGACGAAGGCCAGCGGCTTGATCAGGCCGTCCTCGTCGTCGGCGCCGATCACCGCCGCCTCCCACACCGCCTCGTGGGCGGTGAGCGCGCGCTCGACCTCGGCCGGCGACACCCACTTGCCGCCGACCTTGAACAGGTCGTCGGCGCGGCCGCAGTGGTGGTAGACGCCGCGGGCGTCGACCAGGAAGCGATCGCGCGTGGTCAGCCAGCCGTCGCTGCCGATGGCGCCGCGATCGCCCTCGCCGTCGCTCCAGTAGCCCAGGCACATCGACGGCGACCGGAGCTGCAGGGTCCCGATCTCGTCGGTGCCCACGGCGCGGCCGTCGTCGTCGACGACCCGGGCCTCGACCGCGGGCAGGGGCGTGCCGCACGAGCCCGCGCGCTCGTCGTCGGTGGCCGGCCCGGCGATCGCGATCTGCATGACCTCGGTGAGGCCGAAGCCGACGACGACGTCGACGCCGAGCACGGCCTTGATCCGCGGGATCAGCTTGTCGGGCATGCCCTCGCCGCCGGCGAGGGCGCCGCGCACGGTGGCCAGCGGCGACGCCGCCTGGGCGGCGGCCACGTCGCGCGCGAGCTGACCGTAGATCGACGGCGTCGACAGGAAGAAGTCGGGGCGGAAGCGCTCGAGGGCGGCGACCAGCGCCTTGCTCGACGGCTGCTCGGGCAGGAGCAGGCTCTCGGTGCCAGCCAGGAGCGGGAAGACGAGGCCGGCGCCCAGCCCGTAGGCGGCCGACAGCCGGGCCACCGCGAAGATCTTGTCGCCGGCGCCCATCCCGAGGAAGGTCGCGAACGAGGCGTGCGCGGCGGCCACGCTGTGGTGGCTGTGGCGGACCCCGCGCAGCTCGTCGCCGAAGCCGGCCGAGTAGAGGAGCAGGCACTCGGCGTCGGGCTCGACCGCGACCGCCATCGCCGGGCTGGCGGTCCGGGTCATGGCGCCGAAGTCGCGCTCGCCGGCGGCCCGCGGCCCCAGCACCACCCGCTCGCGCAGCCGCGGCAGCTCGCCGCGCACTTGATCGAGCGCCGGCTCGAGCTCGCCGTCGACGATCGCCATCACCGCCTGGGCGTGGTCGAGGTAGTCGCGCAGATCGTCGGGGCGCGCCAGCTCCGACAGCGGCACCGCGACCGCGCCGGCGTGGATGACGCCGAGGATCGCGGCCGCGGCCTCGAGGGTGTCGCGCATCAGGATCGCCACCCGCTCGCCGGGCGCGACGCCGAGGCCGCCGATGGCGCCGCCCAGCCGCGCCACCTTGTCGGCCAGCTCGCGGTAGGTCCAGGCCCGCTCGCCCTCGCGCAGCGCCACCGCGTCGAACCTCCCGCCGGTGAGGGCCGGGGCCAGGACGCGCACGGCCAGGTTGTCCTGGCGATCTGCCATGGCGAGATGGTAGCGGGCCCGGCGGGAGCGCAGCAATATCACGGCGTGCGCATCGTCGCCGGCTCCCTCGGAGGTCGCGTCCTCCGCGCCCCGCCCGGCGCGGCCACCCGCCCCACCACCGACAAGGTCCGGCAGGCCCTGTTCAACATCCTGGGCCCGCCGCCGCCGACCACCCACGTCCTCGCCCTGTTCGCGGGCTCGGGCGCGCTCGGGCTCGAGGCCCTGTCGCGGGGCGCCGCCACCGCCACCTTCGTCGAGCGGGGCCGTCCCGCGCTGCTGGCGCTGCGCGCCAACCTCGAGGCCCTGGGCGTGACCGCGCAGGCCACGGTGGCCGCCACCGACGTCGCCCGCTTCTGCGCCCAGCCCCCCGCCGGCCCGCCGTGGCGCTGGGTCTTCCTCGATCCGCCCTACGCCGCCGACGCCGTCGTCGCCACCCTGACCGCTCTGCCCCGAGGCCGGCTCACGGCCGACGCCGTGGTCGTGGTCGAGCACGCCCACCGCGCGCCGCCCCCCGATCGCGCGGGATTCCTGCTACGAACGGACCTGCGCCGCTACGGCGACACCGAGCTGTCGTTCTATCGCGTCGAGCCCGAGCCCGACCCCGATCCCGATCCCGACCCCGATCCCGACCCCGACCCCGACCCCGACCCCGACCCCGACCCCGACCCCGGCGCCCGCGCGCACGAGCCGAGCCCTCCATGACCTCCGATCCCGCCAAGCACGTCATCGCGGTCTACCCCGGCACCTTCGATCCGATCACCAACGGGCACCTCGACATCCTGTCGCGGGCCCTCAAGCTGTTCGATCACATCGTCGTGACCCTGGCGGTGAACCCGCGCAAGCAGCCGCTGTTCACCGTCGAGGAGCGCACCGGCTTCATCCGCGACGCCCTGCCCGAGCACGCGGCCCGGCTGTCGTTCGCGTCGTTCGGCGGCCTGCTCGTCGACTTCTGTCGCGAGCAGGGGGCCAGCGTGATCGTGCGCGGCCTGCGCGCGCTCGCCGACTTCGAGTACGAGTTCCAGTTCGCCCACATGAACCGCCGGCTCGCCCCCGAGATCGAGTCGGTCTTCTTCATGACCGACGAGCGCAACCACTACGTCAGCTCGTCCCTGGTCAAGGAGGTCGCCAGCCTCGGCGGCGACGTCACCGGCCTGGTGCCGCCGCCCGTGGTGAGCGCCCTGGCCAAGAAGTACGGGAGATAGCCGCGATGTCCCTGCCCCCGCCCAACGTCAAGACCGCCTCGCGCCTCGACGCCATCAAGCCCTCGATCACCCTGGCCGTGACCGCCAAGGCCGCCCGCCTCAAGGCCCAGGGCGTCGACGTGGTCAGCTTCGGCGCCGGCGAGCCCGACTTCGACACCCCCGAGCACATCAAGGCCGCGGCCCGCGACGCCCTCGGCACGCCGGCGGTGGCCAGGTACACCGAGGTCGGCGGCGTCGCCCCCCTGCGCGCCGCGATCGCGGCCGAGCTCGGCCGGGTCCACGCCACGACGATCTCGCCCGACGACGTGCTGGTGTCGTGCGGCGCCAAGCACTCGCTCTACAACCTGTTCATCGCCCTGCTCGACCCCGGCGACGAGGTCATCATCCCGGCGCCGTACTGGGTCAGCTACCCCGACATGGTGATGATGGCGGGCGGCACCCCGGTGATCGTGCCGACCAGCCCCGAGGACGACTTCACGATGCGGCCCGAGGCCCTGCGCGCCCACGTCACGCCGCGCACCCGCGCCGTCGTCCTCAACACGCCGTCGAACCCGACCGGCGCGGTCTACAGCAAGGCCCAGGTCGAGGCCCTGGCCGAGGTCGTGCTCGAGCGAAACCTGCTGGTGGTGTCCGACGACATCTACCGCTCGCTGGTGTACGGCGGGGCCACCTACGCGTCGATGGCGGCGGTCGGCCCCGAGCTGGCGGCGCGCACGATCCTGGTCGACGGCGTCAGCAAGACCTACGCCATGACCGGCTGGCGCATCGGCTACGCCGCCGGTCCCACCCCCATCATCAAGGCCATGGCCAAGGTCCAGGGCCAGTCGACCTCGAACCCGACCCACTTGGCGCAGCTCGCGACCCTGGCCGCGCTCACCGGCCCCCACGAGCCGATCGAGGCCATGCGCACGGCCTTCGACGAGCGGCGGCAGACCATCGTCGAGCTCCTGCGCGCCATCCCCGGCGTCGCCTGCCGCGAGCCGCGGGGCGCGTTCTACGCCTTCCCCGACCTCGGCGCGTTCGTCGGCCGCGCCGCCCCCGACGGCAAGGTCATGAGCGACGACGTCGTGCTGTGCGACTGGCTGGTCGACAGCGCCCGGGTCGCGGTGGTGCCGGGCTCCGGCTTCGGCGCCGCCGGCCACGTCCGGCTCTCGTATGCCTGCGGGATGGACAGCATCAAGGAAGGCGTGCGCCGCCTGCGCGAGGCGCTCCTGACCCTGCGGTAGCGCACCGGTCGGTGCGCCGAGTCAGCGGTGGTCCCGGTCGACCGCGCCGGCGGCGCCCGCCGCCAGCGCCGCCCGCACCCGCGCCGGCGAGAACGGCAGGCGGTCGAGGCGGATCCCGACCGCGTCGTGGATGGCGTTGGCGATGGCCGGGATGATCGGGTGGAGCGGGCCCTCGCCCGCCTCCTTGGCCCCGTACGGCCCCTCGGGATCGTCGGTCTCGACCACCAGCGCGCTGATCTCGGGCGTGTCGAGGCTGGTCGGCAGCCGGTAGTCGAGCAGCGAGGGGCCGCGGTGCAGGCCGTCGGGGTGGACGTCGTGCTCCTCGAACAGCGCCTCGCCCAGGCCCATGTAGACGCTGCCCTCGATCTGCCCCTCGACCAGCATCGGGTTGAGGGCGCGGCCGGCGTCGTGCGCGGCCCACACGTGCTCGACCCGGACCCGGCCGGTCTCGGGATCCACCGACACCTCGGCGACGTGGGCCGAGAACGAGTAGGCGGGTGACGCGCCGATCGTCCCGCCCTTGTAGTCGGCGTGGACGTCCTTGGGGGTGTCGTAGTGGCCGCCCGCGCCCAGGGTGCCCAGCGCGGCCTCGGCCAGGCGGAAGGCCTCGGCGACGGGCAGCCGGCGCGCCGGATCGGCGCGATCGACGGCGGCGCCCCCCACCAGCTCGACCCGGGCCGGCGAGCAGCCCCAGGCGGTCGCGACCACCTCGCGCACCCGCCCCGCCAGGTCCTGGGCGGCGCGGCGGCAGGCGTTGCCGGCCATCATCGTGGTCCGGCTGGAGTAGCCGCCGAGATCGACCGGGGTGAGATCGGTGTCGCCGACGACGACGCGGATCGCCGCCGGCTCGACGCCGAGCTCGTGGGCGACGATCAGCGCGAGCATCGCGCTCGCCCCCTGCCCCATCTCGCACGCGCCCGAGAACACGGTCACCCGCCCCGAGCGATCGACCTTGAGCTGGACCGCGCTCTGCGGCATCGGGTTGGGATAGATGGGGTAGTTGGTGCCGCTGATGTAGAACGAGCCGGCGACGCCGACGCCGCGGCCGAACGGCAGGCGGCGGAACTTGTCGCGCCAGCCGCTGGCCGCCTCGACCCGATCGAGGCAGGCGGCGAAGCCGATCGAGCGGACGAGGAAGCCGTTGATCGTCCGCTCGCCGGCCTCGAGCACGTTCTTGCGGCGCAGCGCGATCGGATCGAGGCCGAGGCGCTCGGCCAGGCGATCGACCGTGACCTCGAAGGCGAAGCGCGGCTGCACGCTGCCGTGGCCGCGCTTGGGTCCGCACGCCGGCTTGTTGGTGTAGACCCGGGTGGCGTCGAGGCGGTAGGCGCGCAGGCGCAGGGGCGCGGTCACGAGCTGGCCGGCGTAGTAGGTCGTGACCAGCCCGAACGAGGCGTAGGCGCCGCCGTCGATGAGCGAGCTCAGGGTGCAGGCGGTGAGCGTGCCGTCGGCGCGAGCCCCCAGCGCCATGCGCATGCGCATCGGGTGACGGCCGCGGTGGGCGTAGAAGACCTCCTCGCGAGTGTAGCGGAGCTTGACCGGGCGGCCGGTGAGCATCGCCAGCCGGCCGACGCAGAACTCGAGGTCGAAGGGCTCGCTCTTGCCGCCGAAGGCGCCGCCCAGCGGCGGCTGGATCACCCGCACCCGGTCCTCGGCCAGGCCCAGGACCCGGGCCAGCTCGCGGTGGAGGTAGTGGGCGACCTGGGTGGAGCTCATCACCGTGAGCACGCCCTGCGGCTCCCACACCCCGATCGCGCAGTGCGGCTCGAGCGCGGCGTGGGTCGTGCCCGCGAACTCGTAGCTGGCCTCGACCACGGCGTCGCTCGCGGCCAGCTCGCCGTCGACGTCGCCGAAGTCGAGCGCCACCGCCTTGGTGACGTTGCCGCTGCGCGCCGCGGGGTTGACCCGGGGCGCGTCGGGCGCGAGCGCGGCCTCCGGATCGAGGACGTGGGGCAGCACCTCCCAGGTCACGGCGACCGCGGCGGCGGCGCGGACCGCGGTCGCCTCGTCGACGGCGGCCACGCAGGCCACCGCGTCGCCGACGTGGAGCGCCTTGTCGACGGCGAGCGGGTGCTCGTCCTGGGTCCACGGGATGATGCCGTAGCGCACCGGCAGGTCGCGGCCGGTGATGACCGCGTGCACCCCGGGCAGGGCCAGCGCCGGCGCCGGATCGATGGCGACGATGCGGGCGTGGGCGTGCGGGCTGCGCACCAGCTTCGCGTGCAGCATGCCGGGCAGGACGTGGTCGTCGGTGAAGCGGAGCTGGCCGGTGACCGCGTCGCGGGCGCGCGCCGGCGGCACCCGCTGGCCGATCCGCGCCGGCGGCTCGGGCGGCACCGGCGGCGGGCCCGGCGGCGGC
>CAADGB010000402.1 GCA_900696455.1 uncultured delta proteobacterium
ACCTAGAACAGGAAGTCCGTCGACAGGAAGCTCGACAGGCGGCGGGTGACGATCTCGCCGACCAGCTCCTGGTTGGCGTCGGTGGCGGTGGTCGCGACCACGGTGCGGATCGAGAACGCGCGCAGGGCGTCGGAGATGCTGAGGGTGCCCTCGGCCGAGTCCTTGCGCCCGGTGAACGGGAAGCTGTCGGGGCCGCGCCGGCACTGGGCGTTGAGGTTGATGCGGCACACCGAGTTGACCAGGGCGTCGACGAGCTGGGCGAGCTGACGCGGGTCGGCGCCGAACAGCGCGATCTGCTGCCCGTAGGGGCTCTGGCGCATGAAGTGATCGATCTCGTCGAGCTCGCGGAAGGTCGTCACCGGCACCACCGGCCCGAACTGCTCCTCGCGGTACAGCCGCGCCGCCGGCGCCACCGGGTAGACCACCGCCGGGCGGAAGAACGTGCCGTGGCTGGCGCCGCCGCCGCCGACGATCCGGGCGCCGCCGGCCACGGCGTCGTCGACCAGCGCCCGCAGGTGCGCCGGCTTGCCCGGCTCGGGCAGGGGCGTCACCTTGACCGGCTGCCACGGCAGGCCGGCGGGCAAGGCGTCGACCGCCGCCGCCAGCCGCGCGACGAAGGCCTCGGCGACGTCGGCGTGGACGAAGATCAGCTTGATCGCGGTGCAGCGCTGGCCGTTGAACGACAGCGCCCCGGCCACGCACTCGCGGACCGCGAGGTCCAGATCCGCGGACGGCAGGATCACCGCCGGGTTCTTGGCCTCGAGCCCGGTGATCGCGCGCAGCCGGTTGGGCCGCGGGTGCTGGCGCCGGAGGAGGTTGGCGACCCGCGAGCTGCCGATGAAGGCCAGGCAGTCGACGTCGCCGCTCTCCATGATCGGCCCGATCACGGTGGCGCCGTCGCCCTGCAGCACGTTGACCGCGCCGGCGGGAAAGGCGTCGCGGAACGCCGGCAGCAGCGGCAGGTGCACGAGCTGGCCGAAGCGCGGCAGCTTGGACACCACGGTGTTGCCCATGAGCAGGGCCGGGATGAGCGTGGTGAAGGTCTCGTTGAGCGGGTAGTTGAACGGCCCCATGCACAGCACCACGCCCAGCGGCGCGCGCCGGATCTGACCGACGAAGCCGCCGGTCACCGAGAACCGCGCCGACGCCCGGTCGAGCTCCTTGAGGGCCTCGATCGTGTCGGTGATGTAGTCGACGGTGCGATCGACCTCGACCTCGCTGTCGGCGCGGGTCTTGCCGATCTCCCACATCAGGAGCCGCACCAGCTCCTCGCGCGCCGCCCGCATGCCGGCGACGAACGTGCCCATGCGCTCGATGCGCTCGCCCACGCGCATGGTCGGCCACGACCCCCGGCCGTGATCCCAGGCCCGCTTCGCCGCCGCCAGCGCCTCGAGCGCGGCCGCGGCGTCGACCATCGCCACCCGCCCCAGCTCGACCGGCTCGGGCGCGCCGCCGTCGCCGCGCACGCACACCGGCGAGCGCACCGGCGCGGTGTCGCCGGTCCAGGTCCGCAGCTCGCCGTCGCACAGCCAGTGGCGGTCCCAGCGGGCGGCGTCGATCCGGACGTCGGTGGGCAGCTCGGACGCGGCGGGGAAGGTGAAGGCGGTCATGACGCGGGCTCCTTGGCGAGGGCCGGTACCAGCAGGGCGCCGGCGAGCGCGCCCACCACCACCGCGGCGCCGTGGCCGGGCCCGAGGTGCAGCGGGTGCGTGATCGGACAGTGGAGGTGGAGGAGCAGGCCGCCGGCGGCGCCGCACGCCGCGCCCAGGCCGAGGCCGGTGGCGCGCGCGGTCACCGGCACCGCGCCGCGCAGGAGGCGGGCCCCGAGCCCCAGCGGCGCCAGCGCCGCGATCGTGCCGAGCCCCGCGCAGGCGGCGCCGCGCCACAGGTGCTCGAGCGCGGTCGGCGCGTAGACCAGCGACCGCGGGGTGGTGCGGGCCAGGGTCAGGCCGGCGACGACGAAGCCGACGGCGGCCACCGCCGCCACCGCGCCCGCCGCCAGGCCGCGGGGCACGACGTGACCCGCGCGCGGCACCAGCGCCAGCCACGCGCCGACGACGAAGGCGCCCAGCCACGCCCCGCCGTAGGCGATCACCCAGGCCCGCGGCAGCGCGTCGAGATCGCGGCGCAGCGACAGGGCCAGCACCAGCGCGGTGACCACCGCGGCGGCGAGGGCGGCGACCCACGCCAGATCGCGCCACGGCCGGCGCGGCGTCACCGGCGTCAGGTCGCGCAGCGCGGCGGCGAGCCGATCGTCCAGCGGCGGCGGTGACAGCGCGCCGTCGGCGGCGAGGTCGGCGGGGTCGGCCGCGGGCGTGGCCGGATCGGCAGGATCGGGGGTCGGTCGCTCGTCGGTCATCGGGGCTCTCCCGGCTCGCCGGCGGCGCGCGGCGCGCGGCCCAGGGCCCGGCGCAGCGCCTCGTAGCCGCGGTGGGCGCGCACCTTCATCGCGCCCGGCGTGGTGCCGACGATCTCGGCGGCCTCGGCGATGCTCTTGCCGCCGAGCTTGGTCAGGGCCACCGCCTCGCGCTGCGCCGGCGGCAGGCGCTCGAGCGCGGCCAGGGTGGCGGCGGTGAGCTCGCCCCGACCGTCGTCGCCGTGCCCCGGCGCCCCGGCCTCGGCGGCCGCGCCGGTCAGGTCGGCGGCGACCTCCGGCGGCTGACCGTCCTCGGCGACGCCGACCCGCGCCCGCCGCCGCCGCCGCGCCTCGTCGAGGAACGTGCGGTGGGCGATCGCGAAGATCCACGGCGACGGATCGGCGCCGCGGACGTACGCGCCGCGCGCGCGGTGGACCTTGAGGAAGGTGAGCTGGACCAGATCCTCGGCCACCGCCCGGTCGCGCACCATGCGGACGAGGTAGCCGAGCACCCGCGGCGCCAGGCGGGCGTGGAGCTGGCGGAAGGCCTGGGCGTCGCCGGCGCAGTACCGCGCCATCAGCGCGGCGTCGACGGCGCGGGCGTCGCCGTCGTCCCCGCCGTCGCCGCGTGGCGGGCCCCCTGCGCCGGCCGCCACGTCACCCCTGGGTCGGATCGTCGGCGGTCGCCGGCAGCGGCTCCACCGGCGTCTCGGGGAGCAGGGCGATCGCCGTCGGCAGATCGGCGACCTCGACCGACGCCGGCTGGTTGCGGCGGAGCATGAACGCGCACGTGCCGCACGACGTCACCACCATGCCGCCGCCCTTGGCCGCGACCTCGGCCAGGCGGCGGCGGGCCATGGCGTCGGCGGTCGACGGCGCGGTCTTGGGCAGGAGGCCTCCGCCGCCGCAGCACTCGGTGTCCTGGCGCGACCAGCTCAGCTCGCGCACGGTCGCGACCTGGGCCAGCACCTGGCGCGGCGGCTCGATCACGCCGGCGTAGCGGGCCAGGTAGCAGGGGTCGTGGTAGTAGACCGAGCGCCGGGTCGCCGGCGTCGGCAGGCGGCTGGCGTGCTGGGCCAGGAACTCGGCCAGCGACAGCACCTCGGTGCGCACCGCCACGCCCTCGCCGTCGTACTGCGCGCGCAGGGCGTAGAGGCAGGCCGAGCAGTTGATGACGACGGTGCGGAAGCGGCGGAGCACGTTGGCGACCTTGCCGGCGTGCCAGCGGAACAGATCGGTGAGGCCGGCGGCGAGCAGCGGGTAGCCGGCGCAGGCGAGCCCGGCGTCGACCAGCTTCACGTGCTCGGCGCCGGCGCGCGCGAAGACCGCCAGCGCCGCGGCCACGTCGACGGCGCCCTTGTCGGTGGTGTCGCAGCCCGGCCAGAACCCGACCTGCCCGCTCTCGGCGAAGCGATCGGCGCCGAACTGCTCCTTGCTCTGGCGCGCGAGCCGCTCGTCGCGGGCGCGGAAGCGGTCGGCGTAGCCGGTCAGCGCCGGGTGGGCGACGCCCCGGCGCTGGGCCTCGGCGCGGCCGCCGAACAGCACCAGCCCCGGCTCGTTGCCGTGATCGCAGTAGACCGTGCAGTGACGGCAGCCGGTGCAGCCCCACAGCGGATCGGCGGCCTCGGCGCTCCACGGCTCGATCCCGGACCGCAGCTTGTTGAGGCGATCCATCTTGGCCTGCGGGATCAGCGTCTCGCGCCCGGTGGTGGTCGCCACCGGGCAGGCGTGCCGGCACATCTTGGGGCAGAACGTGCAGTCGTCGAGCTGGCGGGCGACGTCGGCGGGCGTGAAGCGCTCGGACACCGCCGGCGACTATACGCCAGATCCACGGGCGACACCGGGTCGCTTCCCCGTTCGCGGGGCCCGAGTCGGCGTATCCTCGCCGCCGTGCGAAGCGCGTTCTTCATCCCCGGTCAGGTCGCGGCCCTCGCCCTGACCGTCCTCGCGTGCGGCGGCGGCGACGACGACGGCGGGATCACCCTGGTCGACGCCCCGCCGGCGCCCGTGGCCTGGGACTACGGGCCGGGCGCCGCCAGCGTGGTCGCCACCGACTTCTCGCTGGTCGTCGGCGGCGCCGCCAACCTGGTCCTGCGCGGCGCCGGCGTCGCCGACGTGACCGGCTCCGGCTTCACCCCCGGCACCAACGACGGCACGCTCGAGGTCGAGTGGACCGAGAACGCCAACACCATGCGCCTCTACTTCTACTTCACGCGCAGCGCCGGCCGCTGGCACGTGTCGCAGATCCAGCACTGGGACGGCGCGCCCACGCCGTCGTGGATCTTCTACGACGGCCCGTTCTTCGACAGCCCCGAGGGCCAGCCCTTCACCGGCGACATCGATCTCGGCCCGGCGGCCGGCGGCAGCTCGCTCCACTTCCGCGGCCTCACCGTCACCGCCTTCGCCCGCGAGCTGCCGCTGCCGTGACGCGAGCTGCCGCTGCCGTGCGCCCCGCCGATCAGGCCGGGCGCCAGCGCGTGACCCGCGCCCCGCCGTACATCATGCCCTGCGAGTAGTCGCTGAAGAACAGATAGGGGTGGCCGGGCACGAGCTTCGACACCTCGTCGAGGCGTGCCCGCTGCTCGGCGTGGAGCGCGAGGTCGAGGGCGCCCAGGTTGGCCTGGAGCTGCTCGACCGAGCGCGCGCCGATGATCGTCGAGGTCACGCCCGGGCGCCCGAGCAGCCAGGCCAGCGCCACCTGCGACACCGGGCGCTCGACCTCGGCCGCCACCGCCTGGGCCACGTCGAGGATCTCGTAGTTGCGGGCGGTCATCCGATCGAAGGCCGGGTTGCCGCTGCCGCGATGCTTGGCCAGGCGGCCCTCGCCGCCGCCGTCGCGCGGGTACTTGCCGGCGAGGAAGCCGCCGGCCAGCGGGCTCCACGGCGTGATCGCCATGCCCAGCTCCTGCGCCGCCGGCACCAGCTCGCGCTCGATGCCGCGCTCGACCAGCGAGTACTCGAGCTGCAGCGCCACCACCGGCTCGAGGCCGCGCAGCTCGGCCAGGGTCTGGGCCCGCGCCGCGTACCACGCCGGGACGTCGGAGAGGCCGACGTGCAGCACCTTGCCGTCGCGGACCAGATCATCCAGCGTCCGCATGACCTCGTCGACCGGCGTCACCATGTCCCAGCAGTGCAGCCAGTACAGATCGAGGCGGTCGGTGCCGAGCCGGCGCAGCGAGGCCTCGACCGCGCGCCGGATGAGCTTGCGGCCGTTGCCGCCGGCGTTGGGATCGCCCTTGGTCAGGTTGAAGGTGAACTTGGTGGCCAGGACCAGGCGGTCGCGCAGCCCGCGGTCGGCGACGAAGCGCCCCACCAGCTCCTCGCTCTGGCCGCCGGTGTAGATGTCGGCGGTGTCGACGAAGTTGCCGCCGGCGTCGACGTAGGCGTCGAACACCGCGCGGGCCGTGGCCTCGTCGGCGCCCCAGCCCCAGGCGGTGCCGAAGGTCATCGTGCCCAGGCACAGCGGCGAGACCCGGAGGCCGCTGCGGCCCAGGGTGACGTGATCGGTGAGCTGCATCGGCGGCGACCGTAGCCCGGCGCCCGCCGGCCGTCACCCCGTCCGCGCGCCGGTGGGGTCCCATTGAGCTCCGCGGCGCGGGCGGCTAGACTGCCTGCCGCTCGTCGCACCGTACCAGGAGAACCCATGCACCCCGTCCGCTCCCGCGTCCTCGTCTCGGTCGTCCTCCCCGTCGCGGCCCTCGTGGCCTTCGCGATCGTCGGCTGCAAGTCCGGCTCCGCGCCCACGACGACCGGCCCCGCGGCCGCCCCGGCCGCGCTCCCGCCCGGCGCCACCGACGGGATCGACCGCCCGGGCAGCGACTACAAGGACTTCGATCTGGCGAGCGCCGACGCCTTCCTGTGCCTCGAGGCGTGCGTGGCCGAGGCCGAGTGCCGCGCGTGGACCTACGTGCGCCCCGGCGTCCAGGGCGACAAGCCGCGCTGCTGGCTGAAGAACGACGTGCCGGAGCAGAAGCCCGACACCTGCTGCATCTCGGGCGTGCGGATCGGCGACGGCAGCACCCTCGAGGAGTGACGCCCTCGTCGGGGGCAGGCGCGGACCACGACGGCGCCACCGGCGCGCCGCCCGCCGGCGTCACCCCACCAGCGCGCCCGGGTTCATGAGGCCGTCGGGATCGAGGGCGGCGCGCAGCGCCTGGAGGTAGGGATCGAGCTCGCGGGCGCGGCCGCCGAAGAGGTAGCCGCCGGCGGCGCGGGCCGCGGTGAGCGCGGCGTCGCGGACCGCGGCCTCGCGGGCGCCGGTGAGGACCGGCGCGGTGGCCACCGGCCCGGCCTCCGGATCGACGAAGGTCACGAACAGCACCGCGCCGGTGGCGTCGAAGCGTGAGAGGTGGACGCGGGCCGCGGCCCCGGCCGCGGTCACCGCCCCGCGGACGGCGTGGTAGGCGCCGCACAGGCGGGCGGGGGTGGCGGTGAGCTGGAACGAGGGCGGCGGCCCCGGCCACGGCTCGGCCGAGTGGCGGCGCTTCCACCAGGTCTCGGCCAGCGCGAGGTCGGCGTCGCGGCCGCCCTCGGCGCGCACCGCGCTGGTGATGAGGTCGCGATCGCACGCCGCCAGATCGGTGGGCCCGGCGGTGGCGGCCACCACCACCGCCTCGCCGTCGCCGCACACCGCCGCGCCGTACCAGTGCGCGGCCTCGGCGGCGTCGAGGACGCGCAGCCCGGCCGTCGCCGCCTCCTCGCGCAGCGCCAGGTAGGTCGCGGCCACCGCGGCGTCGACGCCGGGCAGGACGAACGCGGCCAGGAAGCGGGCCTCGGGGCGGCGGTGGATGCGGAGGACGACGCTGGTGATGAGGCCGAGCGTGCCCTCGCTGCCGCACAGGGCGCGGGCGAGGTCGGGGCCGGTGGCGCGGCGGGGCGCGGCCCGGGTGTGGACCGTCCGGCCGTCGGCCAGCACCGCCGACAGCCCGAGCACCGCGTCCTCGAAGAAGCCGTGGCGCGCCGACGACTTGCCCGGGGTGCGGACCGCCACCAGGCCGCCCAGGGTCGAGCCGAGGAGGCTGGGCGGGTAGTCGCCGATCGACAGGCCGCGGGGCGTGAGCACCTTCTCGAGGCCGAGGCCGGTGAGGCCGGCCTGGACGTGACACAGGAGCGAGGTCTCGTCGAGGTGGATCACCTGATCGAGGCGCCGCGTCGACACCATCACCCGCGACCGGTCGACGCCGCGCAGCCGCGGCGCCCGCGACGCCGAGCCCACCGGGATGATGGCGGCGCCGTGGCGGCCGGCGATGCGCACGACCTCGGCGACCTCGGCGGCGGCGCCCGGGCTGACCCGCCACTCGCGCGCGTCCTCGGCGGCCACGTGCTCGGCGCCGAGGGCCTGCTCGAGGTCGGCGCGCAGGGCCGCGGTCACGGCCGACCTCCGCCGCCGGGGCCGCCGGCGCCGCCGGAGCCGTCGACCTCGGGCGCGTGGGGGTGGACCAGGCCCAGCTTGCCGGGGTTCATGATGTCGTCGGGATCGAGGGTGCGCTTGAGGCCGTGGAGCAGGCTCATCGCCTCGCGGTGCTCGCCGAACATGTAGGGGCCCTTGAGCAGGCCGACGCCGTGGTGGTGGCTGATCGTGCCGCCGACCCGGGTCGCGGCCTCGAGGCCGTCGCGCCAGATCGCGTCGTAGAGGCGCTCGCTGCCGGCGCGGTCGTCGGCGTGGCCGGCGAAGGTGAAGTAGATCGAGCAGCCCTCGGGGTAAGCGTGGGAGAAGTGGGCCATGACCACGGCGTGGCGGCCGATGGCCGCGCGCACCGAGTGGTAGAGGTCCATGAGCTGCTCCCAGCTCGACGCCACCTCCATGGTGTCGACGAACGCGCCGTCGCGGAACGCCGGCGACATCTTGTAGCTGACGGCGTAGCGGTGGGCGAGCCACTGCTTGCCCGGCTCCTCGCCCAGATCCTTGCAGCCGGCGCGCTCGAGCTCGGCGAAGGTGAGCGCGGCCTCGATCTCGGTGCGGATGCGCGCGCCCTCGAGGCCGATGATGAGCCGGCAGCCCTTGCGGGCGAGCTTCTCGGCGACGGCGCCGACCAGCCCGTTGACCGCGCGCGGCCGCGACAGGAGCGCGCCCATCGCGTCCTGGCGCAGGCCGCGGCTGCCGCGCCGGCCCAGGGCGAGGAGCCGGCGCAGCGGCCCGTCGTCGCGATCGGACGCCGGCGGCCCGGGCAGCACCGGCAGCGCGCCCTCGCCGGGCAGGGGCGCCGGCGCGAAGGCGTGCTGGCGCCGGTCGTCGCGGCCGTCGCCGTGGCCGCCGCCGGGCTTCAGGCTGTTGAGGAAGGTGTCGAGCTCGTCGTAGAGCCGCACCACCGCCGGGCGCAGGCCGCGCTGCAGCACGCGACGGATGGCCTCGGTCCCGGCGGCGACGCTGCCGACCTCGAAGCCGCGGAACACCCGGAGCTGCGGCGCCGGCGCCAGGCGCAGGCGGGCCGAGGTGATCACGCCCAGCGTGCCCTCGCTGCCGAGCACGAGCTGGGTCCAGCTCGGGCCGCCGAGCGCGCGCGACGGGCCGTCGGTGTCGATGAGCTCGCCGGTGCCGGTGACCACGGTGAGGCCGGCGACCCGATCCTCGACCTTGCCGTACTTGGTCGAGAGCTGGCCGGCGGCGCGGGTGGCGAGCCAGCCGCCGACGGTCGAGCAGTAGATCGACGACGGGAAGTTGCCGAAGGTGAAGCCGCGGCGCGCCAGGTCGCGCTCGAAGCGCTCGCCCGACAGCCCGGCCTCGACGTCGGCGATCAGCTCGTCGCCGCGCACCGACCGCAGCGCCTGCATGCGCTTGAGGTCGAGGGTGACGCCGCCGTGCACCGGCACCACCCCGCCGCACACGCCGGAGCCGCCGCCGTAGGGGATGATGGGGACGCCCAGGGCGCGCGCCCGCTTGACCAGCGACGCCACCTCGCGCGCGCTCTCCGGCCACACCACGGCGTACGGCAGGTGCGCCGGCGGCGCGCCGGCGCGCCGCGCCAGGAGGAGGCGCGGCCACATGTCCCGGGCGTAGGTGTCGAGATCGACCGGGCGCATCGACACCCGGCGCGGTCCGACGATCGCCTCCAGCTCCTTGCGCAGGCGGTCCGGGTCGACGGCGGGCGGGGCCACGCGGCGATGCTACCATCGTCGCGTGCGCGCGCCGCGATCGCTGCCCCGCTCGATCGTCACCCTCGCGATCGCCGTCGCCGCGAGGTGCGGCGGCGGTGGACCGGCCTCACCGCAGCGCGCCGAGGCCGCGGCCGGGCACGCGCGCGCCGGGGCCGCGCCGTGACCGTGGTCCAGCTCGTCGACGCCCAGGTCCGTGACCTCGGCGACGGCGTCGCGGTCGCGCGCGCGCTGCCGCAGCTCGGCCGGCGTACCGTCGGGCCGTTCGTGTTCTTCGATCACTTCGGCCCGATCGTCCACCCGCCCGGCCACGGCCTCGACGTCCGGCCGCACCCCCACATCGGCCTGGCCACGGTGACCTGGCTGTTCGACGGCGAGATCACGCACCGCGACAGCCTGGGCACGCACCAGGTCATCCGCCCGGGCGAGGTCAACTGGATGACCGCGGGCCGGGGCATCGTCCACTCCGAGCGGACCAGCCCGGCGGCGCGCGCCGCCGGCGGCCGGGTCCACGGCCTGCAGGCGTGGGTGGCGCTGCCGCTGGACGCCGAGGAGGTCGAGCCCGCGTTCGCGCACCACGGCGCCGACGAGATCGGCGCCGGCGACGTCGACGGCGCCACCCTGAGCGTCGTCGCCGGCACCGCCTACGGCCATCGCTCGCCGGTGCGGCTGTACGCGCCGCTGTTCTACGCGATCGCCACGCTGCCCGCGGGCGGGCGCCTGGCCGCGCCGACCGGGCACGCCGAGCGCGCGATCTACGTGGTCGACGGATCGCTGACCGTCGACGGCGTGGTCCACGGCGCCCACCGGCTGCTGGTGCTCGGCGACGGCGAGGTCGTGATGTCGGCGCTCGCGCCCACGCGGGTGGCCCTGTTCGGCGGCGACCCGCTCGACGGGCCGCGCCACCTCCTGTGGAACTTCGTGTCGAGCTCGCGGGCGCGCCTGGCCCGGGCCCGCGACGACTGGAAGGCTGGCCGCTTCCCGCCCGTGTCCGGCGACGACGGCGAGCTGGTCCCGTTCCCGGATTGACAGCGGCCGAGCCGGCAGGGAACGCTCGCGCCATGAGCGCGCGCTTCACCGTCGATCGCATCCGCACCGTCACCGTGCTCGGCGCCGGCACCATGGGCCACGGCATCGCCCACGTCGCGGCCCTGGCCGGCCACGACGTCCGCCTCTACGACGTCGCCCAGGACGCCGCCGACGCCGGCCGCGGCAAGGTCGCGGCCGCGCTCGACAAGGGCGTGGCGCTGGGCAAGGTCGAGGCGTCGGCGCGCGACGCCGCCCTCGGTCGCCTGGTCGCCACCGCCGAGCTGGGCGCGGCCTGCGCCGGCGCCGACCTCGTGGTCGAGGCCGTCCCCGAGAAGCTCGACCTCAAGCGCGAGCTGTTCGCCGCGGTCGAGCGGGCGGCCCCCGCCGGCGCGCTCCTGGCCACCAACACCTCGTCCCTGCCGGTGGCGAAGATCGCCGGCGCGGTCGCCGACCCGGCGCGCGTGGTCGGCATGCACTTCTTCAACCCGGTCCACCTGATGAAGCTGCTCGAGGTGGTGCGCCACGCCGCCTGCGACGACAGCGCGGTCGCCGCCGCGGTCGCGCTGGGCGAGCGCTGGGGCAAGACCCCGATCGTGGTCAAGGACAGCCCCGGCTTCGCCTCCAGCCGGCTCGGCCTCGCCCTCGGCCTCGAGGCGATCCGCATGGTCGAGGAGGGCGTGGCCGCGCCCGCCGACATCGACACCGCGATGAAGCTCGGCTACGGCCACCCCATGGGCCCGCTCGAGCTGACCGATCTGGTCGGCCTCGACGTCCGCCTCGGCATCGCCGACTACCTGTCCGACGCCCTGGGCCCCGGCTTCGAGCCGCCCGAGCTGCTGCGCCAGAAGGTCGCTGACGGCAAGCTGGGCAAGAAGTCGGGCGAGGGCTTCTACCGCTGGGTCGACGGCAAGCGGACCTGAGAGTCCGATCCGAAGCCGAGCCCGAATCCGAGCCCGAGCCCGAATCCGAGCCCGAATCCGAGCCCGAGCCCGAGCCCGAATCCGAGCCCGAGCCCGAGTCCGAGCCCGAGCCCGAATCCGAGCCCGAGCCCGAGCCCGAGCCCGAGCCCGAGCCCGAGTCCGAGCCCGAATCCGAGCCCGAGCCCGAGCCCGAGCCCGGACCCGAACCGGCTCAGGCGATCGGCACGCGGCGGGCCGTGGTCTCGAACAGGGCCTCGCCCACGGTCAGGTAGATCGTGCCGCCGCTCACCGCCAGGCTCCAGCGGTTGACGCGATCGAGCGTGGCCGCGACCGCGTCCAGGACCTCCGGGTCGAGCGCGAACAGCTCGAGGTGCTCGCGGCGATGGACCTCGCGCGCGGTGATGGCGGCGGCCAGCTCGTCGGGCGATCGCCACGCGTAGACGACGACGCGGCCGCAGCGCTTGCTCGCCTTGTGCAGGCGGTCCGGGGTGGGCGCGCCGATCTCGATCCACGCCACCAGGTCGCCGCGCAGGTCGCGCTGGATCAGCGCCGGCTCCTCGTCGTCGGAGACCCCGCCCTTGCTGAAGTCGAGGCCGGGGCCGTGCTCGAGGGCGCGGGCGACCACCCGCGCCACCAGGTAGCGCTCGCTCTCCGACGGGTGCTGGGCGACGCGCAGCTCGAGCGCCTCGTAGATCCCGCGATCGGAGTCGGCGAGATCGAGCTCGAAGCGGCGGACCGTGGCCGGCAGCGCCACGTCACCACTCGCCGACGTTGGGCATCGACACCCACGGCTCGCACGGCGCCAGCGGCGCGCCGCGCTGCAGGAGCTCGACCGAGATCAGGTCGGGCGAGCGGACGAAGGCCATGCGGCCGTCGCGCGGCGGCCGGCTGATGACGTAGCCGAGGTCGACCAGGCGCTGGCAGGCGGCGTGGACGTCGTCGACCTCGTAGGCGACGTGGCCGAAGTTGCGGCCGCCGCCGTACGGCTCGACCTGGTCCCAGTTGTGGGTCAGCTCGAGCTGGGGCGCGTCGGCGTCGGGATCGGTGCCGAGGAAGACCAGGGTGAAGCGGCCGGCCTCGTGATCGCGGCGACGCACCTCGCGCAGGCCGAGGCCGTCGCAGAAGAAGCGCAGCGCCGCGGGCAGGTCGCGCACGCGGATCATCGTGTGCAGGTAGCGCATGGGCGCGAGCCTACGACGGTCCGGGGCCCGCGGGCGCCTCGCCGCCGCCTCGCCCCCGCCTCGGGCTACCAGAGCGCGCGCTCGCGCGCCGGGGCGCTCGCGCGCTCGGGGCGGGCGTCGCCGGCGGCGGCGGTGCGGCGGCGGCCGGCCCGCGGCGAGCCCGGGCGCGCCGGATCGTGGCGGTCGACGGCGCGCTCCTGGGCCTCGGGCGCGAGCGCCAGCGCCGCGAGCTGACCCGCGACCGGGTCGGTGCGCTGCAGCGCGCCGACGTGCATCGCGACCGTGGGATCGACGGCGCGCCCGTCGAGCCGGACCTCGAAGTGCAGGTGGGGGCCGGTGGCGCGGCCGGTCGAGCCCACCTGGCCGACGCGGTGACCGGCGACCAGGAGGGCGCCGGGCTCGACCTCGATACGCGCGAGGTGCGCGTAGCGCGTGACCAGGCCGCCGCCGTGCTCGACGTAGATGACGTTGCCGTAGCCGCGCTGCCGGCCGGCGAAGGCGACGACCCCGGCGCCCGCGGCGTAGACCGGCGTGCCGCGGTCGGCGCGGAAGTCGGTGCCCTTGTGGAACTTGCTGCGGCGGTTGAACGGATCGCGCCGCCAGCCGAAGCCCGAGCTCTCGACGCCGGGCACCGGCGACGCCACCAGCGGGCTGAGATCGTGGACGGGCGCGAACGGCAGCAGGCTGGCCGCGAGCGCGTGCGCGCGCGCGGTCAGGTCGCGGGCGCGGAGCTGCAGCTCGACGCCCAGCGTCCCGACCTGGGCCGGGGTCTCGTCGAGCCAGCGCCAGCCGGCCCAGCGCGCCCACGGCGCCGCGCTCGCCTCGCCGCGCCAGTCCGCGAACCAGGTGGCGAGCGCGGTCCAGCCGTCGCCGAGCGCGGGCGAGGTGGCCTGCGCGCGCGCCCGCGCCAGCAACCGGGCGAGCCCGGGCTCGCGATCTCCCGCCGCCGCCTCCGCGGGCGCCGCCTCCGCCGCCGCGACCGGCGCCGCGATCGCCGCGCACACGAGACCTGCCAGGGCGGACGTGCGCGGCGACATCGACGCCGATTCTTTGACGACCAACGGCTCCAGATCAACGGACCGCGCCCACAATCCGACGCTCGCGTCGACGCGGCGCCCGGGGCGCGAGATTTGCCGGCCGCACCCCCCGCGCAGACCCGCGAGATTCCAGTTGCGTGGGCGGCGATCTACCCACAAGAATGCGCCGCGATGTCGATGTCGCGACGTGTAGTCATCATCACCACCGCGATCGCCGCGGCCGCATGCTTCCTGCTCGCGGTGCAGGGCGGCTGGTGGTGGACGATCGGCGAGGTCGGCGTGGGCCCGGTGTCGACCCAGCGCTGCTTCGGCGGCGACTGCCAGCGCGGCACCCTGGCCTGGACCGGCGGCAGCGAGGTGTGGGCGCGGGCCGGCGTCGCGACGTGGGCGGCGGGCATGGTCGCGGGCCTGGTGCTGGTGGCGCTCGCCGGCGCGGTGGCGGCGCGGCGCGCCGGCAAGCTGGCGGCGGCGGTCGCGCTGATCGCGACCATGACCGCGATCGTCGCCGGCGGCGTCTTCGTCACCCAGCGCCCGGCGCTGCCCGGCCTCGAGCTCGCGCGCGGCACCTGGTTCTACGCCGCGGCGATCGTCGCCGCCCTGCTCGCGGCCGTGACCACGCTGCGCGCCCGCGCGCCGGCCGCGCCCTGACCCGCGCGCCGTCCGCGCCCTGACCCGCGCGCCGTCCGCGCCCCGACCGCGGCTAACCGCTCCCTACCCGCGCCGCGGTGACGCCCGGCCCCGCCGCGATCGCCGCCGCGGTACGATGGCGCCGTGTCCCACCTCGCCCGGCTGGTCGCCTTCCTCGAGCGCGACGACGTCAGCGAGGTCGTGATCGCCACCGGCCGGCCGGTGGCGGTGCGGCAGGGCGGCGAGTACCGGGCGGTGAGCAAGGCCGACGTCAGTCGCGCCCAGCTCGCGACCCTGGTCGCCGGCACGCCGCTCGCCGAGCTGGTCGCCGACGGTCACGGCCACTCCCCCGCCCTCGCCCTCGGCGCGCAGACGGTCGCGGTCGAGGTCCAGCCGCTGGGCGCCGAGCTGATGGTGCGGCTGACGCGGGCCGCCCGGCCGCGTCGACCGTCGCGGGCGCGGCCGCCGACCCTGCACCCGCCGGCCGCGCCCCCGCCGGCCGCGCCCCCG
>CAADGB010000403.1 GCA_900696455.1 uncultured delta proteobacterium
ATCCAGCGCTCGTTCGGCGCCCACGACATCTCCGCCATCCAGGCCCACGTCGGCGGCCCGGCGGCGGCCGCGTCCGCGGCGATGGGCGCCGAGGCCTACGCCACCGGCCAGCACGTCGCGTTCGCGCACACCCCGGACCTGCACACCGCGGCCCACGAGGCGGCGCACGTCGTCCAGCAGCGCGCGGGCGTGCAGCTCAAGGGCGGCGTCGGCGAGGCGGGCGACGCGTACGAGCAACAGGCCGACGCCGTGGCCGACGCCGTCGTCCGCGGCGAGTCGGCGGAGCACCTGCTCGGCGCGGCGGACGCTGGCGCGACGGACTCGGCGGAACCGGGCGTACAGCGCAAGCCTGGCGGCGGAGCTGGCGCCGCAGAGGGGCCCGAGGTCGTCGCGCCCCGGCTCATCGAGTTCGACGACCTGGAGCTCGGCGATCGGCAGCGCCGCGAGACGGTTCTCTGGAACCCCGGGGACGGGGAGGTGGTCATCACGAAGGCCGAGCTGGTCCTCGACCGGGACCAGCGGCAGTTCCAGGTGCGCGAGGCGCCGACGCGCCTGGTCCCGACGAGCAGGTCGGCCGCAGCGCGGATGGGGCGGCTCGTCCTGGACTTCGTGCCTCAGGGCGAGGGGCTCCGGACCGACACCCTGCGCCTCACCGTCCGGCGACACGGCGCCTCGGCGGGCGAGCGGACGGTCGCGATCGCGCTCGCGGGCCGCGCTCGCGCCCCCGGGCAGCCGACGCACGCCGAGAAGGTGGCGCGCGACCGCGGCGAGGAGGCGCAGCGTGACGAGGAGACGGCGACCGCGCGACGCGAGCAGGCGCGCGACGCCCGGATCGAGCGGAACATGAAAGATCCGCGTCCGGCCCCGGCCGGGCGCGCCGAGCCGTTCCGCGCGAGGCTCGACGACATGCGCGACGACGTCCGCGAGATCGACGCCAAGCGGATCGAGGGCATCAACGCCATCGAGCGCGAGGCCGAGACCTATCGCCGGCGACAGCCGCCGCTGACGCCGAGCGCGTGGGACTTCGTGCGCGACGGCGCGATCCTGGCGCTGAGCTTCGCCTCCGCCGGCCTCGCCCGGAACGTGGCCGCGCTGCTGGTGCCGGTCGGCGGCCACAAGCCTGGCCCGCTCGGCATCGGCGTCGGCGTGGCGGACGACAACACGCGCGCGAGCGGAGGCAGCCCGAGCGCCAGCCGGCAGCTCGTACAGAAGGCGGTCGAGAAGGCGCTCGGCAAAGGCATGGAGGCGGCGATCCGGAACCAGACGTCCAACCGCCCGGCGGCGTCGGCGGGGGCCGACGCGCCCACCAACCAGCCGCTGTCCTCGGACCCGACGATCGCGTTCTTCGCCGCGCAGCGGATCGCGCTCGGGGACAGCCGCCGCGACCGGCTCGCGGATCTCACCGCGCTCGGCCCGGAGCTGGTCGACATGCTCCACGACGAGAACGAGTTCCGCGCCGTGCTCGCGATCCTGGACGACGCCCGCGCCGGGCTCGGGACCGTGAAGGGGAATGATGCCGCCGAGCTCCAGTCGCTGGCCACGGCGGCCCAGTGGATCGCGTTCGTCGCGAAGCGCGACGGCGAGACCAAGGCTGCCCCCCCGGGCCGTCGAGGCCAGGAGACCGAGGGCCCCCGCGCCGACCAGGTCACCGACCTGCGACCGCTCGACAGCCGCGACGGCGTGATCGAGATCGGGTTCACCGCGGATCTCGCTGAGCCGAGCGTGCCGGTGCGCATCGTCGGCGTCGGGCTGTTCGGGGTGTCTCGGAACACAGCGAAGCGCATCCGACAGATGGAGCTGGTCACCGCGGGGGTTCCGGTCCGCGCGGTCGCGCGCCGCATCACCTACGCGGGGCGGTCGATCGCCGAGCCGTCGATCGCCGCTTCCCGCAACGAGGTCGGCGAGATCGAGGTCGCCGCAGGGCGCCCCGGCCAGCTCCCCGCCACCAACCGGGAGGCGCGTTACCTCGCGGCCAAGCACGCGCCCGAGCGGCGGCACCACGCCCGCGAGGCGGACGTCCGCGCCGGCGCGCGGCGCCTCCTGGAGAGCGATATTGCGAGCCAGTGGCGCCAGGTGATGACCGACGTGACGGATGAGAAGTCGTACACGATGCCGGTGAAGACCGATGATGACTCGAAGCGTTGACGCCGCAGCCGCGATGCTGGTCGCGCTGCTGGCTACGGCCTGCCGGGCCGACAGCCCGCGGCCCGCCGAGATCCTCATCCCCGCGGGCGAGTTCATCATGGGATGCGACTCCGCCCCGGGCTGCCGAGGCGGGAACCGCCGTCCCTACGTCCCTGCGTACTACATCGACCGCACGCTCGTACGCGTGCAGGACTATCAGCGTTGCATGGTCGCGGGCGTGTGTACCGAGCGGCCGTCAGGGCGGACCGGACATCACTGGACCCGGCGTCGAGACACGCCGACCGCGACCCCGCTCAAACCCGATGACAACGCCTTCGTCACGCTTGACGCCGCGACGATCTACTGTCGCTGGCTCGGCAAGCGCGTGCCGTCGCCGGAGGAGGGGGAGAAGGCCGCCCGCGGGCGAGACGGCCGCATGTACGTCTGGGGCAACCACAACCACCCGTGCATTGGAGGCAGCAGAGATTGCTCTCAGGTCCGCAGCCCGTACGGGGTCGAGGAGGTCGTCAACCAGTTGCAGTGGGCAGACCACCGTAGCGATCCCGACTACCCGCGGGGCATGGGCGTGGGGCACTCCCACGAGGTCTACGCTCGCAGGGGCACCAACCGCCTCTACGACCTGCCGCACAATCAGCACTTCTACTTCGAGGTCGCGGCGTTCCGCTGCGCGCGCGACGCGGACCCACCGCCAGCGGCTGCGCCTGGTCGGTGACGCACGACGGGTACGAGGCGGTGGCGATCGAGGTGATCGGCGGGACGACGGCGGAGGCGTCGGGGGGCGAGGTGTCGCTGGACGGCGGGGCGGTGCTGCAGGCGGTGGCGCTGGAGC
>CAADGB010000404.1 GCA_900696455.1 uncultured delta proteobacterium
CGTCTCGACGTATGCTTTGTCACCGTCGACGAAGAGAAGCTTGCCGCGGCCGTGGGTGCGGCGACCGTCCTTCCAGACGATCTCGCACGTCACCTCCGTCCCCTTCGCGAGCTTCGTTGGATCGGCCTTCATGCTCGCGCCCTCTGCTCGACGTTCTTGACGATCTCCGGTGGCGTACCGACGAGCCAGATGGTCGCGTGTTGCGGCGTGCCGCACGGGCTCACGTAGGCGCGTTCGATGCCGCTCCACGGCTTCCCGTTGACGCGCCACACGACGACGAGCCAGCCGTAGGCGGTGCGCACCTGGAAGCCCCAGCCGTAGTACGTCGCGCGGTGGCCGAGGACGCTCACGGGCGTCGGGTCACCGCCCGAACGATCCCACGTGCCATCCGAGCGCTCGTAGCCGCCGAGCCAGAGCACCCACTGGCGGAGGCGCTTGAGCAACGGGCGCTTGTCGAGCCACCACACGGATCCGTTGAAGCGGTAGACGTTCACGATCTACCTCCTCGCACGATCACGAGCTCGGCGTTGCCGCAGTTCGTGCGGATGCGGTCGCTGTCCACGTCCAGCGACGGGTCGGCACTCGCCTCCGCCCACGCGCGGAAGTACGCGTCCCCGTCGAGCGTGATGGAGACGCACAACGGCTTGCGCATCGTCTCCTCGTGAATCTTCCCGACGAGCGCGTGCGCGGCCGTGCGGATCGAATCGAGCGACGTCGCCATCACGACCTCCGCGACATGCGAAGGGTGACCGTGCGGACGTCGGTGCCGCTCTCGCGGAACGAACCCTCGGGGAGCTCGTCGAACTCGCCGCCGTTGGCCGACACCCACGAGCGGAAGTCGCGGTGTCGCGCGTCCTGGCGGAACATGACACCCTGCGGGAGCACGCTCACCAGGATCGCGCCGGACGCGTCCGACGGCTGCATGTGATCGTAGGCGAGGCGGACGTGGTCGAGGTGGTTGCCGATGCCGACGCGGCAGAACGGCGGGTTCATGAGGACGCGGTTGGGTCGGATCCAGTCCGCGATCCCGGTGAAGCGCATGAAGTCGTCGACGCTGGAGACCATCGCCTGCGTCCCCATCTCGCGCAGCGGGTGATCGCCGGACATCGGCCGCTCGGTGAACAGGCCGAGGTTGAGCGCGAGCGTCGCGCGGCGCTTCTCGTTGCGCTCGACGACGATCACGTTGGCGCCCTGCTCGAGGGCCGCGAACACGAGCGCGCCGTCGCCGGCGCTCGGCTCCAGCACGACGTCGCCGTGGCGCACGTTCGCCTGACGAACGAGCTCGGTGGCGAGCTTGCCAGGCGTCGCGAAGAAGCCCTCGTCGGCCGCCGTCGTGACGACGCCGGTAGCGACCGCGCGATCGATAGCGTCGACGGGCGACTCCTTGAACACGTGAGCCTGCGCGCGGCGGTTCCACTTGCCGCCGATCGCCTGGAGCACCTTGTCGACGGCCTGGTACTCGGAGCGGCCGAGGCGCACCTGGATGCGCACGTTGTTGCCCTGGACCTCCAACTGCTGGAGCGTCTCGAGCGTGGCGGTGTCGATCTTCATGGTCGGTCTCTTTCCTTTCAGTGACGCGTAGCGAGTTGCTGCGTGACGGCCTCCTGCACGTCGTCGGGAAGCGGCCACAAGCCTAACATGCCCTTCGCCGCGATCGGCGTCGAAAGGCGGCGCACGTTGGTCAGCGCCCACGCGAAGCGGCCGGCGGTGTAGTCACCGAACGAGGCCTCGTGCTCGGCGGGCTTGGGCCACTCGGGGAACCCAAGCCAGCTCATGTCCGGGACGGTGCCCTGGACGCGCGTGACGTCGACGAGCTCGGCGACGGCGATCACGTGGCCGCACTCCGCCATGAGCGCGCGGAGGTTGGCGTAGCCGGCCGCGTGCAGGACCGTCGAGAACGGCGGGTTGCCGACGCACAACTCCTTGCAGTCGCGCGGGAAGCCCTTGCCGGCGTGGATCGCGAGCGGGCCGCGATACGGAGTCGACCAGCCGCGGGTCTCGTAGCGCTTGAGGTCGTGCGCGACGAGCGCCGCCCACGGTTGTGTGAGGGTGATCGCTTTCACGACGACGCCTCGGCCGCGCGCTGCTCCGCGTACGTCTTCGGCGCGTCCGGGTGCATCGCGGCGTAGAGCCGGCGGAACACCTGCGCCGCTTCCCAGCACCACAGCGGACCTGACTTCCACCCTTCGCACTCGGGCGGATCGCTGTTGCCCTGGTCGCACCACGCCTCCCACCATGCCCGGCTCTGCTCGCTCGGCGTCGCGTCGGACACGTACGACATCGCCTCGCGGACCTTGGCGATGCGATCCAGGACGGGGTCGAGCTCGACGCCCGCCTCGGCCGCCGCGTCCTCGATCGTCGTGCCCCACAGGCCGTTCTTGGCGTTGTACGTGAGCGGCGTGCGCTTGACGTCGTCGGCCGCGAAACGGTCGGCGCAGGCGTCGCACGCGTCGTACTCCTCGTCCTCGGTCTCGACATGGACCGTCGCGCGTCGACGGCAACCCTCGCCGTCCGGTGGCGTCGGGCAATCGCACCGCGGGCGCTCGGCTTCGCGGTCCTCGTCGAGCTCCTTGCGCCGCTCGCGCTCGCACTCGAGGAGGTGCGCCATCGCGTCGCCGAACATGAACTCCTTCTTGGCGCCGTCGTCGCACGCGCGCAGCTTCTCGAGGAAGTAGTCGCGCGACCCGGCGTAGAGCCACCACGCGAGACCGTTGGCGTCGCTGTGCCGGAACGCGAACTCGCCGATGTCGCCCCACACGAACACGACGCCGGGCGCGGCGAACACGTTGAACGAGTAGATGCCGGTGCCGGGCTTCGCACACCGCCAGGTCCCGTCATCACGCTTCGTCAGGACGTGGTCCTTGAACGACTCGGCGGCGAGACGTTCGATGAGGGCTGATTGCTCTTTGCTCGTGCGTGACATGGTCGGTCCTTGCTGGTGAATCCGTGGGGACCCGCCACCGGGTGTCACTCGGCCTCGGCCGTGTGGGGCTTTCCCGGTGGCGGGCTCAGGCGCGTTACCGATCGCTCGGCTCGCGCAGAGCTAGTATTTGTTGCCCTTGTAGGCGGGGTTCCACGCCTCGGGGATGGTCATGCCCTTCCCGATCTTGAAGGTCGGGCCGCCGTCCTTGAGGCCGAGCTCCTGCTGCATCGGCAGCACGATCGACTTCCAGATCGCCGAGCCGGGGGCGCTTTGACGCGTCCCGCTCGACTGGCGGTGTGCGACGAGCGCGCGGATGTTGCCGCCGCTCGCGGCGACGCGCGCGACGATCCACCTGATGACGTCGTGGCCGGCGGTGATCATGGCCGGCGTCGGAACCATCTCGCGCCGGTTCGGCTCCGTCGCCGGCTTCCACAGCGTGCGCTCGTCGCCGGCGATGCCGGCATAGGTGCCGTTGAACTCGATGCCGACGCACTGCTCGTTGAACCCGTGACCGTGGATCACGATGCGGTTGAAGTCGTGGAGCCAGAACTTCCCGCCACCGCGGCCGACGACGATGTGGGCGCCGACGGACCGGAGGCGCTCGCGCGTCTCCGCGAACACGCACGCCGTCTGGTGGATGCAGATGCCGGTCACCCGCTTCCACGAGCGCGGACCACGATCGTCGTCGCGGTCGGATTCGAGGCGCATGTCGACGAGCCCCGGCGGATCGGGAGGCATCGCCGGCACGGTGAGCAACGCGTAGATGAAGTTGAGCTCGTGGTCGCTGATGACGTCGCGCTCGTTGTCGTTCGGTGCCACATCGCCGTGATCGGCGAGGACGCGATCGACAGCACCGAGGGTCTCATCGCCGAGGGCACCGTCGGCACCGAACCGGGGGAGCTTTTTACCGAGGAGCAGGATCGCCTTCTGGAGCTTGACGACTTCCTGTCCCTTGTCACCGCGCTTGAGCATCACGATCTCCTTGATGATGGATTACAGCAGCGACGCTTGACGTTGCCGTGGTTGGCGTCGTCGGGCCGCCTCCTCGATCTTGCGGCGAGCCGCGGCGCGCTGGCGCTCCGCCTGGATAACCTGATCCCAGGTTCGGGTCTCGACCGGCGTGAGGGTGTCGCGCAGCGCCTCGAAGGTCCGCGGACGGACGAGGCGCAACAGGTCGGGGTTCGTCAGGAACACGCGGAACGCCTCGGCGTACCATTCGTTGATGCGCATCGTCCCCGTGTACTCGTCGGGGTACGAGCTGATGGCAGGCTCGCCGGCGAACTCGAACACCGCCGGCGACAACGTGCCGGGCTCGCGACCATGCGCCTTGTCGACGTGGTGGCCCATCTCGTGGCACAGGACGCCGTAGGGCGTGCGATCGACGGTGTAACCGGGGTAGCTCCAGGCGCGGCCGGCGGTGCCGATGAGCGCGCAGGCGCGCACGTCGATCCTGATGACGTCGGAACGGTAGTAGGCGCACACGCCGAACGACGCGTTGATCGTTGCGTCCAACTCGACCTCCACCGGCGCGACGGCGGGGTTGGCGCGGCGGAACGCGGTGAGCAGGTCGACGCCACGCTGGTAGAGCTGCTCGCGCTGGCCGCTCATCGCTCGCCTCCGCCGATGACGTGGAGCTCGTCGAACGATGCCCACGCCGTGACATGGCCGGTGGTGCCGCGCGTGCGCACGAGCGCGCGCAAGCCGGGGATGTCGACCTTCTCGACGCGCCCGAGCTGGCCGCGCTTGACGCCGATCGTCTCGCCGCGGTCGGTGCAAATCTCGACCATGCAACCCTCGATCGGTGTGCCGCCGGTCCCCTGCACCGGGAACACCTCGAGCTCGCGTGCCGAGAACGACGCGTGATCGCCGGTTGCGAACTCGACGCGCAGCTTGCCGCCGACGTCGGGGCCGACGATGCGGCCGTGGAGCTTGTGATACGAGCCCGGCGACTGCACCACGCACCATGGTCGGTTGTCGGAGATCACTTCGTCTCCTCGCCGTCGAGGGTGGTTGCCGTTGTGTCGACGGGCTTGGCGATTGGCGGTAGCACGGTCTCCTCGAGCACCGGCGGATCGGGTTGCCAGAGCAGCCTCGCCACCGCGCCGATGACGTCCGCCGTCGAGACGCTCTCCTCGGTGTCGACCTGGCCGTGGGGTTCGCGCGCGACCTCCACGATCACCTTGCGCATCGCTTCCAGGCTCATCCACTCCGGGAACAGGAAGCGGTCCTCGGGATCCGACGCGAAGCCGCCCTCGTAGGTACGCATGAGGAGATCGTGCGCCAGGCGGAACACTTGGCCGTAATCCTCCTGCGTGCGCCAGATGTCCTCGGCGACGTCGCCGGCGAGCGACGCGTTGGCCATGCGCACCTTGTGGAGCTCCTCCTGGAGCCTGGCGATCTCCGCGTCGCGCTCGACGACGAGCTCCTCGCCCGACTTCGTGCCCGGCCGGTGAAGCGCCAGCGTCGCGCGATCGAACGGCGCGATGACGCCGGCGATCTGGATCGTGACGAAATTCTTGGCCGCGCTCTTGTCGGCGTGCTCGATCAGCATCGCGAGCGCCGACTCGAGCATGGCGTGGTTGTGGACCGCGCGCAGCACGCGCCCCTTCGACTCGGCCGCCTTCGCGTCGGCCTCATCGAGCACCGCCTCCAGCGCGTCGGCCGACGTCGGCGGTGGAATCACCGGCCGTCGCGGGCGCGCAGCGGCGATCGCGGTGCGCACGTCGCGCGCGACCTCGTTGACGGTGTCGGCGAGCTCACCCGACGCAGCGTCGAGGACGTCGCCCTCGATCGAGGACAGCGCCTCGGAGGCGGGCGTGATGTGCTTGGACGCGATGTACTCGACGAGGATGCGAGTGTCGTCGGTGTCGAGGGTGACGCCCTCACCGTTCTCGACGGCATTGAGGACGGTGCGGAGGACGCGTGCGTGCGCGAGAGCCATGGTCACTTGCCTTTCCGGTTGGCGCGCTCCTCGAGCGTGCCGCAGAGGACGACGATGAACGCGCACGCCAGCAGCATGTAGCCGACCGGCTCGGGCGCGGTGATGGCGACGTAGATCCCGAGCGCCAGGATCGCGAGCTTGAGGGCCGTGTTGATCACACGCATGACGGGACCTCGTACGGCGTTCGCAGCCCGAGGAGACGACGGGTCTGCTCGATGCCGTCGTCCTCGAATTCGGTGCGCTGCGACTTCGACATGCCCTTGAAGGCGCCGTTGCTCTGGTGAAACTCGCCGTGATGCCCGCGGCAGAGCGGCATCCCGTCGTGATCGTGCGCTCGGCGGTCTCCGCCCTTCACCGGCGGACGCGCGACGCGGCCGGTGATGCGGTGGTGGATCTGCACCTCGCCGACGCATGGCGTGAGACCGCACGGTGCGCAGCAGTGCAGCCGCGTCACGCGAGCGGCGTAGTCGGGGTCCTCACCGGCCACGGCGCGACCTCCACGGCCACGGCGCGACGTCGAGCGCGGCGGCGACGAACCCGACGCAGCCGAGCGCGACCAGGCCGATCGCGAAGGCTATGCGGCGCACGGGCGTCACCGCTGCGTCCTGTCCACGGTGTCGGCGGTGTGCTCGTCGAGCGGCGCGCGGTTGAGCGCGTCAACGCGCTGGCGCACACGCGAGCGATGGTCGGCGACACGCTGATCGGCGTCCTCCTCGGGCGAGGGAACGCCTGGCGGCCGACCGACGCGGACGTTACGCAGGCGGACCACCGACTCGAGCGTCACGGTCGCGGAGCAGTTGGGCGTCTCGAAGATCGTGACCTCGGCGACGCGGACGCCGGTGTCGGCCAGGAGCTCCTCGGCGAGGCGCGCGAGCTCGGCGGCGATCACCTCGGCGGTGGGTTCGCCGGGGAACACGTACGGCGGACGCTGGCCGCGGTCGCGCGCCTGGTTGACGCAGAACATGCGGAGCGCCTCGTCGTCGACGTTGACGAGCGTGGCGTGGTCCCACGTGCGATCGATCCAGCCGCCGACGCGCTCCTTGATCACGCCGAAGTCGACCACGCGGCCCTTGTCGTCGAGCTGGTCGGCGATGCAGGTGATGAGCGCGGTGTAGCGGTGACCGTGGAGGGTGGCGCACTTCGACTCGTGGCGAAGCACGCGGTGCGCGGCGTCCCACTCGAGGCGACGAGTGCAGGTCGTCGGGGCCGGTCTCATGGCGCACACGCCCGCGTCGGCTTGGTCTCGGAGACCTGGTAGGCCGGCGCGCCGGTGAGGGTGTCGCCGATCACGCCGCGCGCCCACACGTCGAGGCCGCACGACAGATCGAACCATGTGGTGGACGTTGACGAGAACCCGCACGTCCACGTGAAGGACGCGATGTCGATCAGGCCGAGGTTGCTGTAGAGCTCGATCGCGCCGGCGTGCGGTCCGTCGGGCGCGCCGTCGGGACAGTTCACGTAGAAGCTGACCCGGGCGTAGTCGTGGTCGCCATCGGGACCGATGGTCACGGCGACCTCGATCAGCGTCGACGGCGGCGCGTCGACGTCGCGCGCATCGGTCGCCGCGTCCACGTCGGCGTCGGGCGCGAGCGCAGCGTCGACGTCGAGGACGTCGGCATCGGGGAGCGGTTCGTCGTCGGTGACGCACGCCGCGGTGAACAGGATCGCGAGAATGGCGAGACGCATGGCTAGCTCCTGATGAGGTACGAGAGCGCCCCGAACGCGGCGAGGCCGGTCGGAGCGGATGCTACCGCGAACATGACGGCGATGACGAAGAACATGAGACCCCCCAAGGCGGCCGGTGGCCGCCAGCGATCACTTCTTGCGGCGGCCGGAACGAACCGGCTTGCCGCCGACCCACTTGGTACCGCCGCTGATGAGCGGCGGCCGGGGCTCGATCACGCCCACCGCGCCGGACGTGACCAGCTCACAGAGCTCGGCCATGCATTCGTGGACACGACTCCCCTTCTCGATCGTCGTGTGCCCCTCGGCGATGTTGATCACGCCCTGCGCGATGCCCGCCATGACGGCGTCGAGCTGCTGCTGGATGCGGTCGCGTGCGATCGCCACGTCACTCGCCTCCGCCGATGGCCGCCACCGCGCCGGCGATCCGCGCGTCGGGCTTCCCCATGCCGAGGATGGCGAGGATGGCCGCGCGCACGCCCTGGCCGAACTCGCCGGGGACCGGCGCGGTCGCCGCGAGGAACGCCTTGAGGTTCTTGCGGCCGACGATGCCGATGTTGTCGCCCTCGTCCGCGTCGCCGCCCTCGGCGGCCTTCACGGCGCGGCGCGCAGCGGTGACCGTCGCCGCCTTGGCGCCCTTCTCGGCCTTCGCGGCGCGCACCTTGCGCACCGCCTCCTTCTGAGCCTCGGGCGACTTCGACCGGCCGATCTCCACGCCGGCGGCGACCGACATGGTCCCGTCCTGGACGGCCTCCTTGACGTCGTCGGTCGCGCCGTCGAGCGTGAGGAGCGCGCGGAGGCGCGAGTCGCTGATCTTGAGCGTCGCGCACACGTCGGCATCGGACACGCCGCGCGCCAGGAGGAGCTTGGCGTCCGCCGCCTTCTGGAGCGGGTCGAACACCTTGCGGGCGTAGTTGCCGACCATCATGCGCTGCATGGCCGACAGCTCGTTCCCGATCTCCTGCTTCGCCTGCACCTTGAGGAGCGGCTCGCCGCGCGCCGCGCGCCGAACGTTGACGACGCGCGCCGCACGGATGCGGGTACGGCCGTCGACGAGGACGGGAACGCCGTCGATCTTCTGGATCGTCACCGGCACCTGGACGCCGAACCGATCGATCGAGGCGATGAACTCCTCCTCGAGCGGTGCCTCCAGGTCATCGCGGTACAGGTCGTGTGACGACGCGTCCTTCGTGTCGTTCGGACCGCGCTCGTCGCCCTTGAGCACGCGAGCGCCGCCGATGATGACGGCGTCGGTGGGGTCGATGCTCCAGATGGAGTTGCGCGAGAAGTCGAAGGCCTTCTTGGAATCGGACATGGCTGGTCGGTCTTTCTGCCGCACGCAGGGCGGCGCTCAGGTCTTGGGCCGCGGCGGTGGATCGCCGTGGCGCTCGAAGTACTCGTTGAGGGCGATGGTGACGATCGAGGTCTCGTCGAGGTGGCGGTGATACGCCTCGTCGGCGAGCTTTTCCTTGAGGCGGCCGTCGATCCGCTGGTTGAGGCGGCCGGTCTTGACCGGGCGCGGCTCGTAGTGCTTGAGCGGCGGCTCGTCCTTGGGCGGGCTCACAGCTGCTCCAGGCACTCCGCCAGGGCGGCCACCGCCGTCACGAGGGCGGCGACCTGGCGAGCGTCGGCGGGCGTCGACGCACCCGACACGCGAATGGCGGTGACGATGGCCATGCGGTGCTGGACGCCGTCGGTCAGCGACACCGCCAGGCCCACGGTCGCAGACCGGCCGCGGGGACCGACCTCCCACTCCACCGTTCCCGCGCTGTACGGCCCCAGGCACGCACGGAGCGTGTCGCCGGGGCTCGGGTTCGCGGAGCCGACGCGCGCGCCGGGGGGCAGCACGAACGCGTCCACGGCCGCCACGGCGAGGACGATCAGCTCGCCACGACGGGCCAGGGAGGCCGTGGTCGGCGCGGGCGATCCGTTGTCGGTGCGTCCGTTCATTGTGCGTACGGTTGTAGACCCTCGTACGCACGCTGTCAACACACGATCCGCACGCCGGACGCACAGCGGGCTAAACGGTCGAAATGTCGGTGGATTCGTCGGTTGAAAAAAGCCCCGTACCGGAGATTTCGGGGAACCCGAGAGCGACCGCGAGCGCGTCGAGCCCCACGGTCCACGCGCGCCGCGGCTCGCCGAACCATGGCGGACCGTGATCGCCGGCCAGGGCGAACAGGAGCGCCTCGGCACCGACGGCGTACCCGTCCGCGGTGACCTCGTACGGCTCGATCACTCGTGCGGCGGCGATCGGCCCGTCGCCGACGAGCGCCTCCACCGCGTGGTCGGCGGCGAGCGCCAGTTCATCGGCGTCGGGCATCCGATCCCAGCCGGTGAGCGCGACGACGCGACGACGCGCGACTAGGATGACGGCCGCGCGATCGGCGCGCGCCCATGAAGTCTCGATCTCCGTCGCGATCGCCGGCGTGAGCTGCGCGAGCTCGCGCGGCGGATCGGCCTCGCCGCGCTCGAGGCGTTCGACGTGGCGTCGGAGCGTCCGGTTCTCGGACAAGAGACGAGCGCCGGCCGAGCCTGGCCGCGGCACTGGTACACCGCACGCGCGCGCCGCGAGGATGTCGTCGCTGCGTCGACGGGCGAGCTCGAGGTCGAGGCTCACCACGCGACGGCGTAGCCGGCGGATCTCCGCGTCCTGTGACTCAAGGCCGAGTAGTCGTCGCAGCATGGTCATCTCCGCTGGTGAGGCGGCAGGTAGCGGTACCCGCACGCCTCGATGAACTCTTGCTCGGTCGGCGTCGCTCGCACCTCGCCGGCAGACGAACCCTCGCAGTAGAGCAGCCGACCGTCCTCGCACTTGAAACCGCGCTCGCGAGCTCGGGTGACGAGGTTGCGCGCGTAGTCCGCAGGGCCGGTGCGGATCGCCAAGATCGCTCCCCATTGAGCCGGCGGCCGAACGTTGAACAAGTCGACGGGAATCCCCTGGAAGATGAGCGCGTAGTAGCGGCGACCCTCGAGATTCTCGGGCTCCGACACCGCGCCGCCGCCTCGGCCGCGCCACTGGAGTCGCTTCTCGCGGACGCGGAGGCGGATGACCTCGTTGAGCATGTCGTCGCCGACACCGCCGAATAGATCCGGCCGGAACTTCGCCTCGGTCACGAGCTCGATGTCCTTGACGTCGAGCGCGCCGCGCCGGATCGAGCCGGCGATCTCGATCCGCTCGCATCCGTCGAGCAGGAGCGCGCGGAGATCCTCGGCCGCCCGCAGTGCCGTCGCGTGCGAGTGCCGTCCGGTCGGGTTTGTGTACGTGCCCTGACGGTGCGTCGTCGTCATCGCGCCGCTCCGTTCCGCCAGCGCATGAGCTCGAGGGCCCCGTCGAGAGCGCTGATCTCGGCGCGATCGAAGTCGGCGGCCGGCGTTCCGCTGTAGTCGGCGCGCTCGAGGCGTCGCGCGAGATGCGACCGTCGACGCTCCAGCGTGCCGACCTTCGAGGTCAACCCTTCGATGAACGGAGGCGGCGTTGCCTTGGTAGCCATCGGTCCTTACCTTTCATTCGTTCTTGCCCGCGAGCGCGAACCCGATCGCTTCGTCGAGCATCTCGTGATCGACACCCTCCGCTTCGTGGAGGCGCGCACGCCACGCCTCCGACGCTTCCACCGTGCCGCGCCGGATGAGCTCCATGATGAGCTGCGTGTCGTGCTCCATCGCCGCGGTGTGCGCGTCGAGCATCGTCGCTTCCTGCTCCGGGCTCATGCTCTTGGGGTGAAGCGTACCGAAGGACAGCAATCGTAGATAGAGGGACCGAACGAACCGCCACACGGTAGGTTCCAGTCCGTCCTCGCCTTCGACCGCGTCAGCCATGGCTTCTTGTACCACGCGCAGGTCCGACCTCCTGGATCCAGTTGCAGCGGTCGCACACCAGCGCGGGGATGTCGGGCTTACCGACCGGCCGAGGCAACGTTCCGAGTCGGAGGTGTCGCGACGTCTCCTTCCAGTCCGCGCGGATGTGGACCTCGCCGTCGATCACGTCGACTCCGCACCGGGGACACCGCGGATGCCCGATCGCGTCGAGTGCCTCGGCCGCGTTCTTCACGACGACAGGCGGTTTGCCACGCCACGCACTCCACCACTCCTGTTGCGTCTCCAGCAGACCACGCTCGTCGGTGGCCCTGCCCTGACGCTTCACCTTGCCGGTCTTCGTTTCGAGCTTCACTTCGAGCAGGAACGTCTCGAGGTTGTACCCGACGAGGAGATCCGGCTGCCCCTTCGCGTTGAGCTTGCACACCGTCGCGCCGACCGCCTCGAGCGCTTCGACGATCTCGGGTTCGTTGGCGTCACGCTGGCGAGCGAATGGCGGCATGGACACCCTCCACGGCTGGAACCTGATCGCCGAGGCACGTCCAGCCGCGGCGTCGACGTCGTGCGAACAACTCGGCGTAGGGTCCTTCGCAGAGCGCCGACACGATGTCGTAGAACTTCTCGGGCTTCGCCGAATGGATCGGGTGCCCTTCTTTCGGGTGACCGAGCGGGTAACGCGGGACCGGCGCGCGGAACGTCGAACGCACGTTGCGAAGCCTGACCTGGGGGTTGCCGCGCGTCGCGATGATGCAGCGCTCGTGCTCGGCGCGGACATGTCGACCCATGCCGAAGTGGCGCTTGCCGTGCTTCGTCGTCTTGAGCCAGATGATCTCCGACTTCGGCGTGAACCCCCACGCCTTGACGACGTCGAGCGCCTCGCGCGGCATCGCCGCGACCACCCACAGGAACAGGTGGCAGTCCCGCGCGAGCTCGGGCAACGGGAACAGGCAGAGCTGCGTCATCGAAAGCGGTTTGTAGTGGCGTTCGATCGTCCCCCAGCGAGCCTCGCTGTCCTCGCCCTGGTCGAACGGCCACGGTGGATCCGCGGTCAGCACACGGTGCTCAGTCGTCATCGTTCGCTCCGGTGGTGAATGGCCGCGGACCTCCGCCGCGGCGCACGCGTTGCGGCTCGAACAGCCCCGCGCCGGCGACGTCGCCGGTCGTAAGCCAAGCCGGCGACGGGTTGCGCTCGCCGGCGACACGCCAGCTCCACGCTTCGATGTCCGCCTTCTCGATCGGCGCCTCGCCGACGTCGACGCCGAAGTGGAGCCGCGCATGGCCGTTGATCACTGTCATCCAGTCGACGAGCTCGGAGTCCTCGCAGTCGGGATCCGACGTGATGAACTCGGCCTTGCGATACGACTGAACGAGGACCTCGAGCGCCTTGGACGCCCGATCCTGGCGGAGCTTGTTCTCGCGCGCCCACGAGTACAGGTCCGCCTTGAGGTCGGCGTCGGCCTTCACGGTCGAGATCGAAAGCGAGCGCTGCTGCTTTTCGTCGTCGGGAAGGTGCGCCGGCAACGCGAGGTACTCGGGCACGGCCGCCTCGTTGGAGCGGATGGTCAACACGAGCATCTCGACCATGCCGCGCGCCTCGGCCGCGGCGTCACCGCTCATCGTCCGACGCCATGCCGCGAAGAAATCGCCGCCGACACGTTGGACGGCGCGGTTGAGGCTGCGCATCGGATCGACATGCTCGCGCGGCTTCGGCGGTTCCTCGTAGCCGTCGTCTTCCGTGTCAGTCATGACTCGATGCCTTTCTCGCACGAATGGTGGCCATGTGTTCGACGAATCGCATGGCGAGTTGCCACGTCGACGAGCCGGGCCGATATGGATTCGGACTCTCCTCGTGTTGCCGTTCGAGCATCTGCTGGCGTGCGGCCAGCGCCACGCGCCGCTCGCGGCGACCGCGCGGCAGATCGGGACACCAGCGCATGTTGTGCCCGACGCGATGACACAGGCGGCATCGCTGCTGCGACGGTGGTGGCGGTGGCTTCCCGTGCCACCAATCGACCGGAGGCAGCCGATCAGGCACGACATAGGTGCCTGCGCGGACCTTCGCGTCCATACCCGGCGTCCCGAGGACGCGTTCGATGTTGGCGACGATCTCACGCGTGCGCGCGCGTCGGACCTCGCGCGCCAGCGCCGAACGTGGAGGCGACGGAGGTGGCATCGGCCGCGGCGGCCGGACGACGAACTTGGCCGGCCGCGGATCGTTCTCGATGGGGTGACCGGCGATCCAGCTCCAGCCGACGACGTACGGTTCGCGTCGCTGCCCCCTGCCGTTCACGCCGGCGGGCAACACGACGCCCACGACGACCGCGCACCCGTCGACCTCGCCGACGTAGATGTTGTCGAAGCGGTGGAACACGATCTGCGGCTCGTGCCGCATCACCGACGGGCGATCGCGCGGATCGGGCCTCTCGTTGTCCTCGTTGTCGTCGTGCTCGAGGTCGAGCCCCTGCGCGCGACCCTCGCGGTATCGCATCGCTTGCGGCGACGTCGGATCGTGACGGCTCTGCGCCCATGTCGTCATCGGCGCTTGCCCATGAGCTTTGCCAGCTCGCCGGCGGCTTGCTCGTACTCGGTGTTGCGGCCGTCCTTGCGGAGCTCGGCCATCTTGCGACGGAGCGCAGTGATCTGCTCCTCCACGCCACCCTTCGACGCGTCGGCGTTGACGACTTCGATCGCGCCCGTCTTGAGGACGCCGCGTTCGATGAACGACTCCAGCTTCGTCCCGTTGCGACAGATGAGCTCGAGATCGTCGTAGCGCTTCCCGTTGTCGTCGTTCTGGTAGGCAGCCTCGGCCGCGCCCTCGATCGCCTTGCGAATCTCGGCCTCGGTGTAGCCCTGGCGGAGACGACCGAGGACGGCGCGCGTGCGCTCGGGCGTGAGCTTCGCAGTGCCGTGGTTGCACCGCTGCTGCCAGTACACGAACAGGCGCCGCACGGTGTCGGTATGGTTCGCCACCGGCTCGGGAGCCTCGGGCATTCCGGGCAACGTCGCCTGACCAGGGCCAGCCTTCGCCATGCGGCGAACGATGGTCCACGCGCCATCCTCGTCGCCGCTCGCGAACAGGCCGATCGCCGTCGCGAGCTCCTGGATCGCTGTCTTCGGTGTCATCCGCGTTCCTTGCCTTGCTACCCGACGAGCGGGCGGTTGATCGCTGACCCGAGGGTCACACACCTCGGGTCTGAGTGTCGACGTCGATCAGGACATGGTCCACCTCCTCCCTTCGTGCCACCGGCGCGGCGTCGAACCGGCAACCGACAAGGCCGCGACCAGCCAGCCTCTTCCTCGTCGGCGATCCTTCCTTCGGTGGCGAAACAGCCGGCGCGCGTCGCGTGCGCGCCGTCTCGGTCCTCAGAACGGGATGTCGTCGTAGCCACCGCCGGCTCCGCCGTCACCACGGCCACCACGCCGGCCGCCACCGCCCATGAAGTCGTCGTCGCCAGGCGGCGGGACCCCGTCGTCGGGCATCCCGTACTCGTTGCCGCCGTCGCGGTGACCGCCGCCGTTGAACTCGTCCTCCTCCTGCTTCTCGATCAGCCACCGCTCCATCACCTCGCGCTCGGAGTCCGAGACCTTCGTGATGTAGCGCTGGATGCCGTTGTTGACGTACTCGCCGCTGATCTTGCGGTTGACGGTCGCCTTGAACGGACGGCCGCACAGCTTCGCGCGGAGGATGTTGTCGTCGTCGAGATCGAACGCCTCGGTGACGCCGCACTGCTCGCACAGGAGCGACAGGCGGAACATCGCGCCGCTGTTCTCGGTGTCGAGCGAGATCGAATCGAAGAACGACTTGCCCTTCGCGGGGCCGTGGATGATCACGAACCGGCCGCGGAGATACAGCTTGCCGCTCTCCTTGGCCGAGCGTCGCTCGAACGACTTGAGGATGAGGAGGTAGTCGGACGCGGGGACACCCTGGTCCTTGTTGTCGGACTTGGGTCGATTCTTGGGGTCGAACATTGCCATGACGTTGTTCCTTCCGATCGTCTGAGTGGTGGTGCGTTGCCCGTCGTGTTAGCTCGGCTGGACGCCGGTTCCGTCCTGGATGGTCTGCGACGGGTCGGGCTTCTTCTTCGAGGCCTTCTCGCCCTTGCCCTCGGGCTTCGCCTCGGACTTGCTCGAGGTGGCCGCCTGCTGCGCCGTGGACGTGTCGGCCGCCGGCGCAGCGGTCGCCGGCGCGTCGGCCTTGGGCGCGTCCTGGGGCGTCGTGGTGGGCGCGGTGACGTCGCCGACCGCGGCCGTCGACGGCGCCTCGTCCTCGGGCGGAGGCGGAGCAGCCTGGCCGTCGTCCTTGCCGTGGATGCGCTCCACCCACGACGCGAAGTCGGTGACCTCGAAGTCGCGGAGCGGCCGGTACGGCTTGAGCAGCATGTAGTCCGGCCCCACGGTCGCGATGCCGTAGGTGTACGTGGCGTCACCGTCGGCTCCCTTGTCGCCGCGCTTGCGGTACGTCACGCCGACGACGTTGACAGCCGCCGCGACGACGTCCGCGAGCTTGTGCATCGGGAACTGCGGTCCCACGACGCGCACCTTGTTATCGTCCTTCCCGACGTCGCGATCGGCCATCTGGCACAGGTAGACGACGTGGACCGGCGTGTCGCGGAACGCGCGGATCAGCTTCGTCACGCGATCCTGGAGGACATTCCAGTAACGCTCGGAGTCGACGGGGAGTCCGTCCTTGCCGGTGGTCTGCGGCGACTGCTCGCGGATCTCGGCGATCACGCGGTCGCACGCGTCGGTGAGGGAATCGAGCACCACCGACTCGGGCCAGACGTCCGACGTGAACAGGACCTCGTTGGTCGCGTTCATCACGACGAACGGCTTGTTCTTGTCGCCGTGCAACGCGCGGAGCACGTTGCGGTAGTCGTCGAGCGTCTCCATGAACAGGATGCCGCACAGCTTGCGACCGAGGCGCTTGGCCGCCGCGCGGACGTGGACGAGCCCCTGACGCTCCGAGAGGAGGATCAGCGGGAACGGGGCCGACGCACCGAAGTTGGTCTTTCCCGAGCCTGGCTTGCCGTACACGAGCACCTTGACCAGGTGCTCCAGGATCGAGCTGTTGTCGTCGAGCATGAGGTTCTTCATCGTTGAGCTTTCCGTGTGATGGGTTCTTGTTACGGGTGAGCGTTGTTGTCGTCGTGATCGTCGTCGTCACCGTCGCCGGTGTCACTGTCGTCGTCGTCGTCGTCGTCCTCGCGCGGCGGGTTGTCGATCGTCGACGACGAGCCGGTGAACAGGCCGAGCTGCGGTGACTTCATCTCTGCGAGCAGGTCGCGGATCTTCTGCTCCGACGACTTCACCGCGTCGACGGCGGCCTTGCAGACGTCCTTCCGCTCGGCGCGCGCCTCCTCGAGGTCCTGCCACCGCTGCTCGCACACCGACAGCTTGAGGATCTGATCGGCCTCCGACTGATGGCCGACCTCCATGGCCTCCTTGAACGCGGCCAGCCGCGCCTCGAGCTTTTCCTTCGTGCGCTTCCGCTCCTTGACGGCGAACTCGCGGCACGTCTCCCAGCGGGTGAACAACATGAGGAGCTCGCCGGCGCGCTCGGCGACTTCGGCGTTGCTGGGGTCGGTCAACTCGGCGGCGACTGCGTCTTCGATCGTGGCCATGGTCTCTCCTTGCGCGGTTTGCGGTCGTATCACGCGGGGGTGTCGGCTTCGGCTTCCGCCTCCCGGACCTCCGTGTGGATGTCGTCGACGACGCGGAACTGCCCGCGCAGCTCGACGGATTCGGGATCGAGGCAAAGCTGACGGTACTCGCACTTCATCGACCACGCCATGGAACAGTGGCCAGGGTTGCGCGTGCGCGCGTCGGGGTTCCGGTTCGCCTCGCGGATGCGGGATGCGTCCATGAACGCCTCGCGCCGCCACCGCTCGATCTCAGCGGGCGTCCGCTGGTACTCGACGCGAGCGAAGAACGTGTCGCCCTTGTCGGCGAGCTCCTTCGCCTTCGCGTACTGCTTCTCGGTGACGGGGATCTTGCGGACGTTCGCCTGCTCGTCAAGCGCGGCGACGTACATCGTCGCGAGCGTATCGATCGCCGCCACCGACACCGTGCCGTCCTGGTTGACCTTGGGCGTTGACGGCACCTTCTTCTTGCAGGCGTTGTACGAGAGCCGACCGACGACGGCATCGCGCGGCACGGGTTCGCCGGTGGTCGCCAGCTTGAGGCGGCCGGCCGCGAGGTCCTCGATGAGGCTGTTGATGTACGTCGTCGTCTGCGGATCCATCTCCGCGCGCCGATCGATGTCGCGCGGGTTCTGGCCGACGGTCTTGTGCTCGTGGAGGTCGAGCGCGTTGTAGGTCGGATCGTAGAACACGGCGTCGCGCACGCCCTGCGAGATGAGGTGCTTGACCGGACGGCCACGCACGTCGCGCAGCGGCACCGAGAACGGAGTCTCGGTCTCGACGAGGATGAGGCGCTCGAGGTCGCCGCGGGTGACGTGGAAGTAATGGCCGAGCATCCACTTCACCATGGCCGCCGTCTCCTCGGCCTCGGTCGCCAGGCGCTCGAAGTCGAGATCGCGGCCGTGCTCGATGCGCTTGGCCATCCACTTGTTCACGAGGTCATCGATCCCCGACGTCGCCGCGGCGGTCTGCTTCGCCACGCGCTGCTCGATGTCGAGGCCGTCCACGTCGAGCCAGCCAGCGCGGAGGCCGGTGGACATGCCGCGGTGGAAGATGGAGCCGATGGCGAGCGCGGGCGCGTCGACCTTCGTGCGGAGCTTCTCGCGGTACTTGAAGTGATGCTTCTGGAGGCAGTCGCGCGCCGTCTGCGTCTCCGAGGCGGTGATGATGGTGAGCGCGGCCGAACGACGTGCGCGACGCGGCGGCTCCGCACCGTCGACGACGTCCTCGATGTTCGCGAGGTCGGGGCGCGCCTCCATCACACGAGCCCTTTCTGCTCGGCGAACCACTGCGAGATGACGAGCTCGCCGCGGGTGCCGGGCTCGTAGACCTCGGAGTTGTCGTCGATCTGCGACTGCGGGATCCACACCTCCTTGCCGTCGACGGCGACCAGGAGCGCGTCACCGCTCTTGCTCTCCTTGATCGCCCGGCAACCGGGGAACGTGGCCTTGTTCTCGAAGTCCGGCATCACACGCCGTCCTTCGCGGGCTTCGGGTCGGGCGCGCCGGCAACGGTCATGCCCATGTCGTAGCCGACGCGGACGCCCTCCTCGAACGCGGTGCGCGCGACCGTCGCCCACACCTCGATCTCGGTCTGCTTCTTCGACAGACCCTTCTTCTTGTCGGGCTTGATGCCGACGTTGACGAACATGTGGATGGGGCCTTCGATGGCGTTCTTCACGCGCTCCCACAACGCGCTGAGGACGCCGGGGTCTACCTGATGCTTCATGGGGGTCGGTCCTTTCGTCTGCGGCCGTTGAGGCCGTCGGGGCGTGCGTCCGGGAACCGGACATCCGCACCCACGGTCTCACCGTGGTCTGTCCTCAGATGGCGAACACCGCCGAGCTGATCTTCGACGTGTCGCCCTTCGTGCAGTCCTCGCGGCCGAGGACGAGCGATTCGTCGGCCGCCGCCTTGAGGTGCTCGGGCGGGTTCTGGCCGATGCCGACGTAGTACAGGTGGCCGCCGCGGTTCTTGATGCGCTCGATGGCCTTGTTCTGGACCTCCACGTCCCACGAGTCGCCGTCGGTCACCAGGACGACGTCGGCGCGCTTCCAGGGTCCCTCGTTGCGCTCCATGACATCGGCGGCCTCGGTGAGCGCCGCGCCGATCGACGTGCCACCGCCGGTGAAATGCATGGCGGCATCCTCGATGCTGGCGAGGGTCATCTCCGACGGGTTGAGCCATTCGTCAACGCGCGTCACACCGCCGTCGAAGTGGATCAGGTACGCCGGCCGCTTCTGGCGTGCGGCGATCTCGAGGAGGCCGCACATGACGGCCTTGCTCCATTCGTCCGGCGCGCCGGACATCGAGCCCGACTCGTCGACGGCGAGGATGATCGGCCCCTCGCTCCGGTGTTCCTTGCCGCGGAGCTCATAGTTGAGCGCCGACCCTTCCATCAGGCGGCGGTAGAGCAGCGCCTCGGTCGTCTCGTCGGCCAGGTTGCCGAGCTCGACGGGCAGCAGGCGCTGGAGGTTGTCGCCGGCGGTGACGTCGCACAGCTCCTCCGCGCCCGGCCGCGCCTTCGTGCGCTGCTTCGCGATCGCGGCGGCCTTCATGCGGCCGGCGAGCTTCGCGATGCGGCGGAGCTTGTCGTTCTTCATGAGGGCGTCGCGGAGGACCTTCGGCGGCAACTTCACCGTCGAGCGGAAGCCCGACCCTTCGCCCGCGCCGAGCGCCGCCATCGCGCCCTCCATCTCGTCGATCGCCTCGTTCGCCGCAACGCAGCCCGCGCGGAGCGCCGACCGGATCGACGGCGCGCGGTGCGCGAGCATCTGCGTCGCCTGCCCGACCTCCTCCTTGGCGGCCTGGAGCTGGCGCTGGAGCGCGGCCAGGCGGCGCATGTGCGTCGGCGAGGTCTTCTTCCCTTCGCCACCCTCGCCGGCCATGAGCGACTTGACGAAGTCGAGCTCGTCCTGGATCTGCTGGGGGTCCTGCGTCGGCGGTTGGACCTGGCCGGCGACGACCTTGAGCGCCTCGCCGGCCGCCACGCCGCACGCCCACGCGTCACGCCGGGCGCGCTCGCGGAGCGCGCGGTACTCGGGCAGGGCCTCGGCGGTGTCGTGGAGCTTCTCGACCCACTCCGAACCCTGGGGACGGTCCTCGGCGGGGACGGGCTTCTCTTCGGTCGCGCCGTAGAGCTTCGTGAAGACCTCGCGCGCGAACCCGGCCCACGCGGGGCCCTTGTGCGGCTCGAGGGCTTCGCCGAACGAGCCGCCGGCCGCGGCCTCGGTGCCCGCCTGGTAGCGGTCCCACTTGGACACCGCGATCGTCTGATCGCGGCCGGTGCGTACCTCCTTGGGTCCGTCGAACAGCGACGCGCGCGCGGCTGCGTCGGTGCGGTCAGTGGGTCCACGGAAGGGTTGATTGGTCGGTCGGGTCTGGCGCATGGTCGGTCTCCGGGCGTTCGGGGCGTTAGGGTCAAGCGGCGTCGGAAGCCGCCAACCCGTCATTTGTACCCCGCTGGACGTACGGTGTCAACACAACGGAGGTACGCCAGGCGGCCGGTCGGGGGGGATACCGGCCGCCTGGCGTTCCGGGGTCCTACAGGCCGAGGGCGGCCGTCGCGTCCTTGCGGAGCTGCTTGTAGCGCTTGTCGAGGTCCGCCTTGAGGGCGGCGATCTTCGGCTTGGCGCTGTCCTTCGCCGCGGTGGCGAACCCGTCGATCTTCTCCATGGCGCGCTTGAGCTCGCGCGTCATGGTGGTGACCTTCGTGGCGTAACCCTCGTCGGTCTTCGCCGGCAGCTCCTGGAGCAGGCCCACCATGGCGTCGACGATCTCCTGGACCTCGGCGAGCTCGGCCGACGCGTACCGCTGGACGATGGGGTTGATCTGCGCGATCTGCGCGGGCGTGTCCCACATGACGTGAGCCAGGATCGGGAAGTGGTCGGGGGTCACCTCGGGGTCGCCCTCGAACCAGGCCACGGCGCGGAGGATGCGCGCCGCCTTGCGCCACCGGCGATCGCTCGCGACGACGCCGACACCGCCGAGGTCAGCGCGGAGCTTGAACAGCTCCTCCACCGTCGCGTCCGGGATGGCCACGGCGTCGACGTACGCCTGAGCGGCGTGGAGCTCGTCGAGCGTCACCGTCGCCGTGATCGACGGCTCGGAGCCGGTGAGCAGGCGGCGGAACGCCTCGGGGGTCTTCGTGTACGCCGTCCAGTACCGGAGCATGAAGCGGTCGTAGAGCGCCGCCAGCTCGGGACCCTCGGGGAGCTCGTTGGACGCGCCCACGACGGTCTCGAGCGGGATCGCTGACCGGCCGCCATCGTTGTCGAACGCGCGCTCGTTGAGCGCCGTGAGGAGGCTGTTGAGGACGGCGCTGTTGGCCTTGAAGACCTCGTCGAGGAACGCCACCGACGCCTCGGGCAGCTTGTTCGCGGTGACGCGGCGGAACACGTCGGTCTTGAGGCCGTTGAGCGACACCGGCCCGAACAGCTCCTCGGGGGTCGAGAACCTGGTAAGCAACCACTGGAAGTAGGTGCCGCCGAGCGCGGTGCAGAACGTGTGCGCCAGCGCCGACTTCGCCGTGCCGGCCGGCCCGAGGATGAGGACGTGCTCGCGCGCCAGGGCGGCGAGGATGACGCCGTGGATCTCGCGGTCGCGCTCGGCGAGCGTGCCGTTGAGCTGCTTCTCGATGTCCGAGAACTTCGCGCGGAGCGCGGCTGCGGTCGGGAGCGTGGTCGCGGTGGTCTCGGCGGTGGCGGTGGTCTTCGTCATGGCTGGTCGGTCCTTTCGATTCATGGTTCGTGAAAACGTGCGTCAGTTGTACGCCCAACGGCCGCCTACAGGCAACTCCGTTCGGCGGAATCAGCTAGGCGGCGTCGGGGATCTCCTTGCCGACGATGGCGTCCCGGAACGCGGTCTGCGCGTCGGCCAGGGCCGCGCGGAGCTCGTCCTGGTAGTCGCCGAGGATGTCGGCGTAGAGCTGGATCTGGCCCTCGAGTTCCTTGAAGCGTTTGACGCGGGCGTTGACCGACTTGGCCGACGGGTCCTCGTCGGCGGCCAGGCCGGCGACCCATTCGCGGGCCTCGTCGCCGATGGTCTTGACCCGCTCGAGGAACGCCTCGCGCGCGTCGCGCTTGGCCTCGGACGCGTTGACGTCGGTGGCGGCGATGTCCCACGTGGTCAGGACGACGTCGGTGTGGACCGTCAGGAACGACTGGAGGGCGCGGATCCGCTCCATGCTCGCCGCCGGGATGAAGTACACGCCCGGTCGCAGCGGCAACGCGCCGGCGACGTCCATGGCCGCCTGGAGTGCCTGGCTCATCTCCTGCGTGAGGACGTTGCCGAGGAGGTCGGTGTAGTGGGTCACGACGTCGGCGATCACCTGGTCGCGGGCGTCGTCGGCCGGCGCGTCAGTCGCGACCGTGACGGTCGGGGTCGGCGACGGCTGGCCGCGATCGACGGCGATCCGCGCCTCCTCCAGGTACCGGACGCGGGTTCCCCCCGTCGCGTCAGGGACGTCACGGCGCATCAGGACGGCGTAGACCGCGTGGGTCCCCTTCGCCTTGAGCTCGACGCGGGCGCGCGCCACGCCGCGCCCCTGGCCCCTGGAAGCGATGCCGGCGGCCTGGTTGAGACACGCCTCGGCCTTGGGGTCGCGACCGACGGCGGCCCCGAACCCGGCGACGGTGAAGCCGGTGCGGAACACGTCGCGGGCGACGCGGACGTTGGAGAGCCCGCGCCAGTACACGAGGGCGCCGAGCTGGCGATCGCCGGCGGCCATCGCATCGCGGACGTCGGACAAGGTCACGGGGGTGTGGTCGGTCATGGCTGGTCGGTCCTTGCTGGTGAAATGTGGGTGTTCCACGTGGAACTAGCGCGCGGCCTGCGACGCGCGCCATTCGGCGGCGACCTCGTCCAGCGTCTGGACGGGGATGCGCACCGTGACCGGCTCGGGCTTGCCCCACAGTTCGCCGATCGCGTCGAGGTGGTCGGCGGTGGCGCGGCACTCCGCGGCGTCGGCCGCGTGCGTGGCGTCGAGCGACGCGGCCAGGATGCGCCAGCCGCGGGCGGTGGTGCCGTGGGCTCGGCAGGCGGCGAGAACTTCGGTCGGGGTCGGCTTGTGGTCGGTCATGGTCGGTCAATTCGTTGTAGGGGAAGTCGAGGCGGCAGGCAACTCCGTTCGGCGCTTTCTCGGCTGATTTTCCACCGAAGGACAAAATCGCCTAGTTCCTGGCCAGGCAGCCTAGATCCTTCCCAATCCCATGTCCTCGTTATCCTTCCGATCCTCCGGGCCTTCCCTCCCCTTCCCTCCCTCCCTCCTATCCGGGGCTACATGGGTGAAATCCTGAATCAGGACGCACCTGTAGCCAGCCCCCTCAAGTCGGTCGGTCGGTCGGGTATGGGTCCGAGCGTTCGCTAACGGTGGTACACCCGGTCACGAATCCAGGTCAACCTGTGCGCGCCTGAAACGTAGCTCACCCGCACAGGGTGACAGGATCGCCCTGCGCGCCTGTCCAGCTTGACCTCGGCCGCCGAAAAGGCGTCGGCCCACGCTCGGGAGGGAACGTGGGCCGACTGGAGCTGGTGAACGCTCGGGACGGCGACCGACCAAGGAGCCGCCACGAAGTCCAGCTGTACCTCTGGTGTACGCGCGATGAGCGCACGAGTCAGGCGCCAGCGGGCGCGTCGGGCGGTGGCGCATCGTCGTCGACGGGCGGACGCGCCTTCGAGCCGGGCATCGAGAGGACGCCGGGGCTGTTGCGCGGCTGGAAGAACGACAAGCGCTCGAGGAGCCGCCGGACGAACGACACGAGCTCGTCGTCGGCTTTCGTCGGCGTCGCCGCGACGACGAGGCTGATGAGGGTCCACGCAGCGATCACGATCGCGATGTGCTCTTCGGTCATGACTTGTCCTTCCGTGCGGGGCGTTCCGTGCCGGTGACGCGGAACAAGTGATCGGCGTCGGTGTCGAGGCGTGCGACCTGGTCCTGGATCGTGTCGATCACGCGTCGGGTGCTGGCCGTCTCCTCGGCGAGCGCGCGCGTGCGGATCGCCTGGCGCTCGATGAGCGTCGTCTGGCGATCCTGCGTCGCCGCGATGCGTTCCTGTGCCGCGGCCACGTGCTCGAGGGTGGTCGCGATACGCTCCTGCGTCGTCGACATCGCGCGCACATGTTCGAGCGTGTCCTGACGTTCCTGTTGATCGCGGATGACGGCGGCGATCGCCTCGGGGGTCGGCGGGACGGCCGCGGCGCGCCCGTCGGCGATTGCCTTGGACGTCTCGCGCTTCGCGAGGAAGTCGAGGACGACCTTGATGACAAGGAACGCGAAGATGCCCCACGCGGGCACACTGACCAGGAGCTCCTTCGCGTCGTCCATGACCGGCACTCTACTACATCGAGAAGCCGACTACACGGACTGCGAGCGACGCGCCGGCGTTGCACACCTGCGAGAGCAGACCGTTCGCGCCGTAGATCACGCCGTTGGGGTCGCGGGTCTCGACCTTGTAGGTCAGCGTGCCGACCGCGGACACCGGATCGTCGTCGGGCATCGGCACACTCAGGAACTGATACCGCTCCTGAATCAGAGGGTCGACTAGCACGCTGCCGAATGACGGTGAGTTGTTGGCCGCGACGACTCCGCTCGTCGTGGGCGTCACCAGGAGGAGACCGCCGACACCGCCGGCCGACTGCGACGGCGTCCTGGCGAGCATCCCGATCTGGAGGTCGACATGGCGAACGAGGTTGACCGGCAACACCGCCGGCGTCGTCACGCCCTGCGCCTGGCCGGCCATCGTGTGCGGCGTCGTCGACGTCCACACGAGCGAGCTCGCGATCTTCGCGTGGCCGGCCTGACTCACGTACATCGGAGCCCAGCCGGTTCCCGTTGCATCCTGGAGCAAGGCGCCCACGCACACCGCGTTGCCGATGGCGATGTTGGTCCCCGAGAACGGAGCCTTCGCCGCCAGGGCCGTGCTGTTTCGACCGTCGGCGCGCGGCGCGCTCGTCGACAGAACGAGGAGGCAGTTGGAGACGATGGCCTCCTGTTGCGCAGCCCAGCACGCGTTGCCCGCTTGGCCGCCGATCGGCGACGGCGCGAGATAGATGTAGTACCAGGTCGAATCCGTCGGCGCGCCGCCAACGTCGATGTACTTCGTGATCTCCGCCGCCGTCGCGACGGTGTGAGCGGTGAGGAGCACACCGTCGACGAGTGCCGCGAGGTCGAACGTGACCGATTGCGACGCGACCGATGGCAGCGTCGAGAACGTCGCCAGCTTGCGCGACAGAACGCGGGTGACGCCCTTGAACGCACCGTCCTCCTCGTTCTCGGTGCGGTCGCCGACCGCTTGCGTCGACTGGCGAAGGTCGACGACCTGCGACATGAGCGGGATGGTCGCGCCCGCCGTCGGGATGACGAACCCGTAGAGCGGCGTCCAACCAGCCGTCGGTGCCGGGATGGCCGAGCCCGTGCCGGTGATGATCTGGAACGCGAGACGCTTGAGCTTGCGCTTGACCACGCTCGTGTCGGTGTAGTCGTCGGTCGCCGGGTTCGTGAGGATGTCGCGGTTCTCGTTGACGTCGACGTTGACCACGCGGCACTCGAGCAGGTGCCACAGGTCATCGGCCGCGGGAATCGCGACGGCGATCGGCGCGAGGTTGAGGCCGATGCGAAACGACGAGTCGTCGGCGCTCGGCGCCTCTGCGCCGTCGTCCACCATGAGAGAACCGACACCGATCGTCAATTCTCGCGGCGAGTCGTCGATTGACGTGATCGGAAGTCCCCATCCCCGAGTACGGGTCGCCATGTTGAACAGGTTGGCGTCCGTCCCGAGGATGGTCTGGTGTCCGAGGAACGACGGAAGACCGACGAGGCCGCGGAGCGCCTCCGCGATCGATCGTCCAAGCAACGTGTCCTTGAGCTGCTCATCCGAGGCGAGAGCCTTCTCAAGGGCATTCGTGAAGACGGCGTCAACGGAAGTGGTCATTGTGGCCTCACGTCATGATGGAGATCGGCGGCTCGAACGCGATGCCCCATGGCACCGCGCCGCCCTTGATGTTCGCGATGGAGCGGCTCATGGCGGAGAGCGCCGGCCCCGGTCCATCTGGTAGCGCGTTGAGGGCGGGGCCGTCCACCACGAACAGGAAGCCGATCGAGTACGTTCCATTGGCGACGGCAGGGCCGGCGTAGAAGCGACCCTTGCGCCACGCGCGCGGATCCGAGAACGCGTGCTTGGCGTCCTCGCCGGGATCGTCGCCTGACCACACGAACCCGACGCCGGGACCGAACGCCTCGTAGAACTTGAACGGGATCCCGAGCGGGTCGAGGACGGCCGCCGCGGCGCGGATGAGAGCGTTGGGGGACACGACGTCGGGCAGAGCCGCCACGCGCTGGCGGAACTGCGGATCGGTCTCCTCGAGCGCCCGCGCCTGGTTGTTGCGCTCCAGGGCGAGGTAGTCGAGCTCGGCGGAGCGACCTTCGACGAGCTGCTCGACGAGCACGCCCGTCAAGCCGAGGTCGGCTAGGCCGATGACTTCGCCTGCGCCTCCGACCTGGTTGGGCATCGAACCCGACGCATCGAGCGTGATCTCGTCGTCGGCAACGTAGGAAAGGCGCCGCGCGTACTGGCCAACGTTCGCGCCGTCGGTGAACCGGAAGAACAGGCCGCCCATGGTCGGCGTGAACCGATCGCCGGCGTCGGTGTCCGCGATGACGTGGAGGGATCCGCCGCTCTGCGTCGCGTTGTCGACAACGATCGAGGCGTTGCCGGCGTGGACGAACACTAGCGGCGTCCCGACGGGGATGTTGGCGTGGAAGCCTTCGCGAGCGGCGCGCACCGTCACCAGCGTCGGCCCCGTCGAACCCGAAGGGATCGTCACGTCACCGACGATCTCGAACTCGGGCTGGAGGACGAACTCGCCATCGGGGTTGCGGAACACGGCCGCCAGCAGATCGCCATCGTCGAGCGGAATCGGACCTCCGACGATGATCGAGCGGGTGATGTTCGCCGTGAAGCGCGCCTTGACGCCACCGCTTGCCGGCGGAGCGAGCTGCGTCGAGTGCTCCTTGAGGTACAAGGCCTGCGTCGAGTTGAGCACCGCCGTCGACGCGCGCTCAAGCATGGCGGCGAGCCCGGAGATGACGTCGAACCCCCGGCCGTCGTCCTCGGATTCGATCGGGATCGTGTAGCCGGGGTCGAGGTCGCGTCGCCACACCTCGAGCAGTTGTTCCTTGGTCAGGCGCTCGCTCATACGTTGGTCACCAGGTCAGGGCGCGTGCGGATGACCTCGCCGCTGTTGGGCGTCGGCACGATGTCGCCGGCTGGCGTCGTGATCGCGTTGGCGTTGACGATGACGCCGGGCACCGAGCGCGCGATCTCGAACAGGAGAGAGCGCTGGAGCGTGACCATCGGCGCGAGCTGGTTGACGCGCGCGACCGTCGATTGGCGGACCTGATCGAACGCGAGGACCGTATCGACGTTCGTGATGAAGCTCAGGTGGTACTCGATCGACACGAACACCGGCAGACCGCCGGTCACGATGACGTTGATCCCACCACAGCGGTATTCGCGTAGCGCCGCGACGACCTCGGCGATGAGCGCCGTGTTCGCCTGGCCGTTGGCGTCGGCGATATAGAGGAACATGCGGCCGGTGAGCACGCCGGTTCCGTCACCCTCCTCGATCGCCGTCGCCTGGCGCACGCCTGGCACCGTGCGCGCACCGTACTCGACGGCTGCGACGGTGCCGCGAGCCAGCGCGAAGAAGAACAGGCGCACGCGCTCGCGGAACGACACATCGGTCTCGGTCGCGTCCCCGCCGGTGGCCGCCACAGCGTTCGTAACGACGAGTGACGGATCGGCCGGCGCGGTGATGAAACGCGTGATCGAGCCGGGCGTGACGTTGCCGCCGGTGCCCGCATTGAGGGCGCGTGCGTTGACGGTGATCGGCCCCACGGAACCGACGCCGAACGGGACATCGGACAGGGTCTCGAACTGCACACCGCCGGGCGTGCCGATGCGCGAACCGGCCGGGTACGTATACGCACCGCCCCCGACGGTGCGCGCGAAGACGACCGGAACGCGCGCCGGCGAGGCGCTCTTGCGCACGATGAGCGAGGCGTAGCGATCTGCGACCCACCGATCGAGGGCTGCGCCGCTGGAGCCGTCGAGCGTCGTCTCTGCGGTCGAGCGTGCGAGCTGGCGCATGACCTCCTCGGCCATCGCCGAGCCGCCCGCGCCGATCAGGTTCACGTCCGATCCGGGGTTGAAGATTTGATCGACGGTGATCTGGCGTCCCGTCGCCCTCGTGCGCGCGCGCGCGAGGATCTCCGCGGCGAACACGTTGAACAGGTCAGTGCGAGTCGGCAGATCGGGCATGGGTCACTCTCCCGTGAAGTCTAGCGTGCCGGTCATCTCGAATGCACCGTTGTCGTCTTGGACCGTGAGGCGCACGGCGACGACACCGATCGCGATCTCCGACATGCGCACGCGCACCGCGACCACGCCTTGCTCGGCCAGGACCTGCTCTTCGATGTTGAGCTGGAGCTGGCGGAGCGACGTTGGCGTGATCGGCGACTTGTCCTGAGGACGGAGACCGTACCCGTCGAGGTGGAAAAAGCCGTCGCGCACCGTCGACAGGCGGCGGTAGATGCGCTTGCGGAGGCCGGTGCGTCCCGAGTCGTTCTCGAGGTCGCCGGCGTCGGTGACAGGGATGGTGCCGAGCGTCGACGTCCCAGCGTCGTATGGCGTCTGCGGGTTGGCGATGTCGACGCGCTGGATCGCGAGCTCGGCCGCGATCGCCGGCGACACCTCGTCGCCAAACGCGATGAACGACACCGTGGTCTCGACGACCTCGATAGGGATCAGTGACGCCACGATGTCGTGTACGAACACCCGACACAACGCGCCACCGTCGATCGGCGCGTCGAAGTACAGGATGACCTCGGCGTTGGTCGCGCCGCGGCCGACCGATTGCACACGAGGCAGGCCTGGCGTCCCCGAGATGTCGTAGTGCGTGGGGTTGAGCGCGTCGGTGATGCCGTTCGGATCGAACTGGAGGACGTTGTCCGAGAAGGTCACGCGCGCCGAGTTGAGGGTCAACTGTTCGATCCCCGTCACCGTGACGTCGTCGTAGCCAATCTCGAAAGGCGCCATGAGCGCGTAGGCGTGCGCCGTGCCGTCGTTCAAGCAGCCGTAGGCCGCCGCGCCCTCGGTGAGCTCGTAGGAGCCGCTCGCGAAGGTCCCGTGGCCGGTGGTCGCACCGCTCACGATGAGCTCGCCGGTCGCGAGGACGACCTCGAGCGTGAGCTGTTGGCCCGGCGAGAACGTGATGGAGCCCGACGCCACCGACGGACCGACGAAGTGCTGACATCGCGCCCGCACCGCGCCCGGTCCCGTCCCCTCGAGCCACAGGACAAGCGTGGTGTCGAAGTCCTCGGTGTCGTTCGAGAACACCACAAACGCGTCGAACTCCACCACGTCGGCCGACGAGAACTCGGGCTCGAAGCGCGCTCGGATGCGACGCGGTCCCTGCGCCACCATGGCCGCCGTGATCGCGCCGGGCAGGTAGACGTCCTTGTGGCGCGTCATCGTCTCGAGGATCGGCTGCGACGCGAAGCGCGCGTTGTTCGTCGGCGCGCCCGAGTCGAAGCACTTCTCGACGCACACGCCCCACAGGAACAGCTCGTGGCTGATGGAGCTGAATGTGATGCTCTTGTTTCCCGCGCCGGCGAGGTCGATCGCCTTGTGCTGGCCGCGATTCCAGGTTCCCACCGGCGCGTTGATCGTCGTGTCGGTGTTCGGGTTGCCGTTGGTAATCCCGACGTCGGCAGAACCGCTGCCGGCCTCGGTCGGCGAGTCGCGCGCGTACACGGACGCCGTCACGAGGACGTTCTCGGCTCCGACGAGGAACTGTTGCGTGGGGCTGTCGCCAACCCCCGCGTACACCAGGAGCTCGTCGTCGCCGCGCGGCGTGGTGACGAGCTCGAGCGATCCTGTCACCGCCGGCGACCAGGCGGCCGTGGAGAGATCGAGCGGGTCGGTGATCAGGTTGACGCGCGCGCCCTCCATCCAGATCCACGGGTCGCCGGCGCGCTCGACGATGCGGCGCACGTCGGTCGCGACCTCATAAACGAGGCCGGCGTCGTCGGTGTACCAGGCCTTGCTGGCGCGAACGAACGAACCGTCGATCCGGTTGTTGAAGGGCTTGTAGTAGAACATCAGGTCCCTCGGATGCGCGCCGAGAGGTACTGCTGGCGTGCGTTCTTGAAGGTGTTGACGGCGGCCTTGAGCGACTGTGCGGCGGTCTGGAACGACCCCCAATTCACCGAGCCGAACGCTCCCACAGGGACCAGGGCCAAGTCCAGGAACGTTGACAGGGCGTCGAGGAAGACGGCCTCGGCGTCGGCGTAGTCGTCGCCGCGCACGAACGGCTGCTCGGCCTCGTTGTCGGCGAGACGCACCTGCTGTCCCAGGAGCTTCGCCGTCTCGCGCCCGGTCATGCGGAGGTTCTGGTGCTCGGTCTCCTTGTCTTCCGTCGGAAACGCTTCGATCCACGTCCGCGAGGCCATGGCCTCGGTGATCTCCGCGCCGTTGACCGTCGTGGCCGGCTGGTGCTCGAGGTCGTGCAGGTACCCAACGATCACGCACTCGACGTTTGGATCGCCGGCGATCACGTTCACCGCGACGAGCGCACCCTGGCGCGGCGGATCGTGCTTTCCGGCCGCCGCGCCTGCGCCGGTTGCACCCATGCGGCACACCACCGGCCCCTCGCCGTCGAGCGCACCGCCGACGAACGTGACGTCGACGAGCCAGCCGAGGACGGGATCCCACACCGTCGCGTCGGGATCGACGTCGACGCGCGCGAGCGCCGTCCACGTACGCGTGTCGATCCCCGGCCGTGAAAGCCCGTCGGCGAGGCGCCCGAAGTCGATGAGCTTGCGCGTACCGCTGCGCGCCGATGGATCGCGGCGGCTCATTCGCCTTCCCTCACGGTGATGTAGTTGATGAAGTTGACGGCGATCTTGAGCCCGTCGTCCTGGTCGAAGTCGATGCGGATGTCCTGCGCACGGAACACCGTCTGAAACCCGTTTGCCTCCTGGAGCTGCGCGAAGCGTCGCGCCACCTTGTCGGGCCAGCCAAGGCTGCGCAGGTAGTCGGCACGCGCGGCACGCGATAGCGCCTGGAGGTCGGCCAGAGTTGACACTGGCGCGTTGGTTCCCGGTCCGCCGGCGGCGACCACGAGGATCTCGATCGGGTCGCCGTCGAACACGTTGAGAAGGTCGGCCTCGTCGGGTTCACGGTCGTACGAATGGACGTCGCTCGTCTCGAGGACGCCCTCGATCTCCTGGCGGCCGATCTGCTCGGACGTGTTGCGCGCGACGCGGCGGAGCGTTTCGGGGTCGGTGACCTTCGACACTTCGATCACGCGGACCTGCTCGGTCGGGTTCGCGCCCGACGGTGACACCTCGTTCGCGCGCAGCGGCCGCGGTGGGTTGTCGAGCCCGAGAACGCCAGACGAGCGCTCGCCGGCGCGAACCGGGTAGCGCGCCCACCGCGTGCGGCCGAGCTCGGGATCGTACGCGCGCACCTCGATCGTGGGCACCTTGACGCCGGCCAGGCGGCGCGTGAAGCCGAGCTTCTGGAGGTTCTGCCCGTAGACCATCCGGCGCACACCTTCCGTCGCGAACAGGGTGCGTGCCTCAGCGATCACGAAGCCGTAGTCGCGGACCTGGGGGATGAACCCGATCGAACCGCACACGTCGGTGACGTGGTCCCATGCGCTCATCTCCTGGCCGGCCTTCTGAGCGCCCTTGCGCGCACGCTTGACGACGCGTCCACGTCGCGGCTGACGGATCCCCTTCGCCGCCGCGGCCGGCGTTGGCGGATCGCCCTCGCCTTCGTAGCGCACGAGGACGCCGGCCATGCTCGGGATCGTGTCGAAGAAGCGGCCGATGCCCTGGTCGATCGGTAGCGTCAGGTCGATCGCCTGGCCGGTGAACAGGCGTTGATCGCGCAGCGGCGCGGACATGTCCCGGCACTCGAGCGTGACGGTGTCGCCGTCGTCGTCGTACTTCACTTGCCATTCGTCGACGAAGCCGACGAAGCGCGTGGCGCCGCGGAGCTCGCCGTCGGTGCCCTTGCCGACGATCGACACCAGGGAACCGTCGGCGCGCTTCACGCCGCGATCCATGCCCGCCTCGAAGTCGTCTGCCGGCACAACGCCGATCAGGAGGTCGACGTGCGCCGCGCGGAGGATGCGGGGATCGAACGGCGCGTCGGCGAAGTCGATCGTGATCGAGCATCCATCGGCGGTGGCGAGGCCGTTGCGCTCGATCGTGCAACCGAGCGGCTCGATGTCGCCGATCACGGTGAGGTCGTCGACAGGCGACGCGACCGACGGCGGTGCGAGGCCGAACGGCTCCAGCACGCGGAGGATGTTCGCCGACTGGATCCGTTGCCGCTTCTCGAGGAGGCGCTGGCGCTTGCCCTCGTACTCCTCCTTCGACATGTACTCGCGATCGGCGTTGAGCGCTCGGAGCTCCGCTTCGTTGCGGCCGAGCGCCACCGCCACATCCTCGCTCGTGAGCTGCGCGGGGACGCGCGGCGGCTCGGGCGTCGCCGGCGGGGCGTACGGATCCACCGGCGTCGACGCTGGCGGAAGGCGCGCCTCGAGTTCGTCGGTCTCGGCAAAGTCCTCCGTGCGGAGAGTCAGCCGTAGCCGCGCGCTGGGTCGAAACGTCGTCACCGCACCGTTGCCCCCTGGCCCGACGGCCGGGGGATCACGAGCCGCGTCCCGACAGGCACGTTGGAGCCGACGATGTTGTTGGCGTCGGCGATCACGGTCCACGCGTCGGCCGAGCCGAGCTCGCGCCGCGCGATCATGCGGAGGGTCTCACCCTGCCCCACGGTGACGATCCGTTGCGCGCCTGGCGTGTAACGCTCCTCCACGGCCGCGCCGGCGCGCGCCGACGTCGCCGCGTAGTTGCGACCGGAGGCCCCCAGGTCGCGCCGCCACCGTTCCACGGCGAACACCTCGCGGAGCCCGTCCGTGGGCAACAGGGCGACGTAGGGGACGTCGGCGATGTTCCCCGCGCGGATCGCCCGTCCGGCGTTCACGGCGCGCCTGGAGAGGACCTGGACGCGCTGGACGGATGCCAGCGTGGCGGACGACTCGGCTTGCACCTGTGCCAGCGCCTCCGTGAAGGCCGCGCCCGAGGCTCGCACCTCGTCGATCGCCGCTCGGATCCCCGACGCCTCGTTCGGCAGGATCCCGCGCGGCTGCTCGGCGGCGATCAGGTCGAACGCGTCGAGCGCGGCGCGCACGTCGTTCGTCATGTCGCTCGCGATCGCGGCGCGCGTCGGCTGGCGCGTGCCCTTCTGGCTCCACGTGAACTTCGCCGTCCAGTCGATGTCCTCGGGACGGTCGTAGGTCGGCACGAACGACGTCATGACGCCGCGCCGGACCTCCGGTCCCCAGCGGACCTCGAGCTGGTTGCCGCTGCTCACGATCGAGTCGAACGCGGCCACGAGGGTCTCGGCCGAGACCGCGCCGTCGGGACCGATCGACACGAACCCCGACGCCTGCACCATGCCGCCGCGGAGGAGGAAGCGTGCCTTCCACTTCCCCGTCAGCTCGACGTCGCCGACGCGCGGCCCCAGCACCTGGATCGTCGCCGACGGGTTGCCCGGGTACCACCGCTGTACAACGTGTTGCTCGCGCGGGAACGCCACGCCCTGGTAGGGGAGCGCGCGATCGAGCAACCGGATCTCACGCTTGGATCCAGTCAGCTCGCGGATGATGAAAGCCTCGGCCGCCATGATTCACCGGGTGAGCGGGGCGACGAACCCCGACTGCGTGCGCTGGAGTGCCTCGCGCTCGAGGGCGCTGCGGAGCTGGATCCACACTCGATCCGGATCCGCGTTGCGGAAGTCCTGGTGGACTTCGATCTTGGAGCCGCGGAAGTCGTTGACCACCTTAGGCCGGTCCTTGGGGTTGAGGAGATCCTTCTCGCGCTCCTCGCGCTTCGCCTTGGCGACGGCCTCCGCGACGTCCTTGTTGATGCGCGCGTTCGCCTTAGTCACCTCGTCCATCATCTGCGCCGCGAACGCCGCGCGCCGCTGGCGGGTGTCCTCGGCGAGGATGCGGCCGAGTTCCTTCTGGCTCGCGGCGGTGCCTCGTTCGGGGCCGGCGATAGCGTCCCATGCGTCGCCGGCCAGGTCGCCGACCGCGTTGATCTTGTCGAGGATCCAGTCGACGACCTTCTGGATCGCTTCGCCGAGCGCCGAAATCTTGCTCGCCACCCACTCGAACCCCTCCACGGCCTTCTTCATGGCCACGCCGAGGAGCTCGAAGATCGGCCCGATGATCTCCTCGCCGACCCAACGCAGGATGCCGGCGACGAGCCGGATCGGCGGCAAGAGGATGTTGTTGAGCACCCACGCCATCATGCGGAGCTGCGCGATGACCTGCATGATGAGCGCGCCGCCGAGCACTTCGAGCACCGGCTTCACCGCCAGCCACAGGTCGCGGAAGATGTCGTAGAGCTGCTTGCCGATCATCTTGAACGAGTCGACGAGCGGTCGCGCCATCGAGATGATCGTGTCCTTGAACTTGAGGAAGCCCGCGACGAGAGCCGCGATGACGGCGATCACGAGCGCGAACGGCGCGACCGCGGCGAGCACGATCTCTCCGAGAGCCAGCATCGCGCCGCCGAAACCGGCGGTGGATACGGTCAACGAGAACATCTCGAACGCGGCGACGATCGGACCGAAGGCCGCCGACAACATACCCGCGAACGACATAATCCCGCTCACCAGCGTCGGGATGAACGAGAGCGCCGACACCAGGCCGCCGACGATCGGCGCGACGGTGCCGATCGCGAACGACGCGGCCGACATCACCGCGGCGACCTTCGCCGCCTGCGTGATGATCGGCTTCAACTCGTGGTAGCGCTCGATCATGTGTTCGAGCTTGGCGCGGATCGCATCGATGTTGGCGGTGGCGTTCGCGTAGAGCACCGCGCCGCGGTTGATCAGGCGGTCGAATGCCTCGCCGACGCGTTCGCCGAGCCGGCGGAGGTTCGACTCGATGAGCTCGCGGTTCTCGAGGAGGTACTTATTGATCCGCTCGAGCGTTGCACGCATCCGCTCGAACACCGCCGTGCCGAACGCGCGCTTGAACGAGTCCATGATGTCCTTGAACGTCGACGTCAGACCCTTCCACGTGCGTCCGTACGCCTCGCCCGCCTCGCCGCCCATCTGCGCCATGACGTCCATGATCTTCTTGGCGCGCTTGTCGGGGGCGAGCTTGTTCCATTCCTCGGTCGTCTCCTTGATGAGGCCCATCGAGCGGAGCAACGAGAACGTCTTCACCTCAAGCCCCGCCGTGCCACGCGCCATCATGGAGATGTCGCGCTGCGCCTGCTCGAAATCAACGCCGAGCGCCGCCGCGGCGATGGCCGTGTTCTTCGTCGTCTCCAGGAGCTCGTTCATCGTCAGGCCGCCGCGACGCAGCGGGCCATAGATGCCCTGGAAGATGTTCATCAGCTCCGTCGTCGTCGACGGCGACTCGATCGCGAGGATACGGAGCTTGTCGAACAGGATGCCTGCGTCGGAAATCGCGTCCTTGAAGCTGATCTTCTCGACGGCGGAGTACACCGTCGCCAGCGACAGCGACATGCTTTCGACGTCGGCGTTGGCCGACATGACCGACTTGCCGAACCCGGTGATCCCGCGCGTGATGGCGTTGATCGAGAAGTACGTGGCGCCGAGGGCGATCGCCGAGCCGAGGATGCCCTTGAACCCGATGTTGACGCCGCGGAGACGCTCGGACATGCCGCGGAGCTGGCCCGCGATCTTGTCGAGGGCGCTGATGACCTTCGGGGAGTTGAACTCCAGCCGGGCATCAACTTCGTATTCCTCGGCGGCCATGGCTCGACTCTACGCCTTTCGCGGGGTGTTTTCTTCTCGGATGAGCTTGGCGAGCTGGCCCATGAACCGGGCCGCGTAGTCGACGTCCATCTCCTCCGCTTCGGTTAGGGTGGTCGACGAGTACCGCGTGACGAAGGCGAGGCGGAAGAAGATGTCGTCGATCGCGGTCTCGACGTCGGTGACGGCGTTGGCGGTGACGACGGCGTGGAGCCAGGCGCAGAGAACGATCGGTCGAAGGTCTACTCGATCTCCACGCCGAGCGACTTTCCCAGGCTCGCCGCCGACGCCCCCGTGCAGTACTTGAGGTAGCAGTTCATGACGGCGATGCGTCCGGCGAACCCGAGCCCCTCCCACAGGACGGGGAGCACCGACGACTTGATCGGCTTCTCGTTCATGCGACGGATCGAGCGCCGCGCCATCGCGAGACCCATGGAGAGACCGTCGGCCGCCTCCTTGAGCGCGTCGAGCTCCTGCGGAGCCGACAGGCCCTCGATCGTCAGCTTGAACGGCGCGTCGAACAGGCCGGGCTCGCACATGTCCGGGTAGAGCGTGACGTGCGCGATGCGCCGGCGGATGCTCTTGCCGCTCCCGCCCTCCGATGCCTTCGACGACACCTTCGCGAGGAAGGCGTCGAGCGCGCCGGGGTCGAACGTCTCCTCCTTCGTGTCGACGAGGACAGGCGGGGAGTCACCCGGGAAGACGGCGTCAGGGGATGCGGAGTCGGTGGTCATGGTCAGTCGGTCCTTTCCTTGCTCGGTCCGGTTGCGTGGTGTGCGGCTTAGGCCGCGAGGATGTCGCCGTCGTCGGCCGCAAAGTCGAACGACACCGACACGAAGTCGTCACGGCTCGGCGCCTGGATCGGGATCGATCCGAACTTGGCGTCGGGCACGATGACGCGACGGCGCTGGCCGTCGGGGAAGTTGAACGTGGTGCTGATCTCGAACTGCTCGCCGACGAGGCGACGACGGGTGACCTCGTTGATGCGGAAGATCAGGTCCAGCACCTCCGCGTTGCGGACGTGGAACTCGATCTTGCCGGTGAGGCCCTTGAAGATGTCGTCCTTCTGCTCGGTGGTCTGCCCGAGGTAGCCCTCGGACAGGATGTCCCGCTCGAAGGTGAACTCGGCCGACTTGACGTCGGCCACCGACGTCTCGACGCCGTCCGCGCCGGTGACGACGACCTGGGTTTCCTGTCCCTTGACTCGAACGCTCATGGTGTCTCTCCTCGGTGGTCCTGTTGATCAGCGATGGTGACGAGCGCCGTCACGAGTCGCGGGTGATGACGACGCCCTCGCCGATCTCGGTCTCCACCAGGAAGGTGTCGAGCGAGTTGAGCAGGCCGACCTGGACCTTGCGCGACGAGATGCCGCGGTCGGCGAACGTCGGGTTCTGCGCCGTCGTGTTGGTCATCTTCTGCGTGCGGATGCGCGCGCGGTCGGGATCGTTCTTCGACTCCAGCCCGCGCAGGAGCGCGTTGAGCTTCGAGTCGATGCCCGCCTCGCGCGCCTCCGTGGCGAGCTTCTTCGAGTACGGCAGGAGCAGGATCGCGATGGTGTCCTGGATGAAGTCGGCCATCTTGCGCCGCTTCTGCGTCTTCCGGCCGTCCTCCTGCGACGTGGTCACCTCCGACTGGAAGGCCACCACGGCGCGCTGATCGACACGCGGCACGCACAGGCCGGCCGCCTTGAACGCCTCGTAGCTCTCGAGCGTGAGCTGCTGGGGCGACGTCGCGCCGGTCGGGATGACGCCCTCGAGCCCGAGGACGAACGACAGGAGGCCGGTGTCCTGCCCCGGGTTCTCTTCCGGGGGGAGCGCCGCGTTGATGTACGCGAGCGCGCCGTTGGCGCCGACCAGGACCACGCCGTCGTCGGTGAAGCCCGTGCCGCCGGCCGAGCCGAGCACCGCGATCTCGGGCACGCGGATCGCCATGCCGAGGTAGGTGCAGAACACGCGATCGGAGGCGAACTGCGTGGCGTCGGCGACGTCGGCGATCGCCTGCGACTGCGTGCGGCCGAACGCGATGCGCGCGTGGAACTTGCGGCCGAAGTTGCCCTCGGCCGACGCGGTGATCGCGTTCGTGCGACCGGCGCGGTTGACGACGGTGGAGCGCCGCGCCGACAGCGACACCGACGCCTCGCGGGTGACCTTCGTGGTGTCGACCGTCGCGGCGAACGCGGCCTCGTAGGCGAGGTCGATCGCCGACTCGGACAGGGCCGCCGACACGTTGTCGGCGTTCGTCACCGAGAACATGCGTCCGCGCGGGATGTCGACGAGGGTGGTGATCGTGCCGGCGACGGCCGCCAGCGCCGTCCCGTTGTCGAGTGCCGGGCGGATCGGCGCCGAGTAGAACGCCGGGTTCGGGTTCGCGACGGTGCCGGCCGGAACGCTGATCGTCTGCATCACCACCCACTCCGCGCCGCCGGCGGTGCGAACGCGCGTGCCGGCGGGGATGACCGCGGCCTCGCCGACGTTGGCGACCACGGTGGTCCCGGCGAGGAGGCCGAGCGCGGTGGCCATCGCGCCGGCGGTGACGTTGATCGAGCCCGTGGCGACGGTCGGGCTGTAGACGACCACGCGGCCGTCCGCATCCACGATCGCGTCGACACCGGCCAGGGCGTTCACCAGCGCGGCGACCTCGGCCGCGGTGACGGCCGCGAGGTTGGCCACGTTGCCGGTTCCCGCGGTCGAGCCGGCGGTGTGACCGATGTTGGTCAGCGGCGTTCCCGACACGTTGCGCAGCGTGACCTCGCCGCTCGTCCCCAGGACGACGCCGGCAATGCGGACGCCGGTACCCGCGAGGATCGTCGACGCGCCGGCGTAGCCGATGAACCCGTTGATCCGGGCCGCAACCTGCGCGGCGGTCTGATCGGCCGCCTGGAACGTGACGATGACCTCGGGGTTGTCGTCGATCGTGATGCCGATCTGCTCGCCGCCGACGAACTCCGAGTTGTTGCCCGCGCCGGGGAACGCGATGCCGTCGCGCGTCGCCGCCGTCGCCGCGATCGCCGTCGTGGTGACGCCCGCGCCGCCGTCGGGCGCGACGGTGAGCTGCTGACCGACCGCGAGCGCGAACGGACCGAGCGCCGTGCGCAGCGAGGCCAGCGGGCGGAGCTGGACGTTGCCCACACGCGTGTCGACGCGGACGCACACCTTGCGCGGCGGACGGAGAAACTTCGCCTGGATGAAGGCGTTGCCGTTCCAGTTCTCGCCGAGGTGAACGCGTGCGCACGGGTTCTGCGAGACGAGCGAGCCGTACTTGTACCCGAACCCGCCGAACTTGGTCGCCTCGTCGTTCTCACCGAAGACCTCGGTGGGTTCGTTGAAGGGACCGTCCTCGAACTCGCCGACGAGCATGAGCATCCCGGTACCGACTCCGGTGACCGGCGATCGCGGCGTCGCGTCGACGATCGCGATCTGCTCGATGCGGGTGAGCTGCTCGATGGTGGGCGTGGCGAGAAACCGACGGATGAAGGCAGTCATGGTGCGTCTCCTGGGTCGCTGGGGTCTGTGACTTCAACCGTGGCCTCCGGGCTGAGGAGGACGGCGAGGCGAAGGTCAACCACGTCGACTTCGCAGCGCACCGCGCACTGGAGCCGCCGTTCATTCGGATACACGGAGTCTTCGATGTCGATCTGACGATGTGAAAGCAGGGTTGCCCGGACCTCGCGCGCATAGTAGCGCGGGTGCCCTCCCAAGAGAACCCCCGTCCGCTCCTGGCCCGGGTTGAACAGGTACCCGAGCTGCGCCTCGATCGCCTGGCGATCGGGATCGTTCGAGCACCAGAAGTCGAGCTGGAACTCGACGGATGCCTCCGCCGTCTTCCACAGGACGGTCCGCGGCAACTGCGGATCCGGCGTCGCGACTACCATGCAGTCGTAGACGCCGAGCGTGTCCTCGAGCGGGAACGGAACGAACAAGGCCTCGTGGAACGTGTCGGTCTGCTCGACGATCGAAGCCGCGGGGTACTCGAGCGCCTTACCGGCGTCGGGCCACTTCATGTGGATCGCCTGGAGCGCGAACGTCCGGTCGGGCGCATCCTTGCCCCATACGCGAAACACCGCGCATCGCAGGTACTCGGCGAGGGTCTCCGCGATCGCGTCACGAGGCCCGATCGTCGCGACGACGGCAGGCTTGTTCTCGAGCGTGTGGAAGATGGGTCGACCGAACGTCACTTGCGTCCCCTCCGCGCAAGCGCCTCAAGCCGGCGCGCGATGCACCGCTCGGCGACCTTGCGCGCCCGGAAGCGCGCCCACGCCTTGCGCATGTAGTGCCGCGGCTCGATGCCGTCGCGGCCGATCTTCTGCTGGACGGCGTACGCGATCGATCGCGCCTGCGCCTCGCGGTTCGCGAACCGGCCACGACGATCGCGGCCGGTAGCGAACCCCTTGCGCTTCACCCATCCGATGAGCGGCTCGATCGGCGGGAAGAACGGCCTGGTCCCGTTCTCGATGGCGTCGGCGTGCGGTGCGTCGACGCCGATGACCACGGTGCGCTTCGTCGTGCGCATGGATACGCTCGCACGCAGCAGCCCCTGATCGACGGCCGGGAACGGCTTGGCGCGGTCGATCTCGCGCACGACCTCGCGCTTGAGCTCGATGCCGGCGTCCTGGAGACCGAGGCCGACCGTCTCCTCCAGCTCGGGACCGAGGTTGGCAACGCGACGCGCGAACGCGGTGAGACCGATGCGCTTCCTCATCGGGGCTGACCTCCGACGCGGGTGCGGGCCTCGTCCTGCTTCGTCAACCGGACCGTCCAGTCGAACGCGCGCCGCTCGGGCGTGCCGCTCGCGACGTAGGGCTGGCGCTGGATCGCTTCGCCGTCGCGTGCGTCGCCGCGCACCTCGATGTAGTGCTCGTCGCCCGGCTGGAGCTGGCCGGGGAACAGGACGCTGATGTTGTCGACGGTGTACCGCGGCGACAAGCCCTCGAGCACGACCTCGCCGCGCGAGACCTGACCGGCCGCGCGAAGCTCCCTGTTCACCGACGAGATGTTCTTCACCTTAGGCGTCGGCAGGAACGGCAGCTCGGAGATCACGCGCGGCTCGCCGCGGTGACGTTCGCCGCCGCTCCACCGCACGACGATCGACCACACTTCGTAGGTGCGGAGGCCGGCGTCGCCGAGCGCCTGGCGCGCCTCGTCCATCATGGCGGCCGAACACGAGGCGATCGTGTTCGCCGGCGCGCGATGGAGGCGTCGATCGAGGTCGGGGGTCTGACCCGGCCGCGGCTGGCGCGGCGCTCGCTCGTGAGCTCGCCGCGGCGGAACCGCGATCGGCACGCGAAAGATCGCCGGCAGGTCGAGCCGGATCTCTCCGGTGAGCGTCGCATCCGCCAGGGTCACGGTGAGCTCGCCGGTGGTGCCGTCGCCCACAGCCGCCGCTGCGAGGGTCGCGTCGGCGAGCGTGACCGTCAGGCCGCCCGTGATCGGCGACGTACCGGCCGCGGCCAGGGCCGCCGGTGCGAGCGTGATCGTCGCGGTCCCCGTGATCGTCGCGTCGCCGTCGCCGGCCAGCGTGGCGTCTTCGAGGGTGACCGCGAGCTCGCCCTCGATCGGCTCGCCGCCTCCGCCGGCGACGAGGGCGGCGTCGTCGAGCGTGATCTCGAGCGTACCGACGATCGGCAGGTCGCCAGCGCCGGCGACGGTCGCATCCTCGAGCGTGATGGTGAGCGTTCCCGTGGTGACGACCTCTCCATCGGCGTCGAGCGTTGCATCGTCGAGGACGACATCGAGCGTTGCAACGATCGGGACGTCGCCGGTCGCCGCCAGGGTCGCAGCATCGAGCGTTACCGTCAGGTCGCCGGTGATCGGATCGTCGCCGGTCGCCGCAACGGTGGCGTCGTCGAGGGTGACGTTGAGCGTGCCGTCGGTGCCGGCCGCGGCGTAGGTGAGCGTCGGGTTCGACTCTCCGCCAACCATGCGGCGACCGAACACCGTGAGCCGGACACTACCGGCCGCGGCTGGCGTACCGACACCGACACTCGCGATCAGCGTCCAGCCGGCCGGCGTCTCGAGTTCCTCGTTGGCCGTCTGCGCGACGAGAAGGCTGTAGAACGTCCCGTCGGTCCCGTAGATGCCGAGGTCGACGACGACGTTGTCCGCTCCCTCGGCAATCGTGCCCACGCCGTACGTCGACGGAAGCGAGCCGCCGTTGCTGCGAAGCGCGAACGAGATGTTCGCTTGCTTCGTTGCGCCTCCGTCCCAATTCGACCCGAACGTCCCGCAGTTGCCAGCGGTGACCTTGTTTCCCGATCCCGAGAAGAAACCACCGCCGACACCGAACGTTCCCTGCATCCACCAGGCGAACGACATGCCGGTGAGCGCCGCGTTCGTCCAGCTCGACGAGCCGACAAAGGACGCCGTGTCGAGTGCGCCGCCTGAAAGGCCGAACACGGCGCAGTCGTTGTCCGTCGTCGTGCCGGCGACGATTGACACCGGAGCCGCGGCCGGATCGACCACCGCCGTCGTGATCGCCTGAAAGGGCGTGCCCGACGAGAGCACGTCCCTGACGACGATGTTCCTGGCGATGATGTGGTCGGCCATGGGCGCGCGCGCCGGGACTCAGCGCGCCCGGCGCTCTCCGATCAGGCGTTGCCGTCGGTGATGGTGAAGGCCGTGATCGTCACCGACTGGCCCACCGCGATGTTCGTGTTGACGAGCTGGAGATCGCCGCCTCCGCCGCTCGCCGTGACCGAACCCTGGATGTGGCACGTGGCACCGGCCTTGATGCGGAAGTGACCGGCCACGCCGGCCGCGTCCGCGGCGAGGTCCTCCCACGTGCCCGACTTCGCCTTCGCGCCCGCCGCCGCCGCCATCCAGTCCGCGGGGAGCGCCATGGACGCGAGGAGCGTGCCCGTGTCGGCCGCGGCGCAGTTGGCCGGGGCTGCACCGGAACGGATCTCGAGGGTGGGGCTGGCACCGATGACCGTCTCGATCGAGTCGAGGCGGCCGTTACGAACTGCGACGGAGAGCTGCATGGTGAGCGTCCTTGGTTACGAGGAGACCTTCGCGTTGATACCTCCGCCGATGCCCTCGTACGCACCCTGCGAGTACGGATTGACCACCACGCCGAGATCGTCGGCGAGGCGTTGCGTCCACAGCTTGAGGTCGGCGATGAGGAGCTGGCGTTCCTCCTTCGAGTTGAACTCGACGGAGTCCGAACCGCCGACGCGACGCATCTTGTAGCGCGATCGCGCCTCCGAGAGTTGCGCCTCGATACGCTCGAGCTCGGCAAGGTCCTCGCGGATCTTCGCGCGCGCCGGGCCGGTCATGCGCTTGAAACTATCGCGCACGAGAAACAAAGGCTGCGACGCGGCCGGGTACCCGAGCTGCATCGACTGCGCGAGCGACTGCCAATCCGGGTAGCGAAGGAACCGCAGGATCGCGGTCTCCTCGCTCTCGGTGAAGTTGGCTTCGCTCATCGTCATCGGTCAGCCCTCGTGGTTGATGGTCAGCGCGCGCCCTTGAGCCGCGCGAGCATTCCCGCCTTGAGGACGGGCTTCGGTGGACCGCCTTGCGCCTTGGGCGGCCCCGGTGGCGTCGTCGGCGCGGACGTCGGCGCGCCGGTCTTCTTGAGCTTGCCCTTCGGCTTCGCCGGGGCGAGGTTCTTGGCCTGGCCGGGCTTGAGCATCACACCACTCCGTGGTGACGGTGCGGCTGGTTGGCGCCGAGGTCGAGCTCGGTGGTCTCGTCCGGCACCTGGACGAGCGGCACACCCTGCGCCTTGAGCTCGGCGATGTCGTGGGTGAGGCTGGTGACGAGGGAGTTGGCGACGAGCGGATAGATCGCGCCGTCCTTGCAAAACCGGCTGTAGCGGTCGGTCCTGTAGTAGGTGACCGCGCGAACGGGCGGCCGCTCGTCGAGGACCTTGTCCAGCTTGGCGTCCTTCGCCGCCTGCGCGGCGTCCTCGGTGCCGGTGGCATCCGCGGGCGCGGTGTCGGCCGC